>NZ_JBEYUK010000015.1:0-175556 GCF_040643475.1 Streptomyces sp. NPDC047130 | reverse complement strand
GACGCGGAGAAGGACTGGCACCCCGGCTCCGACGGCCAGGTGCTCGACCTCGTGCACCCGTCGCTCTTCTGCCTCGTCCGCGAGGTGAGCGGCGGATTCGAGCGGGCCTGGCGGCGGCCGGAGACATACGGCCCCGGGTACGAGTTCTCCGAGCGGTTCCAGTGGCTGCCCACGGACGTCGAGGTCGGCGAGGACGGCCGCGTCGCCTTCCGCTCGTACGTCAACAACGTCCACCCGGAGGACCACCGCGACCTCGCCGCCGTCCTGCCCGACCTGTTCGCCCGCGTGCGCCCGCTGTTCGAGAACGTGCTCACCGACCTCCACAACCCGCGGCCCCCGCGGATCGAGGCCGACCCCTACTCCTGGTACGACGCCACCGAGCCGGCCGAGCCCGAGGACGAGGACGACGAGGAGGCCCAGGAAGCGTGGGAGGAGGCCATGGACGAGTGGTACGAGAACCGCCGCCCGGCCGTCCCCGACGCGCCCGCGTACGACCCGCAGGCCGTGCCCGACGTGGTCGACCGCGTCGACCTGCGCGGCCGCGACCTCCAGGTCATCGTCAAGCTCGCCACCATCCACCTCACCCCGGACAAGCCCGAGTACGCCGGAGGCTCCTGGCACGTCGAGGGCATGCAGAACGAGCGGATCGTCTCCACCTGCCTCCTCTACTGGGACAACGAGAACATCACCGAGAGCCGCCTGAGCTTCCGCACCGCCGTCGACGAACCGGCCTACGAGCAGAGCGACGACACCGGGATCGGCGAGGTCTACGGCCTGGAGAACGAGGGCCCGCTGAACCAGGTGCTCGGCTCCGCCGCCACCCCGGCCGGCCGCTGCCTGGCGTTCCCCAACATCCTCCAGCACCGCGTCGCGCCGTTCCGCCTCGAGGACCCCTCCCGGCCCGGGCACCGCAAGATCCTCGCCTTCTTCCTCGTCGACCCCACCCAGCGCATCGTCTCCACCTCCGACGTGCCGCCGCAGCAGCCGTGGGCCGACACCTCCACCATGACCCTGGAGGAGGCCAGGACCTACCGCGACGAACTGATGAAGGAACGCAAGTTCTTCGTCGACGAGCACAACCAGCAGATCTACGAGCGCGAGTTCAGCCTCTGCGAGCACTGACGGACCCCTTCCGGCCCTCGGTCGTGCGACTCCGGCCGGAGGGGGCACACTGGTGCCGTGCCGCATCAGCAGGAAGCACTGACCGACCCGCCGCCGGGCCTCCCGCGGCGGGTGTGGTGCCGCCTGTGCGGCTCCGAGCTGCGGGACGCGGAATCGCGCCGCAGGGGCTTCGGACCGGAATGCGACCCCGACCGCCGGTTCGAGCACCGCTCCCACGACGTGGAGCAGGAGCCACTGCCGGGCCTGTGACCGTGGCCCCGGCCGGCCGGACGGCCAGGTGGGGCGACCGCCGCGCCGAAACCCGGCGCCCCGCCCACACTGTGGGACCGCGCCGCCGCCCGCACACCGCGACGCCTACAGTGATCGACCATGACGACCAGCAACAACGCCCCCGTCGACCCCACCGTCCGCGAAGAGCTCCACCGGCTCCGCGACAGCATCGACAACATCGACGCCGCCGTCGTCCACATGCTCGCCGAACGGTTCAAGTGCACCCAGCAGGTCGGCTTCCTCAAGGCCAAGCACCAGCTGCCCCCCGCCGACCCGGCGCGCGAGGCGGAGCAGATCGCCCGGCTGCGGCGGCTCGCCGAGAACGCCAAGCTGGACCCCGCCTTCGCGGAGAAACTCCTCAACTTCATCATCGCCGAGGTCATCCGGCACCACGAACGCATCGCCGAGCAGGCGGACGACCCCGCCGACGACACCCCGGCCTGACCCCCGTGCGCCCCGCCGCCCACCGCGCGCACGGGGCAACGAGGGCGCAACCCCCCTGCGCCCGGCACCCCTCATCAGGCAGCATGTGCCCATGTCCGTACTGACGCGCGACGAAGCGCAGACCCGAGCAGACCTCCTCACGGTCGAGCACTACACCGTGGAACTCGACCTCACCACCGGCGAGGACACCTTCGACTCACGGACCACCGTCCGGTTCACCGCCCGCGCCGCCGCGGACACCTTCGTCGAACTCAAGCCCGCCGAACTGCGCTCCGCCACGCTCGACGGACACCCGCTCGACCCCGCCACCCTCGACGACAACCGGCTCCCCCTGCGCGGCCTCACCGCCGGCGACCACGAACTGGTCGTCGACGCCGCGATGCGCTACTCCCGCACCGGCGAGGGCATGCACCGCTTCACCGACCCCACCGACGGCAAGACCTACGTCTACACGCAGCTCTTCCTCGACGACGTCCAGCGCGTCTACGCCGCCTTCGACCAGCCCGACCTCAAGGCCGCCTTCGACGTCACCGTCAAGGCCCCTGAGGGCTGGACCGTCCTCGCCAACAGCCGCACCACCCACGACGGCAACGGCACCTGGACCGCCGCCACCACCCCCGCCATCTCCACCTACCTGCTGGCCGTCGCCGCCGGCCCCTGGCACTCCGTCCGCACCCAGCACCGCGGACTCCCCTTCGGCATCCACTGCCGCGCCAGCCTCGCCCCCCACCTCGACACCGACGCCGACGAGATCCTCGGCATCACCACCCGCTGCTTCGACCGATACCACGCCAAGTTCGACGAGCCCTACCCCTTCGACTCCTACGACCAGGCCTTCGTCCCCGAGTTCAACGCCGGCGCCATGGAGAACCCCGGACTCGTCACCTTCCGCGACGAATTCGTCTACCGCTCCGCCGTCACCGACACCGAACGCCAGACCCGCGCCATGGTCATCGCCCACGAGATGGCCCACATGTGGTTCGGCGACCTCGTCACCCTCCGCTGGTGGGACGACATCTGGCTCAACGAGTCCTTCGCCGAGTACATGGGCTACCAGACCCTCGTCGAGGCCACCCGCTTCGACGACACCTGGACCGAGTTCGCCGTCGCCCGCAAGAGCTGGGGCTACGACGCCGACCAGCGGCCCTCCACCCACCCCGTCGCCCCCGACGACGTCCCCGACACCGCCGCCGCACTCCTCAACTTCGACGGCATCTCCTACGCCAAGGGCGCCAGCGCCCTGCGCCAGCTCGTCACCTGGCTCGGCGAGAAGGACTTCCTGGCCGGCATCAACACCCACTTCGCCCGCCACAGGTTCGCCAACGCCACCCTCGCCGACTTCCTCGACTCCCTCGCCGCCCACACCGACCGCGACGTCCACGCCTGGGCCGACGCCTGGCTGCGCACCACCGGCGTCGACACCCTCACCGCCACCGTCGACACCGCCCCCGGCCGCTGGAGCCTCGCCCTCGGCCACCGGGGAAGCCGCCCCCACCGCATCACCGTCGGCGTCTACGACCGCGTCCTCGGCGCCGACCGCACCCTGGTCCTGCGCGAACGCCACGAGACCGACGTCCCCGGGGAGCCCGAGAGCCACAACGGCGTCCGCCCCGCCCTCGTCGTCCCCAACGACCACGACCAGACCTACGCCAAGATCCGCCTCGACGAGGACTCCCTGGAAACCACCCTGAGAGGCCTCTCCCAGGTCCCCGACGGCCTCACCCGCGCCGTCCTGTGGAACACCCTGCGCGACATGGTCCGCGACGGCGAACTCGACCCCTTCGACCACCTCGCCACCGCGAGCGCCCACCTCCCCGAGGAGACCGACCTCGCCATCGTGCAGGGCGTCCTCACCTTCGCCCGCGGCCAGATCGCCGACCGCTACCTCCCCCTCGAACGGCGCGCCGAGGCCCTCACCCTCATCGGGGAACTCTGCCGCGACCTGCTGCGCCGCACCGAGGACGGCTCCCAGCCCGGCCTGCGCCTCACCGCCGTCCGCCACCGCATCGACAGCGCCCAGCGCGCCGACACCCTCACCGCCTGGCTCGCCGACGACACCGTCCCCGGCGGACCCGAACTCGACCCCGCGCTGCGCTGGCGCATCCTCGCCCGCCTCGCCGTCCTCGGCGCCGTCGACGAGTCCGACGTCGCCCGGGAACTCGAACGGGACCCCACCGCCACCGGGCAGGAAGGCGCCGCCCGGTGCCGCGCCGCCTTCCCCGACGCCGACGCCAAGAAGCGTGCCTGGGAGGCCATGTTCCTCGGCGACGACCTGTCCAACTACCTGTTCACCGCCACCGCGCAGGGCTTCTGGCAGCCCGAACAGGCCGACCTCACCGCCGAGTACGTCACCCGCTGGTTCACCGACGCACCCGCCGTGGCCCGCCGTCGCGGCCCCGCCATCGCCGAGGCCGCCGGACACCACGCCTTCCCCGCCCACGCCGTCGACCAGGACACCCTCGACCGCGGCCACGCCTGCCTCGACAGCGACGACATCACCCCCGCACTGCGCCGCAGACTCGCCGACCAGCTCGACGACCTCGCCCGCGCCCTGCGCGTCCGCACCACCGACTGACCCGGCCCGCGCCCCGCCCGACCCGGTCCGGGCGGCTGGTTCGCCCCGGTCAGGGCCGCAGGCCGACAAGGCCCGCGCCGCCGCCTGCCCGGTCCGGTCCGGGCCGCCGGCTCCACCCGGCCCGGGCCGCCGGCTCGACCCGGCCCGGACCGCCGGCTCCACCCGGCCCGGGCCGCCGGCTCGACCCGGCCTGGGCCCGGTCGGGCCCGGACCGCCGGCTCCACCCGGGCCGGACCGCCGGCTCGACCCGGCCCGGACCGCCGGCTCGACCCGGTCCGGGCCGCCCGGAGGACGCGGGGCCCGCCCGCCCCGCGTCCCCGCACCACCACGGTCGTTAACCCTCCGAGCCCCCACGGAGGACGACCCCATGACACACCCCGCCCCGGACGAGACCCCCCGCGACCTCGTCGGCATCGGCATCGGCCCCGCCAACCTCTCCCTCGCCGCCCTCGCCCAGCCCCTCGGCCGGCTCGACACCGCCTTCTACGAACGCCGCCCCGGCTTCGACTGGCACCCCGGCCTCCTCATCGACGGCACCACCCTCCAGGTGCCGTTCCCCGCCGACCTGGTCACCCTCGTCGACCCCACCAGCCCGTGGACCTTCCTCAACCACCTCAGGGCCCGCGACCGCCTCTTCCCCTTCTACTTCGCCGAACGCTGGCACATCCACCGCGCCGAGTACGACGCCTACTGCCGCTGGGTCAGCGAGAACCTCCCCGGCCTCCACTTCCGCCACCAGGTCGACACCATCCGCTGGAACCCCCACCGCGCCCTCTTCGAGGTCGACCACACCCGCCTCGACGCACACGGCCACCCCCACAGCCGGCACCGCACCCCCACCCGGCACATCGCCATCGGCATCGGCACCGAACCCCACGTCCCCGCACCGCTCCGCCCCCTCGCCGACGACCCGGACACCCCCGTCCTCCACTCCGCCGACTACCTCCACCACCGCGACACCCTGCTCGACGCCCACCACGTCACCGTCATCGGCACCGGGCAGTCCGGCGCCGAGATCTTCCTCGACCTCCTCCGCCACCGCCCCGCCGGCCGGGAGAACCTCCACTGGACCGGCCGCACCCCCGCGTTCGCCCCCATGGAGTACTCCAAACTCGGGCTCGAACACTTCACCCCCGACTACACCCGCTACTTCCACCAGCTCGACGAACCCGTCCGCGACCACCTCGTCGCCGGCCAGTGGCAGCTCCACAAGGGCATCGACACCGACACCATCACCGCCATCCACGACGAGCTGTACCGCCGCACCCTCGACGGCGGATGGCCCGACACCCGCCTCACCCCCGCGGTCGAGGTCCGCACCGCCCACCGGCCGCCCGGCGGACCCATCCACCTCGGCCTCGAACACACCCAGCAGCACACCCGCACCACCGTCCGGACCGACGCCGTCGTCCTCGCCACCGGCTACCGCCGGCGCCCCCTCGACGACCTCCTCACCGGCCTCGCCCCCCACCTCGCCCGCGACGCCGCCGGCCGCCCCCAGATCGACGACCACTACCGGCTCCGCCTCGACCCCGCCATCACCGGCGACGTCTACGTCCAGAACGCCGAACTCCACACCCACGGCGTCGGCGCCCCCGACCTCGGCCTCGTCGCCTGGCGCAGCGCCACCATCCTCAACGCCCTCACCGGCAAGGAGGTCTACCGCCTCCCCACCCGCACCGCCTTCACCACCTTCGGCCTCCGCTGAGCCCGTCCCGCCCCCAGGGCCCGGAAACGCCGGCGGCGCCGACGGGGAGAACCCGCCGGCGCCGCGCCGCCCACCCGGCCGTCCTCGACGACCCCCGCGCGGCGAGGGGTCAGAAGACCGGAACGCCGTCCCGCGTCAGACGCCAGTCCACCGACGCGAAGTCCTCCGGGTCCAGCACACCCTTCGCCGTCACCCACTCCGCGATCCGCGTCCGGATCTCCGTCGACTCCGCCCACACCTCCGGCGCCGACGCCACGTGCGGATACGCGCTGCCGCCGTTCGCCCGGTAGTTGTTCACCGCCAGCACGAACCTCGCGTCCGCCGCCACCGGGGCGCCCTCGAACGTCAGGTTCCTGATCCGTGAACCCGCCGGCTGCGCGATGTCGATGTCGTACCGCACGCCCGACACGTAGTCGTACGCGTAGTCCGGACGGTTGCCCGCGTTGGTCAGCGCGTCCACGTCCACCGGAGCACCCGGCGCGACCCGCGCGTAGTACTCCGCCGAGAACTCCAGGTAGTCCTTCAGCTGCGCCCCCGTCAGGACCTTCGCCACCAGCGTGTTGTCGTACACGTACAGGCTCGACAGGTCCCGGATCGTCACCTCGCCCGCCGGGATCTGGGACGTCCGCGAGAACGGCGACGCCTGCGCCACCACCGGCAGCGAGGCGTACTCCGTGCCGGCCAGCGCGGCCCGCACCACGTCCTCCTGCACCTTGGCGATCAGGTCGATGATCGGCTCGTCCTTGTAGCGGGCCTCCGCCGTCGTCAACGTCACCGTGGCCGTGCCCACCACCTGGTTGACGTACTCGACGACCGCGTCGTGCTGCTCCTGGAGCAGCGCCACGATGGCCGGATCCTCGGCCGCGTCCCTGGAGTCGCGCAGCGACGCCCTCACCGACTCCACCGACCAGCGGCCCTTCGCGAAGACCAGCTCGATGTCGAACAGCGACAGCCGCTCACCCCACATCAGCGGCTCGGACAGCACGACCTCCCTGCCCGACCTCTCGTTCACCACCCGCAGCTCGGCGATCTCCTTGTGGGCGTGACCCACCAGGATCGCGTCGATGCCCGGCACCAGACGCGCCACGTTCGCCGCCGAGTTCTCCACGTACGGCAGCTGGTCGCTCCACGAGGACGTGCCCGAGGTGCCCGAGTGCGCGGAGACGATCACCACGTCCGCGCCCATCGCCCGCAGCTTCGGCACCCACAGCGCGGCCTGCTCCTCCAGGCCCGGGAACTTCAGCCTGCCCTGCACGTACGCCTTGTCCCAGATCGCGATGCCCGGGTTGGTCAGCCCCAGGACCGCCACCTTCACCGGGCGGGCGGAACCGGGGACGTGGAAGGACTTGAGGAAGTACGGGGGGAACGCCGGCTTCAGCGTCGTCGCGTCCACCGCGTTCGCGCCCAGCAGCGGGAAGTCGCACTGCGACTCGAACTTCCGCAGCAGCTCGATGCCGTAGTTGAACTCGTGGTTGCCCAGCGCCACCGCGTCGTAGCCGATGCTGTTCATCGCCCGCGCCATCGGATGCACCGGCCCGCCCTCGGCGGTGATCGGGTCGACCTTCGCGTAGTAGTACGTCAGCGGGGTGCCCTGGATCGTGTCACCCGCGTCGATCAGCATCGTCCGGCCGGCGCCCTTCTCCGCCCGCACCTCCTTCACCAGGGAGGAGATCCGCGCCAGACCCAGCGCGTTGCCCGCCGCGTCCTCGAACTGGGCGTCCTTGTAGTAGTCCCAGTTGAAGACGTTGCCGTGCAGGTCCGTCGACCCCATCACCGTCAAGGAGAAACGCTTCCCCGGACGGCCACCGGCCGCCGACGGGCCGTCCACCGGAGCAGCCTGAGCGGCCGGAACCCCCATCGCACCTCCCGCCAGCGCCACACCCGCACCCGTCACCGCGGACTTCTTCAGAAACTTCCGGCGATCCAACGCTTCCAACGCCATGCTCCCGCACCTTCCCCACAACACTGCCGACGCGCCCTGGCCCACGCTCCTGCCAACGCGCGTAGATTCTTCACCACCCGACCCCGCCGCCGACAGGTCCACCAGGTTGCGATCCGGTAAGCGACGGACGACTGTCCGAGGGCCCTGGCATGGTGACCCCATGACCGCCGAACCCGTCATCGAGCACCCCCGCATAGCCGTCCGCGGCGAGGCCCACCTCGAGGTCGACCCCGAGGTCGCCCGCCTCGTCCTCACCGTCACCGCCCGCGGCACCGACCGGCGCGACGCCGTCACCAACCTCACCCGGCGCAACAACACCGCCCTCGAACTCGTCAAGAGCTACGGCGACGCCGTCACCCACGTCGAGACCGGGGCCTTCTCCATCACCCCCGAACTCAGCCAGCGCGGCCGCGGCGAACGCATCCGCGCCTACCACGGCCGCGTCGTCCTCACCGCCGAGATCACCGACTTCACCGTCCTCGGCGAACTCACCACCCGCCTCGCCGACCTCGACCACACCAGCGTCAACGGCCCCTACTGGCAACTGACGACCAACTCGCCCGCCCGCCGCCGCGCCCGCCAGGAAGCCGTCCGCCAGGCCGTCGCCCGCGCCCGCGAGTACGCCGAGGCGCTCGGCACCACCCTCACCGGCGTCGTCGACGTCGCCGACGTCGGCGCCGACAACACCGGCGCCGGCGCCACCGTCCGCGGCGCCGCACCGCCCCTCTTCGGCGCCCCTCCGCCCCCGGCCGGCGCCGCCGGAGCGGCCGCCCCGCCCGCCCTGGACCTCGAACCGCGCCGGCAGCACGTCCACGCCCAGGTCAACGCGCGGTTCACCATGGCCCCGCCCACGCTGTGAGGAGGCGCCCGGCGGGCGGTCGGCCAGGCCCCATTTATCGAACCCTCATTCACCCCAACAGCACGTCCCGTACAGGTTGTTGAACAGAACCCCGACGAGAATGGCCTACCCGCCGGTAGGCCCTAGGGTCGGACCATGCGCCGAGCAAAAATCGTCTGCACCCTCGGGCCTGCCACCCACGCCTACGACCGCGTCAAGGCACTCGTCGACGCCGGCATGGACCTGGCCCGCTTCAACCTCAGCCACGGCGACCACGCCGAACACGAGGAGCGCTACCGCCGCGTACGCCAGGCCGCCGACGAAACCGGCCGCAGCGTCGGCACCCTCGCAGACCTCCAGGGACCCAAGATCCGCCTCGGCAGCTTCCGCGAGGGCCCCGTCCTCCTCGAACGCGGCGACGCCTTCACCATCAGCGTCGAACCCGACGCCCACGGCGACCGCCATCTCTGCGGCACCACCTACCAGGGCCTCGCCAACGACGTCGCCACCGGCGAGCGCATCCTCGTCGACGACGGCAAGGTCACCCTGGAGGTCCGCGGCATCGAAGGCCCGCTGATCCACACCACCGTCGTCGAAGGCGGCATGGTCTCCGACCACAAGGGCCTCAACCTCCCCGGCGTCGCCGTCTCCGTCCCCGCCCTCTCCGACAAGGACGAGGCCGACCTGCGCTGGGCGCTGCGCACGGGCTTCGACGTCATCGCCCTCTCCTTCGTGCGCAGCGCGCTCGACATCAAGGACGTCCACCGCATCATGGACGAGGAGGGGCGCCGGCTCCCCGTCATCGCCAAGATCGAGAAGCCGCACGCGGTCGAGAACATCGAGGAGATCGTCGCCGCGTTCGACGGCATCATGGTCGCCCGCGGCGACCTCGGCGTCGAACTGCCGCTGGAACAGGTGCCGATCGTGCAGAAGCGGGCGATCAAGCTCGCCAAGCGGAACGCCAAGCCGGTGATCGTCGCCACCCAGATGCTGGACTCGATGATCGACAACTCGCGCCCCACGCGCGCCGAGGCCTCCGACGTCGCCAACGCGGTCATCGACGGCACCGACGCGGTGATGCTCAGCGGCGAGACCAGCGTCGGCAAGTACCCCGTGGAGACGGTGCTGACCATGGCGCGCATCGTCGAGGCGGCGGAGGAGGACATCCTCGCCAAGGGGCTCCCGCCGCTGACCGAGCGGAACAAGCCCCGCACCCAGGGCGGGGCGGTGGCCCGCGCGGCGGCGGAGATGGGCGACTTCCTCGGCGCGAAGTTCCTGGTCGCCTTCACACAGTCCGGCGACACGGTGCGGCGGCTCTCCAGGTACCGCTCGCCGATCCCGGTCCTCGCCTTCACCCCCGAGCCGGCGACGCGCTCCCAGCTCAGCATGACCTGGGGCGTGGAGACGTTCCTCGGCCCGCACGTCGACTCCACGGACGCGATGGTCGAACAGGTCGACGAACTGCTGCTGAAGTACGGGCGCTGCCGCAAGGGGGACATCGTGGTCATCACGGCGGGGTCGCCGCCGGGGGTGTCCGGGACGACCAACCTGGTCCGGGTCCACCACATCGGCGAGGACTGAGCCTCAGTACTTGGGCCCGACGTGGGCGTCCATCAGTGCGACGGAGGCCTTGCGGGCGACGGAGACGTTGAAGGGGTTTCCGCCGCGGGCGCAGATCCTCCACTCGACGCCGACGAGGTCGAGGGCCTCGCAGTACAACTGCCGGATGTCGTCCGACTTGTTGGCGAAGAAGTAGCGCGGGTACTCGTAGCGCTTGGGCTCCCCGCCCACGACACGTGTCGTCCAGTTGGTGACGCGGCACCCGTCGGAGTGGGTCAGGCCCCGGACGAACTCCCACGGGTGCGCGGCCACGATCGCTCGCTGCCACGGCTCCAGCGCGATACGGCGCTCGTGCTTCTTGCCGGGGCCGTGCTGGGGGAACAGGCAGTACAGATGCCGCGAGTACACCTTCACGTTGCTGCAGCCGGTTCGCCGGACCCGGCAGACCCCGTTGCCGGGGAAGACCGCGCGCATCGCGGCCTCGCACTCGTCCATGAGGCCCGGCCATGACGCGGTGCACGTGATCATCAGGTTCGGCACCCGGTGCTGCGAGTAGTGGCTGATGTGACCGTCGCCGAGGTAGAGGCCCAGCAGGTAGCCGTAGGCGGCGTGGTCGAGGTCCCGGCCGTCGCAGCGCGGGCAGGTGGAGGCACCGCGCCCGGGGCACTCGCCGCGTGCGGCGCGATCCCTGTGCTTCCAGTAACCGACGGTGCCCGTGGGGACCTTCAGCGCACGGGCCACCTCCGCGTTGCGGCTGCCGCCCCGGAGCAGCGTCAGGGCCTTCTGTCGCACTTCGGTGCTGTAGTGGGTCATGTGTTCACGGTGCGTGACCCGGCGGGAGCCGGCACAGCAAAAAGCGGATGTTCACTCGGAAGTGAACATCCGCTCGATGCGAGGTGCCGGGTGCGGGATTCGAACCCGCACGTCCTTTCGGACAGATGTGTTTGAGACATCAGCGTCTGCCGTTCCGCCAACCCGGCAGGTCGACCGCTAGGAGTGTACCGGCTGACATGGCGAGCCCGCAGCTAGGTAGGCTGCGGAGCAGCAGTACCCTGCCTGAGCGCCGAGGAGCCAGTGTGACCGCCCCCGAGTCCCCGCAGCCCGTTGACGACGACGACAAGTCGCACGTCCCCCCGCAGACCACCCGCGTGGTCATCGCCGAGGACGAGGCTCTGATCCGGCTGGATCTCAAGGAGATGCTGGAGGAGGAGGGGTACACGGTCGTCGGCGAGGCCGGGGACGGCGAGCGGGCCGTGGAGCTGGCGCGGGAGCACCGCCCGGACCTGGTGATCCTGGACGTGAAGATGCCCAAGCTGGACGGCATCTCCGCCGCGGAGAAGATCGCCGAGGAGTCCATCGCCCCGGTCCTGATGCTGACCGCCTTCTCGCAGCGCGAGCTGGTGGAGCGTGCGCGGGACGCCGGCGCCATGGCGTACCTGGTGAAGCCGTTCTCCAAGAGCGACGTCGTCCCGGCCATCGAGATGGCGGTGTCGCGGTTCACGGAGATGAAGGAGCTGGAGAAGGAGATCGCCGATCTCTCCCAGCGGCTGGAGACCCGCAAGCTGGTGGACCGCGCGAAGTCGATCCTGCAGACCGAGTACGGGCTGACCGAACCGGCCGCGTTCCGGTGGATCCAGAAGACGTCGATGGACCGCCGGATGTCGATGCAGCAGGTCGCGGAGGCGGTCATCGCCGACTCCGAGGAGAAGAAGGCCGGCCGCGCCTGAGAGCCGGCGGCGCGAGCGACGGACGAGGCCCGTCCCCCTGGAGTCCAGGGGGACGGGCCTCGTCGTGTGCCGGGTGCCGGCGGGCGCGGGGTCAGTCCTCGCCGAGGTAGGCCTTGCGGACGGACTCGTCGTGCAGGAGTTCCTGGCCCGTGCCGGTGAGGGTGATCCTGCCGACCTCCATCACGTAGCCCTGGTCGGCGAGGGAGAGCGCGGCCTGCGCGTTCTGCTCGACGAGCAGGATGGTGGTGCCCTGGGACCTCAGCTCGGTGATGGTCGCCATGATCTTCTGCATCATGATCGGCGAGAGGCCCATGGAGGGCTCGTCGAGCATCAGCAGCTTGGGCTGGGACATCAGCGCGCGGCCCATGGCGAGCATCTGCTGCTCGCCGCCGGAGAGGGTTCCGGCGGCCTGGCGGCGGCGTTCCCCGAGGATGGGGAAGAGGTCGTAGGCGCGCTGGATGTCCTTGGCGATGCCCGACTTGTCGTCGCGGAGGTAGGCGCCGAGCCGCAGGTTGTCCTCGATGGACATGCGGGGGAAGATGTGGCGCCCTTCCGGCGAGTGGGCGAGGCCGAGGCTGACCACCTTGTGGGCCGGGACCTTGCGGATGTTCCGGCCGTTGAAGCGGATGGTGCCGCCGGACGGCTTGAGGAGCCCGGACAGGGTCCGCAGGGTGGTGGTCTTCCCGGCGCCGTTGGTGCCGATGAGGGTGACGACCTGGCCGGCGTCCACCTTGAAGGAGATGCCCTTCACGGCTTCGATCTTGCCGTAGGCGACGCGGAGGTCCTCGACCTCGAGGAGTGCGGTCATCGGTCGGTCTCCTTGCCGGGCGCGCTGTCGCCTTCGCCTTCCCGGCCGGTGTTTCCGGCGGCGGCTTCGGCGGCTGCGACTTCTGCTGCTTCTTCGGCGCCGGGGGCGTCCTCGTAGGGTTCGCCGAGGTAGGCGGCGACGACGCGTTCGTCGCTCTGGACGGTGGCGCTGTCGCCCTCGACCAGCTTCTCTCCCTGGACGAGGACGGCGACGCGGTCGCAGAGGTTGAAGATGAACCGCATGTCGTGCTCGATGACGAGGACGGCGATTCCGCGGTCGCGGATGGCGAAGACGAGTTCCTCGGTGGCGCGCGTTTCCTGGGGGTTCATGCCGGCGGTGGGCTCGTCCAGGAGGAGGAGTCCGGGTTCGCTGGCGAGGGCGCGGGCGATTTCCAGCTTTCGCTGCTCGCCGTAGGGGAGATTCCTGGAAAGGTGGTCCCGCTTGTGGGCGAGACCGACGAATTCAAGGAGTTCCATGGCTCGCGCCTCGGATTCCCTTTCCGCCTTCTTGAATCCGGGGCCGCGCAGAAGGGCGGACCAGAGCCCTTCCTTGGTGCGGGTGTGGCGGCCGACGAGAACGTTCTCGAGGACCGTCATGTTGCTGAAGAGGCGGATGTTCTGGAAGGTGCGGGCGATTCCCGCCGCGGTGACCTTGAACGGCTTGGGCGGCAGGACGGTGCCCTTGTAGCGGACTTCGCCCTCGGTGGGGACGTAGAGGCCGGTGAGGCAGTTGAAGAAGGTGGTCTTTCCGGCGCCGTTGGGGCCGATCAGGCCGACGATCTCGCCGCTGTTGACCTGGAGGTCGACGCCGCGGACGGCGGTGAGGCCGCCGAAGCGCATGGTGACGCCGCGTGCGTCGAGCACGGTCTCGCGCTGCTGCGTGATGGTCTCGGTGGTCATGGTGGTCAGGCCCCTGTCTTGCCGAGGACTGTGGGAGCTTCGGCGTCCTCATGGAATTCGAGCTTGCGCCGCCGGTCGGCGACGATGCCTTCGGGGCGGAAGCGCATGATGAGGATGAGTGCCACGCCGAAGGCGAGGAGCTGGAACCTGTCCATGAAGGCCAGCTTGTTGGGGATGAGGTAGAGCAGCGCGCCGCCGATGAGGGGGCCGGCGATGGTGCCCATGCCGCCCATGACGACGGCGGCCAGCAGGAACGCGGAGTTCGGCGGCACGTCGTGGGCGAACTGGTACTGCTCGGGCGTGACGACGAAGGTCACGTGGGCCTGGACCGCGCCGGCGAGGCCGGCGAGGGTGGCGCCGAGGGCGAAGGCGACCAGCTTGACGCGGAAGCCGTTGATGCCCATGGCGAGGGCGGCGGTCTCGTCCTCGCGGATGGCCACCCAGGCGCGGCCGATGCGCGAGTCGCCGCTGCGGCGGAAGACC
Organism: Streptomyces sp. NPDC047130; assembly: GCF_040643475.1. Taxonomy (NCBI): domain Bacteria; kingdom Bacillati; phylum Actinomycetota; class Actinomycetes; order Kitasatosporales; family Streptomycetaceae; genus Streptomyces; species Streptomyces sp. NPDC047130. Next base: position 161,180 of record NZ_JBEYUK010000015.1, on the reverse strand, counting down.
AGCACGACCACCGCGGTGATCAGCAGCATCAGGAAGAAGTAGTTCGAGAAGCGGCCGAGCGTGATGCCGAAGACCTCGTGGGGGACGCCCAGGTCGAAGCCGAAGATCTTCAGGTCGGGGATGCTGGTGATGCCGTTGGCGCCGTTGGTGATGTCCGGGCCGCTGGTGCCGTCCATGTTGTTGACGGCGATGCGGAAGATCTCACCGAAGCCGAGGGTCACGATGGCCAGGTAGTCGCCGCGCAGCCGCAGGGTGGGCGCGCCGATGAGGACGCCGAAGACCATGGAGGCGATGGCGCCCACGATGATCGCCTGCCAGAACGGCAGGTGGAGGCCGGTGGGGCTGGAGGGGGAGCCGGAAACCAGGGCCGCGGCGTAGGCGCCGACGCCGAGGAAGGCGACGTAGCCGAGGTCGAGGAGGCCGGCGAGGCCGACGACGATGTTCAGGCCCAGGGCGACCGTGGCGAAGATCAGGATGTTGACGCCGAGGTTGGCGTACTGGTCGTTGGTCTGGGTGAACGGGAAGGCGGCCGCGGCGGCGAAGGCTCCGGCGATGGAGACGTTCTGGTGCCGTGCGGTCAGGGCGCTGAGGCGCTGGAGGAGACCGGACTTGGCGAGGGCCGCGGCGCCGAGGATCGCCGTGATCAGGAAGCCGACGAAGAGTTCGTCGTGGTCCGTGCCGATGCCGTAGGTGAAGATGCCGAGGCCGACGGCGAGGGCGGCGGTGATGAGGAGGATCTCGACGTAGCCGGGCAGCTTCCGGGCGGGGGTGAGGTCGCCGGAGGCGAAGGCGGCCTTGACCACGGCCCAGCGCTGGCCGGCGCGGTGCTTGAACTGGTCCCAGCCGGTGTCCTCGGGGTCGGCCGGTTCGCCCTCGGGCCGTGCGAAGGGGAGGGCGAGGGCGCCGAGGAGCGCGAGGAGGCTGGTGGCGGCGACGGCGAAGCCGCCGGGCTCCAGGTTGACCAGGCCGCCGAGGGCCGCGCTGATGGCGAGGACGGCGTACCAGGCGGTCAGGAAGGTGCCGAGGGCCGCGAGGCGGATGGCCGGGTCGGCGCCCGCGGGGGCGAGCCACCGCAGGCCCTTGACGCCGTAGGAGGCCAGGCCGAGGAGGGCGGTGAGGGCGCCTCCGGCGAGGACGAGCCACTGGAGGCCGCCCGGGTAGCCGTAGACGGTGAGGTTGCCGGGGAAGGCGGCGGTCCAGGTCCAGGCCAGGAAGCAGCCGATGACCGTGAGCACGCCGCCGGCGGTGGCCAGGGCGCGGGCTGCGGATGCGGGCAGCGGGACCAGGCGTCCGGTGGGGCGCGCGGTCTCGTCGCCGGAGGTGTTCGGGGTGCTGGTGGTCTGTGTCGTCATTGGTGTCACGCCCTGTCCGCCACGCGCTCGCCGAGCAGGCCCTGCGGCCTGAAGAGGAGCACGAGGATGAGGAGTACGAAGGCCCAGACGTTGGCCCAGGACTGGCCGCCGAGCTGCTCCATGCCGGGGATCTCCGCGATGTAGGCGGTGGAGAGCGCCTCGACGAGGCCGAGGGCGAGGCCGCCGATCATGGCTCCGTAGATGTTGCCGATACCGCCGAGGACGGCGGCGGTGAAGGCCTTGAGGCCGAGGAGGAAGCCCATCTTGGCGCGGACCTCGCCGTACTTGAGGCCGTAGGCGACGGCTCCGACGGCGGCGAAGACGGCGCCGATGGCGAAGGCGACCATGATGATGCGGTCGGTGTTGACGCCCATCAGCTTGGCGGTGTCCGGGTCCTGGGCGGTGGCCTGCATGCCGCGTCCGGTGCGGGTGCGCATGACGAACCAGCCGAGGACGAGCATGCACAGGGGCGCCGCGGCGAGGAGGAAGACGTCGCCGGTCTGCAGGGTGACGCTGCCGATGTGGAAGGGGCCGCCCTCGATCTGGGGGAAGGTGATCGACTTGGTGGCTTCCGGGTAGAGCACCTGGACGGCCTGCTGCAGGGCGATGGAGAGGCCGATGGCGGTGATCAGGGGGGCGAGGCGGGGTGCTCCTCGCAAGGGCCGGTAGGCGAGCCGTTCGGCGCCTATGGCCACGAGCACGGAGGCGATCACGGCGCCGATGAGCATGAGGGGGAGCGCCACGGCGAGGCCGGTGCCGTCGGGCAGGATGTACAGGTAGACGGTGAGGGCTCCGAACCCTCCGATCATGAAGATCTCGCCGTGGGCGAAGTTGATGAGCTGGACGATGCCGTAGACCATGGTGTAGCCGATGGCGACAAGGCCGTACATGGCTCCTAGGAGCAGGCCGTTGACCAGCTGCTGCGGCAGTTCGTTCACCGCATTGCCTCCGAGACTTGGGACGGACAGGGCCGCGCGGGGCGCTGGGTGCAGCGCGCCGCGCGGCCCTGGGTTTGGCGGGTGGGTTGGCGGGGTCAGCCGGTCGTCAGCGTGCCGGACTTCACGGGCGCGTAGGCGCCGTCCTTGACCTGGTAGACGGTCAGCTGCTTGTTGGTGGTGTCACCGAACTCGTCGAAGGAGACCTGGCCGGTCACGCCGTCGAAGCTGATGCCCTGGAGGGCCTCGACGACCTGCTTGCGGGCGTCCTCGGGGAGCTTGCCGTCGTTCTTCTCGACGACGGACTTGACGGCCTCGATGATCGCCCAGGCGGCGTCGTAGGAGTAGCCGCCGTAGGCCTCGTAGGCCTCCTTGTAGCCCTCGGCCTCGTAGTTCGAGATGAACTTCTTGGCGGACTCGAGCTCCTCGAGCGGCGCGCCGACGGAGGTGGCGAAGTCACCCGCGCTGCCCTTGCCGGCGAGCTTGACGTACTCGGGGGAGTAGAGGGCGTCGCCGCCGGCGAAGGCGACCTTGGCGCCGGCGTCCTTGATCTGCTTGCTCAGGGGACCGCCGGCCGGGTACTCGCCGCCGTAGTAGACGACGTCGGCGCCGGAGGACTTGACCTTGGTGGCGACGGCCGCGAAGTCCTTGGACTCGGGGTCGACGTGGTCGGTGCCGACGACCTTGCCGCCGAGCTTCTCGTACTCGGCCTTGAAGGTGGCCGCGAGACCGGCGCCGTAGGTCTTCTTGTCGTCGATGATGAAGGCCTTGCTGAGCTTGGCCTCGTTGTAGATGTACTGGGCGGCGAAGGGGCCCTGGATGGCGTCCGTGGTGGCCGTGCGGAAGTAGGAGGCGAAGGGGCGCTTCTGCTCCTTCTGCCAGTCCAGGCCCTGGGTGAGCGCCGGGTTGGTGTTGGCCGGGGAGATCAGCGCCATGTTGGCGTCGTTGAACACCTTCTGCATGGCCTCGCCGACGCTGGAGTTCAGCGGGCCGACGACACCGAGAACGTCTTCCTTGCCGACGAACGCGGTGGCGTTCTGCTGGCCGGAGGCCGGCTGGGCCTGGTCGTCGCTGGCCTCGATCTTGAAGGTGACGCCTTCGACGTACTTCTCCTTGTTGGCCGTCTTGACGGCCAGGTCGACGGAGTTCTTCATGCCCAGGCCGAGGGCGGCGAGATCGCCCGTGAGGGGGGCGTCGAGGCCGATGGTGACGGTGGTGGCCGACCCGCCGTCGCCGTTGTTGCCCTCGTCGCGAGAGCCGCAGGCGGTGAGGGTGAGCGCTCCCGCCGCCAGCGCGGCGGTCAATGCGAGGAGACGTTGACGCACGTTGTGTCCTTTCCCTGGCACGGCCGTTCCGGTCCGGAGCGCGGCCGAGTCGAGGCGCTGGGCGGATTTGCGATTCCCGGGGCGCGGTGACTGGCGGTGACTCTAGGCGCGAGGTGCTTATAGGGAGGAGTGCCTGACCAAGGATGTGACGCTCTTGTTATGACACGAGGTAATGCAGAGCGGTAAGGAGTGGGTGGAAGAGGTTAATTCCGGCAGGTTCAACCGTTTCGCATGGTGAGAAACCGCAGGGTGGAGCGGTTCGGCGGTCAGGTGTCTTTAGGTTTTGACTCATTACCTGACAGCGTTGTCATGAGGCGGTCGCGGGAAAAGTGAATGGGGCATGCATTTATTTTCCGCGTGTTACACAGCGTTACTCTTCCGGAACAAAGGAGCGCCCCGGTCGTGGTGTACGACCGGGGCGCCCCTTGTGTGCGGTGGCGTGTGCCCGTTGCGTCCGGCGCGTGCGTGCGCGTGCGTGCGCGTCCGGCGCGAGGGTGTGGCGCGCGGGTGTGCTGCCTGGGCGTGGTGCGCGGGTGTGGTGCCTGGGCGAGGCGCGCGGCCTGGCGCCCGGGCGTGGTGCGCGCTGGCGGTCAGGCGTAGCGCAGGAGGCAGGTCAGGCGGGCGCTGCAGACCCGGCGGTCCTGCTCGTCGCTGATCACGACCTCGTAGGTGGCCGTGGAGCGGCCGCGGTGGACCGGGGTGGCGACGCCGGTGACGATGCCGGAGCTCAGGCCGCGGTGGTGCGTGCAGTTGAGGTCGACGCCGACGGCGATCTTGCCCGGGCCGCCGTGCAGCATGGAGCCGACCGATCCGAGCGTCTCGGCGAGCACGGCCGACGCGCCGCCGTGCAGCAGGCCGTACGGCTGGGTGTTGCCCTCGACCGGCATCGTGCCGACGACCCGCTCCGCGGAAGCCTCCTTGATCTCGATGCCCATCCGGGTGCCGAGGTGGCCGGCGGAGAAGAGCGCGGGCAGGTCAACGCCGAGACTGGCGTACTCCTCGACGACTTCCTGCGGGAACTTCACGGTGTTCTGCTCGCCCATGGGGTCGGCTCCAATGCGTTCGGGGAGACCTGGTGCGGTGCTGCCGTCCGTGACGGCTGCGCTGACCACGATGCCTCTGTCTGTCGACTGAGCAAACGCTCAGTCGGTCGCGGATTGTTCCAGACGGATCACCACCGACTTGCTGGCCGGGGTGTTGCTGACGTCCGCGGTCGAATCCAGCGGAACCAGGACATTGGTCTCGGGATAGTAGGCGGCGGCGCAGCGCCGGGCCGTGGGGTAGTGGACGACGCGGAAGCCGGGGGCGCGGCGTTCGGTGCCGTCCGTCCACTCGGAGACCAGGTCGACGTAGGAGCCGTCGGCGACGCCGAGCCCGGCGGCGTCCTCGGGATGGACCAGGACGACGCGGCGTCCGCCGTGGATGCCGCGGTAACGGTCGTCGAGGCCGTAGACGGTGGTGTTGTACTGGTCGTGGGAGCGGAGGGTCTGCAGCAGCAGGCGGCCCTCGGGGATCGTCGGGTACTCGACCGGCGCCGCGGTGAAGTTGGCCTTGCCGGTGGCGGTGGGGAAGCGGCGTTCGTCGCGGGGCGCGTGCGGCAGGGTGAAGCCGCCGGGCCGCGCCACGCGGGCGTTGAAGTCCTCGAAGCCGGGCACGACGCGGGCGATGCGGTCGCGGACGGCGGCGTAGTCCTTCTCGAACTCCTCCCAGGGGGTGGTGCTCGCCTCGCCGAGGACGCGTCGGGCGAGGCGGCAGACGATGGCCGGCTCGGAGAGCAGATGGGGGCTCGCGGGTGCCAGGCGGCCGCGGGAGGCGTGCACCATGCCCATGGAGTCCTCGACGGTGACGAACTGTTCGCCGCTCGCCTGCAGGTCGCGCTCGGTCCGGCCGAGGGTGGGGAGGATCAGGGCCCGGGCGCCGGTGACGGCGTGCGAGCGGTTCAGCTTGGTGGAGACGTGGACGGTGAGGCGGGCGCGCCTCATGGCGTCCTCGGTGACGTCGGTGTCGGGGGAGGCGGCGACGAAGTTGCCGCCCATGGCGAAGAACACCTTGGCCGTGCCGTCGCGCAGGGCGCGGATGGCGTTGACCACGTCGAGGCCGTGGTGGCGGGGCGGGGCGAAGCCGAACTCGCGTTCCAGGGCGTCGAGGAAGGCGGGGGCGGGGCGCTCGAAGATGCCCATCGTGCGGTCGCCCTGGACGTTGGAGTGACCGCGGACGGGGCAGACGCCGGCTCCGGGGCGGCCGATGTTCCCGCGCAGCAGCAGGAAGTTGACCACCTCGCGGATGGTGGGGACGGAGTGCTTGTGCTGGGTGAGGCCCATGGCCCAGCAGACGATGGTGCGCCGGGAGGCCAGCACCATGTCGAGCGTCTTCCGGATCTCCTCGCGGGTGAGACCGGTGGCGGCGAGGGTCTCCTCCCAGTCGGCGTCCCGCGCGGCCCGGGCGAACTCCTCGTAGCCGTGGGTGTGTTCGCGGACGAACTCCTCGTCGACGGCGCCCTCGGTCTCCAGGATCAGCTTGTTGAGGAGGCGGAAGAGGGCCTGGTCGCCGCCGATGCGGATCTGGAGGAAGAGGTCGGTGAGGGCCGTGCCCGTGGTGAGGCCCTTGGGGGTCTGCGGGTTCTTGAACCGTTCGAGCCCCGCCTCGGGCAGCGGGTTGACGCTGATGACGCGGGCGCCGGCTGCCTTGGCCTTCTCCAGGGCGGTGAGCATCCGGGGGTGGTTGGTGCCCGGGTTCTGGCCGGCCACGATGATCAGGTCGGCCTGGTACAGGTCGTCGAGGAGGACGCTGCCCTTGCCGATGCCGATGGTCTCCGTCAGGGCGGACCCCGACGACTCGTGGCACATGTTGGAGCAGTCGGGCAGGTTGTTGGTGCCGAGTTCGCGGGCGAGGAGCTGGTAGAGGAAGGCGGCCTCGTTGCTGGTGCGGCCCGAGGTGTAGAAGACGGCCTGGTCGGGGGAGTCGAGGGCGTGGATCTCCTCCGCGACGATGTCGAAGGCCTCGTCCCAGCCGACGGGCTCGTAGTGGGTGGCCCCCTCGGCGAGGTACATCGGCTGTGTGAGGCGGCCCTGCTGGCCGAGCCAGTAGCCGCTGCGGCCGGCCAGGTCGGCCACCGGGTGCGCGGCGAAGAACTCGGCCGTGACCCGGCGGAGGGTGGCCTCCTCCGCCACGGCCTTGGCGCCGTTCTCGCAGAACTCCGCGGTGTGCCGCTTGTCGCCCTCGGGCCAGGCGCAGCCGGGGCAGTCGAAGCCGTCCTTCTGGTTGACGCGGAGCAGCGTGAGGGCGGTCCTGCGGACTCCCATCTGCTGCTGGGCGACGCGCAGGGTGTGGCCGAGCGCCGGCAGGCCGGCCGCCGCGTGCCGTGGCTCGGTGACGCGGGGGGAGTCCTGCGCGGGGTCGGCGGCGGGGGGCTTGCTCGCCATGGCGCTCACCTTCTTCTGCACCGGGGGTGCGGCTGTCGGTTCGGCTGTCGGTTCGGCCGTCGTGCGGGATGCCGCACGGCGTGCGTCGGTGATCGTGGGGGGTGATCGTTCGTCGTTCGTCCAAGATCCTTGCACGGGGGCGCCGGGGTGCGGGAGGGCTGTGGAGAAGCCTGCTCGGGACCTGTGGACAACTTCCGCGAACCCGCTCCGGGCATCACCGCCAGGAGTGACGGGGGAGGGTGCGGAGCGAAGGCCGCCTGTGGGTGGGCGCGGGCTGTCCGTGGGGCGTGGCAGGATCGAGGGCGTGGTGGATACAGCATCGAAGAAGACCGACACGAACCCCGGCGAGCGTCCGCGGCTGATGCTCATGGACGGGCACTCGCTCGCGTACCGCGCGTTCTTCGCGCTGCCCGCGGAGAACTTCACGACGGCGCAGGGACAGCCGACCAACGCGATCTACGGCTTCGCATCGATGCTGGCGAACACGCTGCGTGACGAGGCGCCAACGCACTTCGCGGTCGCGTTCGACGTCTCCCGCAACACGTGGCGTGCCCAGGAGTTCACCGAGTACAAGGCGAACCGGGCGAAGACGCCGGACGAGTTCCGGGGCCAGGTGGAGCTGATCGGCGAGCTGCTGGACGCGATGAGCGTGCCCCGGTTCGCGGTGGACGGCTTCGAGGCCGACGACATCATCGCCACCCTGGCGACCCAGGCCGAGGCGGAGGGCTTCGAGGTCCTGATCGTCACCGGGGACCGCGACTCCTTCCAGCTGGTGTCCGAGCACACGACCGTGCTCTACCCGACCAAGGGCGTCTCGGAGCTGACCCGGTTCACCCCGGAGAAGGTGTTCGAGAAGTACGGGCTGACCCCGGCGCAGTACCCGGACTTCGCCGCGCTGCGCGGCGACCCGTCGGACAACCTGCCGGGCATCCCGGGCGTGGGCGAGAAGACGGCCGCGAAGTGGATCAACCAGTTCGGTTCGTTCGCCGAGCTGGTGGAGCGCGCCGACGAGGTCAAGGGCAAGGCCGGGCAGAACTTCCGCGACCACCTGGAGTCGGTGAAGCTGAACCGCCGGCTGACCGAGATGGTCAAGGACGTCGAGCTGCCGGCGGGCGTGCCCGCGCTGGAGCGGGCCCCCTACGACCGCAAGGCGGTCGCGATGATCCTGGACACGCTGGAGATCCGGAACCCCTCGCTGCGGGAGCGGCTGTTCGGCGTGGACCCGGGCGCCGAGGTGGACGAGGGCCCCTCGCCCGCCGCCCAGAGCGGCGTCGAGCTGGACGGCTCGGTGCTGTCCACCGGCGAGCTGGGCCCCTGGCTGGCCGAGCACGGGCAGGACGGCCCGCTGGCCGTGACCACGGTCGGCGCGTGGGCGCTGGGCGCCGGTTCGGTGGCCGAGGTGGCGCTGGCCGCGGCCGGCGGCAAGGCCGCCTGGTTCGACCCGTCGCAGCTCGACGAGGCGGACGAGACGGCGTGGGCGGCTTGGCTGTCCGACGACTCGCGGTCCAAGGTGTTCCACAACGTGAAGACCGCGATGCGGCTCTTCGGCGAGCACGGCTGGACGGTCGCGGGCGTCACCATGGACACGGCGCTGGCCGCCTACCTGGTCAAGCCGGGCCGCCGGTCCTTCGACCTGGACGCGCTGTCCCTGGAGTACCTCGGCCGTGAGCTGGCCCCGGCCGCGGCGGCCGGCGGGCAGCTCGCGTTCGGCGCGGACGACGACGCGGAGGCGGAGGCGCTGATGGTCCAGGCCCTCGCCGTGCTCGACCTGGCCGAGGCCTTCGAGGGCCGTCTGGTCGAGGTCGGCGCCGCCGAGCTGCTGCGCGACATGGAGCTGCCGACGTCCGCGCTGCTGGCGCGGATGGAGCGGCACGGCATCGCCGCCGACCGGGAACACCTGCGGAACATGGAGCAGATGTTCGCGGGCGCCGTCCAGCAGGCCGTGCAGGAGGCGCACGCGGCGGCGGGCCACGAGTTCAACCTCGGGTCCCCCAAGCAGCTCCAGGAGGTCCTCTTCGGCGAGCTGGGCCTGCCCAGGACCAAGAAGACCAAGACGGGCTACACGACCGACGCGGACGCGCTGGCCTGGCTGGCCGCGCAGACCGAGAACGAACTCCCGGTCATCATGCTGCGCCACCGCGAGCAGGCGAAGCTGCGGACGACCGTGGAGGGCCTGATCAAGACGATCTCCACGGACGGCCGGATCCACACCACCTTCAACCAGACGGTCGCGGCCACCGGCCGCCTGTCGTCCACGGACCCGAACCTGCAGAACATCCCGGTCCGCACGGACGAGGGCCGGGCCATCCGGCGCGGCTTCGTGGTCGGCGAGGGCTACGAGTCGCTGATGACGGCGGACTACAGCCAGATCGAGCTGCGGGTGATGGCCCACCTGTCGGAGGACGAGGGCCTCATCGAGGCGTTCACCTCCGGCGAGGACCTGCACACCACGGTGGCCTCCCAGGTGTTCTCGGTGGAGCGGTCGCAGGTCGACCCCGAGATGCGGCGCAAGATCAAGGCGATGTCGTACGGCCTGGCCTACGGTCTGTCCGCGTTCGGGCTGTCGCAGCAGCTGAACATCGAGGCCGGCGAGGCGCGGGCGCTGATGGACACGTACTTCGAGCGGTTCGGCGGGGTGCGGGACTACCTGCGGCGGGTGGTCGACGAGGCCCGGGCGACCGGGTACACGGAGACGATCCTCGGACGCCGGCGCTACCTGCCGGACCTGAACAGCGACAACCGGCAGCGACGGGAGGCGGCCGAGCGGATGGCGCTCAACGCGCCGATCCAGGGCACGGCCGCGGACATCGTGAAGATCGCGATGCTGAAGGTGGACGCGGCGCTGCGGGAGGCGGAGCTCGGGTCGCGGATACTGCTCCAGGTCCACGACGAAATCGTGCTGGAGATCGCGCCCGGTGAGCGGGACGCGGTGGAGGAAGTGGTGCGGCGGGAGATGGCGGGGGCGGTCACGCTGCGGGCCCCCCTGGACGTCTCCGTCGGCGTCGGCCCCGACTGGGAGTCCGCGGCGCACTGAGCCCCCGCGGCACCACCGCCGGGGGGCCACCGGCCCACCTCCCGGGCGACCGGGGCGGAACGGTTCCCCCTGCGGGGGCTCACGGGGCTCACGCGGCCCGGGGGCTTGCGAGGCCCTTGGGGCCGTGCGAGGCCCGAGCGTTCCGCCGGGGCGCGGCCTCCAGGGCTTCTGGGGCTTCTGGGGTGTCCGGGGACCTGCCGACCTGCCGCCTCCAGGGTGTCCGGCGTCTCTTGCGCCTCGGCGGTTGCGCGCGAGCGCGTGTGGAGGTTCCCCCGGCCGCCGGGCTTGCAGTACACCCGCCCCGGCGTGCCGGGGCCGGGACTCCAGGGTCCCGCGGGCGGGCCGCCCCGTGGGCTCCGCCGGGCCTCGCAGGCGGAGCCGTCGGCCTTCTGGGTGTGCCGACCTCCTGCGGGCGAGCGTGCCGCTGGGCGGTACGGGCGGGCGCAGCCGGCGCGTACGCAGGTCGCGGTCGGCCCCCGCAGGGGCCGAGAGCCCGCCGGCGTCTCCTCGTGGGCGCGTCCCGCAGGCATACCCCCCCGCAGGCGTCCCCCCCCCGCAGGCGTACTGCCTCGTGCGTGTCACTCGGGCGGACCTGGTGGGGGCGACGCGGAGCAGGGCCGGGGCGAGGATGCGGGGCATGGATATACGCATGCTCGGCCGGCCTCCGGTGGGAGCGGAAGCGGTCATATCCGCGCTGCGCCCGCCGGTGCGTCCCGTCGCCCCCGCCGCGAGCACGGTCCGTCGTCGTCCCGGCTGGACGGCGGGGATGTGCCGGCAGGCCCGCGACCTCTGGGAGGCGGTGGCCGGACGTCAGCCCGTGGTCGTCCTGTCCCTGGCGGTGGGTCCCGCCCAGACGGCCGCCCGCCGCACCTGGGGTCTGGTGGTCCGTCTGGTCCGCCCGGGCGCCTCCCGACGGATCGCGGTCACCGTCGTGCCCCTGTCCGGCTTTCCCTCGCCTCCGGCACCGCCGGCGCCCCGGCCGCCGCACGCCGGTCCCGGGACGGGCGCCGCAGCACCCTGACGCCGGCCCCGTACAGCAGCAGTCCCACGGCGAGACCCGCGCCCGCTCCGAAGCAGAGCGTGGGGATGATCTCCCAGGGCCGTGCCACGGCCCCCCAGTGGGCCCACCACCGCATCACCCGCGCCGTCGCCGCGACCGCCGCGCACACCGCCAGCAGCGACCAGGCCGCCCACCGGTCCGGCCGCGTCAGCGCCGGCAGGCCGTGCCCGGCGCCCGAGCCGTCGCCGCCGTCGGCCCGCCGCAGCGCGCGTGCCAGGAACCAGACGATGACCACCGCGGCGACCGCCGACCCGCCGTACTGCATGTACCAGTACAGCGGCGACCCGGCGATCTCCTCGCCCAGCGCCGGGAACACCCGCATGCCCCACTGGTCCAGGTGCGTGAAGGCGTCCCACACCACGTGGGTGAGCGCCCCCAGGACCGCCGACAGGTACCAGGCCCCGGCCAGGGCCGGCCGCGGCCGAGCCCGGCGCGCGCCGCAGCGGGTCAGCGTCGCCGCCCGTCCGCGGATCCGCCGTGGCAGCAGCGCCACCAGCGGCTCGCGCAGCAGCAGCCACGCGCCGACCAGGAGCCAGGCGATCGCCACGTCGACCGTGAGCACCCCGGCGAACGAGTGGGTGACGTCGCCGAAGACCATCGCCTCGGGCAGCGCGCTCGCCGCGTAGTACGTCATGTCCGGCGCGAGCGACCCGGCGACCAGCACCGCGGGCACCAGCACGGCGGCACGGCCGGTGCCGTCGCCGCGGATCGCGGGCAGGACGGCGACGGCGTGGCTGATGGTGAACGGCAAGACGGCTCCCGATCCCGAACGATCCCGAACGAACCGAACGATCCGAACGGCCCCGAAGGGCACGGCACCGCGCGACCGGGCGGAGCCCCGCGGCCGTACGTGCGGCACACCCCGCCCCGTGGTGAGGAGGGACGCCCGCGACCGCCCGCCGGTTCCCCGCCGTACCGGGTTCGCCGTACCGGGTCCGCCGTATCGGGTTCGCCGTACCGGTTGGCCGAACCGGTTCCCCACCCCGCTCCCGTCCGAATTCCGTGCGGGAAGCCGGTCCGATCTCATCGCCAACCACCTGAAATCGGGCACGAACGGGTAGGCGCGCGACGCAAGTTGTCGTAGGGTCACCTGATCGCGGTATCGCGGTATCGAAACTCTGTCCGCGAAGCGGAACGAGGGACCAGCAGTCGGTCGTCCAGGGAGGGGAAGGCTCGATGGCGGCGCATATCGGCAGGCACCTGCGCAGGGGAGCGGCGACCACCGCGGTGGCCGCGGTCGCGGTCGCGGCACTGACCGCGTCGCAGGCGCCGGGAGTGGCCGAGAGACCGCGGTCGGAGACGGGCGACTCGCAGCCGATGCCCGACGCGGTGCAGCCCCCGGGCGACGACTCGTACTACACGGACCTGCCGGAGCTGAAGTCGCCCGCCCCCGCGGGCAAGGGCGGTTCCGCCGAGGCGGGCATTCCCGCGACCGTCCTCGACGCCTACAAGAAGGCGGAGGCGACCCTCCGCGAGGCCAAGCCCGGCTGCAACCTGCCGTGGCAACTCCTCGCCGCCATCGGCAAGGTGGAGTCGGGTCATGCCTGGGGCGGCCAGGTGAACAGCGAGGGCGTCACCACCAAGACCATCCGCGGCCCGGAGCTCAACGGCAAGGGCTTCGCGCACATCAGCGACACAGACAACGGCGCCTTCGACGGCGACACGACCTACGACCGCGCCGTCGGCCCCATGCAGTTCATCCCGTCGACCTGGGCCTGGGCCGGCCAGGACGGCAACGGGGACGGGGACAAGGACCCCAACAACATCTACGACGCCACCCTGGCCGCCGGGCACTACCTGTGCCGCTACAACTGGGACCTCTCCGACGCGCAGGACCTCGAGCGGGCCGTCCTCAGCTACAACAACTCCCGCGAGTACCTGAACACGGTGCTGCGCTGGCTGGACTTCTACCGCAAGGGCACCCACGAGATCCCCGACGGCACGGGCACCCTGCCGGTCAACCGCAACAAGCCCGGTCTCATCACCCCCAACTCGCCGTCGGCGCCGCCCTTCACGCCGCCGGCCGGCGGCGGCAACGCGGGGGGCGGCGGCTCCACGGCACCCGGCGGCGGTGGAGGCGGCGGGGGTTCCACCACGCCTCCGTCGACCCAGGAGCCGTCCCCGGAGCCCACTCCGCCGGGCGAGGCGACGCCCACCGACTCCGTGCGCCACCTGAGGCACGCCACGGCCGCCTCGCTCAGCACGACGGCCGGAACGACGTTCGACGAGGAGATCGCGGCCCGGGCGGAGACCGCCGCGGGCGTCGGCGTGGGCAAGGTGCGGATCCGCTTCACCATCGTCGGCGACACCGACACGGTCTTCGCGGGCGGCGAGAGCGTCGCCACCGTGCAGACCGACAGCCGCGGCGTCGCCACCGCGCCCGCGCTCGTGGCGGGGGAGAAGGCCGGGACGTTCTCGGTCCGGGCCACCCTCGCCGGCCGCGACCTGACGGCCGTCGTGTGGAACGCCATGGTGACCGTGCGCACCGCGGACGAGGTCCGTCTGGTGGGGAGCGAGCCGCTGGTGTGCGCCGTCGGCGAGCAGTTCGACGAGGCGATCACGCTCACCGCCACCCGCGACGGAGGACCCGCCGCCAAGGTCGGCGCCACCGTCACCCTGATCAAGGCGGAGGCCGACCTCGACCCGAACGACAAGGGGCCCTACTTCAAGGACCCCGAGGGCGAGCCGCTCCGGAAGATCCAGGTGACCGCCGGCGACGACGGCGTGCTGGAACTGCCGCCGCTGTTCGCCGGCGACACCGCCGGGACCTACCTGCTGCTGGTGACGACACCGGGCGGCGGCAAGGAGATCGTGGAGCTGACCGTGGAGGCCGCTGCGAGCGGTTCCACCGGCGAGGTCGCCGGCACCGCCTGATCAGGCGACGAGCGAAGAACCGGCGCCAGGGCCGGGGCCCCTCCAAGGGGCCCCGGCCCTCGCGGTTCGGCGGCAGCCTCAGCCGCCGTCGCGGCCGCCCTCGCGCCGCAGCCGGGCGTTGGTGTGCCGGGTGGGCGGCGCGGTGGAGGGATCCTCCGGCCACGGGTGCTTGGGGTAGCGTCCGCGCAGTTCCGCCCGCACCCCGCGGTAGCCGTCCCGCCAGAACGAGGCGAGGTCGGCGGTGACGGCGGCGGGCCGCCCGGCCGGGGACAGCAGGTGGACGAGCACCGGCACGCCCGCCACGGTGGGGGACACGGCCGACCCGAACATCTCCTGGAGCTTGACCGCCAGCACCGGCTGCCGCGGATCGCCGTAGTCGACCCGGATCCGCGACCCGGACGGCACCTCCAGCCGCTCCGGCGCCAGTTCGTCCAGCCGCGCGGCCTCGCCCGTCGCCCACGGCAGCAGCCGGGAGAGCGCCTGCCCCGCGTCGATCCGTCCCAGGTCGGCCCGGCGCCGGGCCCGCCCCAGCTCGGGCTCCAGCCACTCGTCCGCCCGCTCCAGCAGCGCCTCGTCGGACACGTCGGGCCAAGGGCCGCCCAGGTGACCGCGCAGGAACGCCAGCCGCTGCCGCAGCACCCGGGCGTCCTCGGTCCAGCGGAGCAGCCCGAGGCCCTCCGCGCGCAGGCCGTCGAGCAGCGCCGCGCGGATCCTCGCCGGGGCGGCGTCCCGCAGCGGCCGGACCGTCAGCTCGACCGCGCCCAGCCGTTCCACCCGGCGAGCCACCACGTCGCCGCCCGCCCAGCGGACCTCCTCGCCCTCCGCGTGCAGCGGGGCGGCCGCCTGCCGGGCGGTCTCCTCGTCGACCACCGCGGCCAGCCGGATCCGGGCGTGCCCCTGCCCCGCCGGCCGGTCGGCCACCGCCACGGCCAGCCAGGCCCCGGCCCGCAGCGGCGAACCCTCCGGCACCTGGGCCCGCGTGCCGCCGGCCATCAGGCAGGAACCGCCCTCCACCCGCCCCACCCGTTCCGGGAAGGCCAACGCGGCCACCACGCCGGCCGCCCGGTCGCCGAAGGCGCCGTCGGCGCGGACCGGCGACCCGTTCCCCGCCCCGTTCGCCGCCCCGGCGACCCCAGCCTGCCCGGAGCCCCCGAAGCCCTCGAAACCCTCCGCGTTCCTGGCGTTCCTGGCGTTCCCGGCGTCCCCGGAGCCCTTGGCGTCCCCGGCCAGGGACCGCAGCCGACGGGCCTCGGCGCGCCACCGCGAGGCATAGGCGTCACCGCCCGCGCGAGCCGTCCGCCAGGCGGCGGCGAGATCGTCGCCGTAGGAGCGCGGCACCTCCTCACCGAGGAGCGCGACCACCTCGGCGGCCGTACCCGCGCCGACCAGCGGCGCCGCGTCGAGCAGCGCACGGCCCAGCCGCGGATGCAGCCCCAGCCGGGCCAGACGCACGCCGCGGCCGGTGGCCCTGCCGTCCTCGCCGACCGCGCCGACCGCGGTCAGCACCGACCGGGCGGCGGCCATCGCCCCGGCGGGCGGCGCGTCCAGCAGGGCCAGGCCCGAGGCGTCCGGGTCGCCCCAGCAGGCGGTCTGCAGGGCGAACGCGGTGAGGTCGGCGACCTGGATCTCCGGAGCCGGGAAGGCCGGCAGCCGGACGTCCTCCGCCTCGCTCCAGCAGCGGTAGACGGCGCCCGGGGCCTCACGCCCCGCCCGGCCCGCGCGCTGCCGCCCGGCGGCCCGCGAGGCGCGCACGGTGGTCAGCGAACCGAGCCCGCGGGCATGGTCGACGCGGGGCTCGCGGGCCAGCCCGGAGTCCACCACCACGCGGACGCCCGGAACGGTGAGGGAGGACTCGGCCACCGAGGTGGCCAGCACCACCCGGCGGCGGCCGGCCGGAGTCAGCACGGCGTCCTGGACGGCGGCGGGAGCGCGGCCGTGCACCTGGAGGACGTCCACCCCGCCGGCGGGCAGGTCGCCGAGGGCCCCCGCGACGCGGGCGATCTCCCCGACGCCGGGCAGGAAGCACAGGACGTCGCCCTCCCGCTCCGCCAGCGCGCGGCGCACCACGGAGGCGACGTGGGAGAGCAGCGCCGGATCGACGCGGGTGCCGTGCGGCGGGCGCACCGGACGCGGCGGGGGAGCCCACACCGTCTCCACGGGGTGCGCCGTGCCGTGCGCCCCCACCACGGGCGCGTCGCCGAGCAGCCTCGCCCAGCCCTCCGTGTCGGTGGTGGCCGAGGCGGCGACCAGCCGCAGTTCGGGGCGGAGGGTCTCCCGCACGTCCAGCAGGAAGGCCGCCGAGGTGTCGGCGTCCAGGTGGCGCTCGTGGCACTCGTCCAGGACGACGGTGTCCACGCCGGTCAGCTCCTGGTCCCGCTGCAGGCGCTGGAGGAGCACGCCGGTGGTGACCACCTCGACACGGGTGCGGGCGGAGACGGCGCGGTCGCCGCGGACCGTGTAGCCCACCGTGCCGCCCACCTCCTCGCCGAGCAGCCAGGCCATCCGCCGGGCCGCGGCGCGGGCCGCGATCCGGCGCGGCTCGGCGACCACCACCCGGCCGCCCGCCGAGCCGTCGTCGGTCAGGCCGGCGAGGGCGAGGGGGACCAGGGTGGTCTTGCCCGTGCCGGGCGGCGCGGACAGGACGGCCGCGCCGTGGCCGGCGAGCGCCTCCTCCAGCCGGGGCAGGGCGGAACGGACGGGCAGATCCCGGGCGGCATCACGCATCACGCATCACCCGCCCAGTCTCCCAGCGGGCCCGGACGGGCCACGGGCCGGTGCCGTGACCCGTGATCCGTGACCTGTGGCGCGTGATCCGTGGGCCGGTGCCGTGCCGGTGCCGCAGGTCGGTCCCGCGGGTCAGTCCCGGTCGCAGACGAAGATCGCCGTGCCCGGGATCAGACCGCCCCGCAGCGGCGACCAGCCGCCCCACTCGGCGTCGTTCCACACCGGCCACTCCGGCTCGACCAGGTCGGTGAGCCGGAACCCGGCGCCCACCACGTCGCGCACGCGGTCGCCGACGGTCCGGTGGTGCTCCACGTAGACGGCGTGGCCCCGCTCGTCCTGTTCGACGTAGGGCGTCCGGTCGAAGTAGGAGGAGGCCACGCTCAGCCCCTCCGGGCCGGGCTCGTCGGGGAACGCCCACCGGATGGGGTGGGTCACCGAGAAGACGAACCGCCCGCCGGGCCGCAGCACCCGGCGCACCTCGTGCAGGACCCGGCCCGGGTCGGCGACGAAGGGGAGCGCGCCGTAGGCGGAGCAGGCCAGGTCGAAGGAGCCGTCGGCGAAGGGGAGGACGGAGGCGTCCGCCTCGACCAGGGGGAAAGGGGCCCCGATCCGCAGGGCGTGCTGGAGCTGGCGGTGCGAGAGGTCGAGGGCGACCGGCCGGGCTCCCTGCGCCGCCAGCCACCGGGAGCACTGCGCGGCGCCGGCGCCGATCTCCAGCACGTCACGGCCCTCGAGCGCGCCGGCCGGGCCGAGGAGGCGCGCGTCCTCCTCGTCCAGGCCCTCGGGGCCCCAGACGAAGCGGTCGTCACCGAGGAAGTCGCCGTGCTCGGTCTGGTACTCGTCGGCGTTGCGGTCCCACCAGCCGCGGTTCGCCCGGGAGCTCTCCGCGTCGGAGGCCTCGCGGCGGGTGGCCTCCGCGTCGTCCGCCCCGTCCGCCGCGTCGACCCCGGCGGCCCCGGCCGTCCCGGCGGGCCCCCGGCCCCCGTCCGCCGCGAGCGTCAGGGCCGGATCCGTGGCCGCGTGAAAACCGTTGGACTCTTGGATGACCGGCTCCTCACCGCTAATCTTCGGACCGTCCGCGTGTCGTCCGCACCGGCTCCAGGAGTCCTTCACAGACGCCTGCCGACGAGTGCCGCGTGTTCACGGCGACGACCTCGCACGACGGAATTTCTGCCGGGATTGTGGCATTTCGCCCGTGCTGCGCGCTTCGCGCATTGACCCTGCCCGGCAGCCCCCGTATGCTACAAGTTGCGCTGCGGGCCTGCGCACCTCAGACGTAGCAGGTCGCGCTCGCATCTGTTGTATGTCCCCTCGGTTGTCGAGGCGCCCCTTGGAAAAGTGGCGCTTCCTTGGCTGTCCGGCTTCATCAGAGCGAAACGGGCTCCCGGCGTAAGCAGTACCTACGACTTCAATGTCCGTACCGGAGCCCTTTCCCACATGACGAGCAGCACCGAGACCACCGCCACCACGCCGCAGGTAGCGGTCAACGACATCGGTAACGAGGAAGCCTTCCTCGCCGCGATCGACGAGACGATCAAGTACTTCAACGACGGCGACATCGTCGACGGCGTCATCGTGAAGGTCGACCGGGACGAGGTCCTGCTCGACATCGGTTACAAGACCGAAGGTGTCATCCCGAGCCGCGAGCTCTCGATCAAGCACGACGTCGACCCCAACGAGGTCGTGGCCGTCGGCGACGAGATCGAGGCCCTGGTCCTCCAGAAGGAGGACAAGGAAGGCCGCCTGATCCTCTCGAAGAAGCGCGCCCAGTACGAGCGTGCCTGGGGCACCATCGAGAAGATCAAGGAAGAGGACGGGATCGTCACCGGTACCGTCATCGAGGTCGTCAAGGGTGGTCTCATCCTCGACATCGGTCTCCGTGGCTTCCTCCCGGCCTCCCTGGTCGAGATGCGCCGCGTCCGCGACCTCCAGCCCTACGTGGGCAAGGAGCTCGAGGCCAAGATCATCGAGCTGGACAAGAACCGCAACAACGTGGTCCTGTCCCGCCGTGCCTGGCTCGAGCAGACCCAGTCCGAGGTCCGCCAGACCTTCCTCACGACCCTCCAGAAGGGTCAGGTCCGCTCCGGCGTGGTCTCCTCGATCGTCAACTTCGGTGCCTTTGTGGACCTGGGTGGCGTCGACGGTCTGGTCCACGTCTCCGAGCTCTCCTGGAAGCACATCGACCACCCGTCCGAGGTTGTCGAGGTCGGCCAGGAAGTCACCGTCGAGGTCCTCGACGTCGACATGGACCGCGAGCGTGTCTCCCTGTCGCTGAAGGCGACGCAGGAGGACCCGTGGCAGCAGTTCGCCCGGACCCACCAGATCGGTCAGGTCGTCCCGGGTAAGGTCACCAAGCTGGTTCCGTTCGGTGCGTTCGTCCGCGTGGACGAGGGCATCGAGGGCCTGGTCCACATCTCCGAGCTGGCCGAGCGCCACGTGGAGATCCCGGAGCAGGTCGTCCAGGTCAACGACGAGATCTTCGTCAAGGTCATCGACATCGACCTCGAGCGTCGCCGCATCAGCCTCTCGCTGAAGCAGGCCAACGAGGCCTTCGGTGCCGACCCGTCGGCGGTCGAGTTCGACCCGACCCTGTACGGCATGGCCGCGTCCTACGACGACCAGGGCAACTACATCTACCCCGAGGGCTTCGACCCCGAGACCAACGACTGGCTCGAGGGCTACGAGAAGCAGCGCGAGGAGTGGGAGCGCCAGTACGCCGAGGCGCAGACCCGCTTCGAGCAGCACCAGGCCCAGGTCATCAAGTCCCGCGAGGCGGACGAGAAGGCCGCGGCCGAGGGTGGCGAGGCCGCTCCGGCCCCGACCGGTGGCGGTTCGTACTCCTCCGAGGGCGGCGACACCTCCGGTGCGCTGGCTTCGGACGAGGCGCTGGCCGCGCTGCGCGAGAAGCTGGCCGGCGGCCAGAGCTGAACGCGTTCCGCGTGAACTGACGCGAGCCTGAGGAAGGCCCCGTCCACCCCCTCCCGGGGTGGGCGGGGCCTTTCCGCGTGCGGGTCACGTGCGGCCGCGTGGGCCGCACGCACACCGCGCGCACCGGCCCCGCCGCGAGCGGGCCGCGAGCGGGCAGCGTCCGGCGAAAAAGCGCAGGCGAGCGCGCCCCCGGCCCCACCCCGCACGGCCGTGCGGGAAACGTAACCGCGGGAAACCGGCGAGACATGTCCATGACTGACGAGGCGTAACGTGCCGCTGTGAGGATCCGAGTCGATCAAGATCGTCGACGAGAGGGGATCCCCCGTGACACAGACGCAGCCGGGCTCGGGCACCAGCCGCCGCAGCTTCCTCCAGGCCGTGGGGATCAGCGGAGGGGCCGGCGCGATGCTCGCCACCATGGGCGCCCTCGGGCTGGCTCCCACCGCGGCCTACGCCGCCGAGAAGGAGGCCCCGTTCCGGCCGCCGTCCAAGGGCGACTTCACCCTGCAGGGCCGTTCCGGGAAGCCCGCCAGAATCGTGATCATCGGGGCCGGCATCGCCGGCCTGACCGCCGCCTACGAGCTCGGCAAGGCCGGATACGACTGCGTGGTCCTGGAGGCCCGCGACGAGGTCGGCGGCCGCAACCTGACGGTCCGCGGCGGGGACACCCTCACCGACGTCAACGGCGTCCGCCAGACCGCCCGGTTCAGCGAGGGCCAGTACATGAACGCCGGCCCCGGCCGCCTGGCGCAGTGGATGAACACCCTCGACTACTGCCGCGAACTCGGCGTGGAGATCGAGGTCTTCGCCAACAGCAACGCCGGTGCCCTGATCTACAACGAGCGCTCCGGGATGAAGGCCCCCGTCCAGTACCGCACCGCCAAGGCCGACGTCTACGGGTACGTCTCCGAGCTCCTCGCCAAGGCCACCAACGCCGGCGCCCTGGACGCGGAGCTCACCGCCGACGACAAGGAACGGCTGCTGACCTTCCTGCGCGGCTACGGGTCGCTCGGCGCCGACCTCACCTACACGGGCACCGAGCGCCGCGGCATGAGCATCGACCCCGGGGCCTCCGGCACCCCCGGCGAGGTCCTCGGCGGCGTGCCCTCGCTCTCCGAGGTGTTCTCCTCCAACGTCGGCCGGTACTTCTCCTTCGAGCTCGGCTACGACCAGGCCATGCTGATGTTCCAGCCGGTCGGCGGCATGGACGCGATACCCAGGGCGTTCGCCCGGGCCGTCGGCCACGACAGGATCCGCACCGGCGCCCCCGTCACCGGCATGCGGAACACCTCGGAGGGCGTCGAGGTCACCTACACGAGGAACGGCCGGCCGCACGTCCTGAAGGCCGACTACTGCATCGCCACCCTCGCTCCCTGGATCCTCGCCCGCACCCCCCACAACCTGGGGCAGTCCGTCCAGACCGCGCTCCAGGCGGTGCGGGCGTCCTCCGCCGGCAAGATCGGACTGGAGTACCGCAGCCGATGGTGGGAGAAGGACTTCAAGATCTTCGGCGGCATCACCGAGACCGATCTCGACCTCAGCCACATCTGGTACCCGTCCCACGGACACCTCGGCCGGCGCGGCCTGATCATCGGCTACTACAACACCGGCGCCAACGCCGACGCCTACTCGGCGCTCACCCCGGCCCAGCGCACCGAGCGGGCCGTCGCCCAGGGCGTGAAGATCCATGGCGACAAGTACCGCACCGAGCTCGCGGCCGCCTTCTCCCACCAGTGGAAGCTGGTCCCCCACCTCGAGGGCGCCTGGCACTCGATGTCCGGCGGCCCCGACGCCCCCGCCTTCGCGCCGCTGAACCAGGCGCAGGGCAACGTCTACTTCGCCGGCGACCACCTCAGCCACCTCGACGCCTGGCAGCACGGCGCCATCTCCTCGGCCCGCAAGGTCGTCACCGAACTGCACCGGCGGGTGCTGGCCGGCTGACGGCGGAGTCCGCCGCGGGCCGCGCCCCCTGACGGGTCCTCGGTCCGGGGGCGCGGGAATGAGCGCGCCCCCGGACACGTTCTGTCATCAGGAAAGACAGGAGGACCGCCACAGTGCTTGATCCGCAGGGTTTGTACGCATGGGAGCCGAACGGTCTGGCCGTCGCCGAGACGGCGCTGGCGCAGGAGTCGGCCGGCCTGGTCATGCTCTACCACTTCGACGGATACATCGACGCGGGCGACACCGGCGACCAGGTCGTCGACCGCCTGCTCGACACACTGCCCCACCAGGTCGTCGCCCGGTTCGACCACGACCGCCTCGTGGACTACCGGGCACGTCGTCCCCTGCTGACCTTCCAGCGGGACCACTGGTCGGCCTACGACGAGCCCAAACTGGAGCTCCGGCTCCTCCAGGACTCCACCGGCGCCCCGTTCCTGCTGCTGTCCGGTCCCGAGCCGGACGTCGAGTGGGAGCGCTTCGCGGCCGCCGTGCGGGAGATCGTGGAGCGCCTCCGGGTGCGGCTCAGCGTCAACTTCCACGGCATCCCCATGGGCGTCCCGCACACCCGCCCGGTCGGCCTCACCCCGCACGGCAGCCGCGCCGACCTGGTGCCCGCGCCGCGCAGCCCGTTCGAGGAGGCGCAGGTGCCCGGCAGCGCCGCCGCCCTGGTCGAGTACCGGCTGACCCAGGCCGGGCACGACACCCTCGGCGTCGCCGCGCACGTCCCGCACTACCTGGCCCGCTCCCGCTACCCCGACGCCGCGCTCACCGTCCTGGAGGCGGTCACCTCCGCCACCGGCCTGGTGCTGCCGGCCGTCACGCACTCGCTGCGCACCGACGCCCAGCGCACCCAGAGCGAGATCGAACGGCAGATCCGGGAGGGGGACGAGGAACTGGTCGCCCTGGTCCAGGGCCTGGAGCACCAGTACGACGCGGCGGCCGGCGCGGAGACCCGCGGCAACCTGCTCGCCGACCCGGCCGACCTGCCGTCCGCCGAGGAACTCGGGCGGGAGTTCGAGCGCTTCCTGGCCGAACGGGAGGGCGGCGAGGGCTGACCCCCGCTGTTCCCGCCCGGGCCGCCGCCGCACCCCCCTCCCTCGGGCCGCCGGGCCCGCGGCGGCGGACGCGGCGCCGGGCGGGGTGGCCCCCGTCGGGGCGGCCGGGGCCGCGCACTAGGCTGCGGCCATGCTGACTGTGGGGCTGACCGGCGGAATCGGCGCCGGCAAGAGCGAGGTGTCCCGGCTGCTCGTGGAGCACGGGGCGGTGCTGATCGACGCGGACCGCATCGCACGGGAGGTCGTGGACCCCGGCACGCCGGGGCTCGCCGCCGTGGTGGAGGCGTTCGGGCCCGAGGTGCTGGCCGAGGACGGCAGCCTGGACCGGCCGAAGCTGGGCGCGATCGTCTTCGCCGACCCGGAGAAGCGGGCGGTGCTCAACGCGATCGTGCACCCGCTGGTGGGGGAGCGCAGCCGCGCCCTGGAGGCCGCCGCCCCGGCCGACGCCGTGGTGGTCCACGACGTGCCGCTGCTCACCGAGAACGGGCTGGCGCCCCTCTACGACCTGGTGGTGGTGGTCGACGCGAGCCCCGGAACCCAGCTGGACCGGCTCACGCGGCTGCGCGGTATGAGCGAGGAGGACGCCCGGGCCCGGATGGCCGCGCAGGCCACCCGCGAGGAGCGGCTGAAGATCGCGGACGTCGTCATCGACAACGACGTGCCGCTGGAGCAGCTCAGGCGGCGCGTGGCCGAGGTGTGGGAGGAACTCGCCCGCCGCGCCCGCCCGGCGGAATAGCGCCACGCGCCGGCGCGTTGAAGCGGTCCGCCGAGGGAAGGCTGCTCACCGAGAGAAGGAGGGCAGACGTGCCCGACACCAGTGGCGCGTCCGGGAGGACCCCGGAGACGCACGTCATCGACTTCCGAGCCGCCGAGCAGTTGCTCGCGGCGCGGGACCCGAGGGGCGCGGTGAAACTGCTCGACGCGGTGATCGCCGCCCACCCGGAGAACACGGCCGCGCGGCTGCTGCGGGCCCGGGCGTTCTTCGCCGCGGCGCAGCTCAGGCCGGCCGAGCTGGAGTTCACCGTCGTGCTGGAGCGCGAACCGGACAACGCCTACGCGCACTTCGCGCTGGGGCGGACCTACGAGCGGCAGGGACGCCACGACCAGGCGCGGCGGCACTTCCGGCTGGCGGCCGCGCTGGACCCGCGTCCGGACTTCGTGAGCGCCGCCCGCTTCGACCCGCCGGCCGACGGGCCGGGCGACGGCCCGGCCGACTGACCCGCCGGACAGGCCCTAGTCGGGATAGTGGTACGGCGGGACGTCCGGGCCCGGCTGGTAGTGGGGGCCCTGGCGGAGGTGTCGGATCACCATCGCCAGGTCGGCCAGGACCACCACGAGAGCCGCCCCGCAGATCAGCGCCCAGCCGGGGTGCCCGCCGAGCGCGAAGAGCACCACGCCGGCCACCGAGGCGACCAGGCCCCACAGGCTGAGCCACAACCGCAGCCGCAGCGCGCTGCGGGCGTGCACCGGCTCGTCTCCCGAACGGCGCATCCTCCGCACCACCCTCCCGGACGGGCTGTCGCGACGGACGTCAGGCCCGCGGCTCGGCGGCCGCGGCGGCCCGGCGGGAGGCCTCCAGGCCGCGCAGCCGGTCCATCTCACGTCGGTCCCGCTTGGTGGGCCGGCCCGCCCCGCGGTCGCGGATCCCGGCCGGCGCGACCGCCTCGCGCGGCGGGGGCGGCGGGCTGTTGTCCACGTAGCACTCGACGGCGGCGGGCGCGCCGACCCGCTTGCGGATCAGCTGCTTGGCCACGACGACCCGTTCCCGGCCCTCGTGCCGCACCCGGACCTCGTCGCCGGTCCTCAGCGCGTGGGCGGGCTTGACCCGCTCCCCGTTCACCCGGACATGACCGCCCCGGCAGGCCGCGGCCGCCAGCGAGCGGGTCTTGACCAGCCGCACGGACCAGATCCAGACGTCCACCCGAACGCTCTCACTCATGCGGTCGACTCTACTGCGCGGGCCCGGCCCACGGGGCGGCCGGAAGCCCCGCCGCTGAACGGACCATCCCGGAGTGCGTCCGGCGCCGCCCGGTTCCAGGCTGGGTGGGCGCGAGCGACGCCAGAGGGGAGCAGCCGGCCCATGAGCAGTGCCGTACCGCCGTCGCGGGCGGACGCCGAGCAGCGGCCCCGGCGCAGGTTCGTGTTCCCCAGCGCGCTCACCGTGCTGGCGCTCGTCACCGTGGCGGTCTGGCTGCTGGCCTTCGTCGTCCCGGCCGGCGTCTACGACCGCGACGAGGACGGCGCGCCGGTGCAGGGCACCTACCACCGGGTCGACTCCGGGCTGAGCTTCCTCGAGCGGCTGAACGACCTGTTCCTGGCCCCGGTGAACGGCCTGTACGGCGTCCGGGACGAGAACGGGACGGTCGGCCCGGACCTGGCGGGCGAGCTGTACGGCGCGGCCGGCGTCTTCCTGTACGTCCTGGCCATCGGCGCGTTCATCACCATGGTGTTCGCGACCGGCGCCCTCGACCGCGGCATCGAGCGGCTGGCCCACCGGCTGCGGAACCGCAGTGCGCTGCTGGTCGTGGCGATCATGCTGGTCTTCGCGGTGCTCGGCACGGTGTCCGGGTTCGCCGAGGAGACCCTCGGGTTCTACGGGCTGGTCGTGCCGCTGATGCTGGCGCTGGGCTACGACCGGATGACCGCGCTCGGGGTGACCGTCCTCGGCGCGGGCGTCGGCGTGCTGACGTCCACGGTGAACCCGTTCGCCACCGGGGTGGCGTCCTCGGCCGCCGGGATCTCCCTCGGCGACGGGATCGTGCTGCGCTTCGTGATGTGGCTGACGCTCACCGCCGTGACCGTCGGGCACGTCCTGCTCTACGCCCGCCGGGTGCGGAGGAACCCGGAGCGGTCGCTCTCCGGGTTCCTGCCCGGGGACCGGGAACCGGCCGCCGAGGCCCGGCGGGAGGTGCCGCCGCTGGGGGGCACGGAGCGGGCGGTGCTGGCCACCATGGTGCTGGTCTTCGCGTTCATGATCTTCGCGGTGGTTCCCTGGTCCGCCGCGCTCACCGGCGACGCCGACGCCGAGCCCTACGGCTTCGAGCTGGGCTGGTACTTCCCGCAGCTCGCCGCGATGTTCCTGGTGGCGGCGGTGCTGGTGGGGGTGATCGCCCGGATGGGCGAGCGGAAGGTCAGCGACACCGTGGTGCGGGGCGCGGCGGACTTCATCGCCCCCGCGCTGGTGGTGGTGCTGGCCCGCGGGGTCACCGTGATCATGAACAACGCGCGGATCACCGACACCGTGCTGCACGGCGTCGAGGGGGTGGTGCAGGGCACCTCGTCGGGGATCTTCGCCATCCTGGTGTTCGTGGTGAACCTGCCGCTGGCCTTCCTGATCCCGTCCACCTCGGGGCACGCGACGCTGGCGATGCCGATCATCGCCCCGCTGGCCGACTTCGCGGGCGTCTCCCGGGCGGTGGCCGTCACCGCGTGGCAGGCGTCCAGCGGGATCATGAACCTCTGGGTGCCGACCAGCGCGGTCGTCATGGGCGGCTGCGCCTTGGCCAAGGTGGGCTACAACCGCTACATCCGGTTCGTGCTGCCGCTGCTGGGCCTGCTGTTCATCCTCGTCTGCCTGTTCCTGGCGCTGGGCGCGGCGATCACCTGACGGGCTCCGCGTGAGGGGCGCGGCCTGACAGTCCCGGCCGGACAGTTCCGGCCGGACAGGCCCTAGGCTGGGACCGTATGGATCACGACCTCGACCTGCTGGACCGGCGGATCAGCGAGTGCCGGGCCTGCCCGCGGCTGGTCGCCTGGCGGGAGGAGGTCGCCCGCGTCAAGCGTGCGGCCTTCGCCGACCAGGAGTACTGGGGGCGGCCGGTCCCCGGTTTCGGGCCGCCGGACGCGCGGCTCGCGGTGATCGGCCTGGCCCCCGCCGCGCACGGCGGCAACCGTACCGGCCGGATGTTCACCGGCGACCGCTCCGGCGACGTGCTCTACGCCGCGCTGCACGAGGTGGGGCTCGCCTCCCAGCCGGTCTCCACGCACCTGGGCGACGGCCTGGAACTGTACGGCGTGCGGGTGACCGCGCCCGTGCACTGCGCGCCGCCGGAGAACCGGCCCACCCCGCTGGAACGCGACACCTGCCGGACCTGGCTGGTGCGGGAACTCTCGCTGCTGCGCCCCACCCTGCGGGCGGTGGTGGTCCTCGGCGCCTTCGGCTGGCAGGCCGCGCTGCCGGCCCTGGCGGAGGCGGGCTGGACGGTCCCGCGCCCCCGCCCCGCGTTCGCCCACGGGACGCGGGTCCGCCTGGAGCCCGCCGAGCCCGGACGGACCCCGCTGACCCTCCTCGGCTGCTTCCACGTCAGCCAGCGCAACGTCTTCACCGGAAAGCTGACGCCCGCGATGCTCCGCGAGGTCCTCACCGAGGCCGCCGAGGCCGCGGGGCTGTAGCTGTGGGCGCCGCCGCCACGGGGCGGCCCGGCCCGGCGGTCCGCCGCGCCGTTCGCCGAGGCCGTGTCACCCCACCACGGCGGCCGAGGGAGCGGACGGACCCGGTGTCCCCGGCCGGTGCCCGGGACTCCAGGCGTACCGCACGTCCGGCTCGCGTTCCTCGTTGCCGGAGCCGTCCGTCCGCTCCCGCGCCACGAACCCGTGCCGTTCGTAGAACCGCGCGGCGGGCCCGTTGACCTGGAAGGCCCACAGGAACAGCCCGCCGGGCCGCCGCTCCTTCGCCAGCGCCACGAACCGGTCGCCCAGGCCTCGGCCCCGCCAGTCGGGGTGGAGGTAGAGCTGGGACAGCTCCTCGTCCCCGAGGACCATCAGGCCGACCGTCTCCCCGCCGGACTCCGCGACCCAGGTCTCCCGCGACGGCACCACCACCTCCCGGAACCACTCCCGGACCTCGTCGTCGCCGTGCGCCCGGCTCACGGTCGGCAGCGCCGCGTCGTAGGAGCGCAGGTACACCTCGGCGGCGGGCCCGGCGTCGGCGGCGACGGCCCGCCGGAGCACCACCTCCGGCACCACCGCCGTCGCGGTGATCTCCACCAGCTGCCCCGCGTACCCGAGGCAGGCGACCCCGAGCAGGGTCGACGAGTGCGGTCCGGCCGCCAGCCCGGAGGCGGTCACGACCTCCCAGACCCGCCCCAGCACGGCCGGGTCGTCGCTCACCACGTACACCTCCGTCCGCACCACGTGCGCGGGCCCGCTGCCCACCGCGGCCAGCTGCCGCCGCAGGTTGGCGACGGTCTGCTCCGCCTGCCGCACCGGGTCCGCCTCCCCGACGAGCCTCCCCGCGGCGTCCAGCGGCACCGTCCCCGCGAGGAAGGCGAGCCGGGTCCCGGCCTCCACCACGGACACGTGGGAGTAGGAGGGCGGGGGGCAGAGCCCCGGGGCGGTCACGACGCGTTCGATCATGCGGTCTCCAGAGGTCTCAGGTCCGCTCCGGCGTACAGGCGCGGAGCACGACCGATCATGGGGGGCCGCCGGACCCGGCCGCATCCGGTTTCCGCCGCACCGCTCGCCCGCGGAGGGGCACGTCACCTGCCCGCAACACCGCTGTCCTCACGGGTTCGCGTGGCCTCGGTACGGTGAGTTCCGTCCCGTTCGGCCGCCGCTGCCCGAAGACCCCACCGCACCTGACGGGAGTCTCCGTGTCCGCACGCCCCCGCCGCCCCTCCCTTCCTCCGTGGCTCGCGCACGCGCTGTCGGCCCGGAGGGAACCCGTGCCGTGGGGCGCCGTGGCCCGGGGAGCCTGCGCGGCGGGCCCGCTGCTCGCCGCCGCGCTGCTCGCCGACCGGCCGCCCGCCGGGATCGCGGCGGCGCTGGGAGCCATGTTCGCGACGATCAACGACCGGCCCGGAGGCCGCCGGGCGTCCGTGCACCGGCTGGGCACGCCCGCGGTGGCCGGAGCGGCCGGGCTGGCGGCCGGCACCCTCGCGGGGGACGGCGCGGGACCGGTCGTGCTGCCCCTGCTCCTGGCGCTGCTCGGACTGGTGGCCGGCGCGGTCAGCGCGGCCGGACCGGTGGCCTCCGCGGCCGGGACCCAGTTCCTGGTGCTGTGCGCGGTCGGTGCCGGCGCCCCGCTGCCCGCACCCGCCGGCGAACGGGCCCTGTGCTTCCTGATCGGCGCGGGCTGGCTGCTGGCGCTGCGGTCGGTGTTCCGTCCGTCCGGGCTGCGCGCCGCCACCCGCGACCGGCGGGCCGCGGCGGCCGAGCGCGCCGCCGTCGCCGCGGTGTACGAGGCGATCGCCACCCTGCTGGAGGCTGCCGGGACCGAGCGGGCCACCGCCCGCCGGACCGCGCTGACCGCCGCGCTGGACCAGGCGCAGGACGCCCTCGGCGGTCCCCGCCTGCGGAGCAGGGCCAGCTCCGCCGCCGAGCGGCGCCTGCACGCCGGCTACGACGCCGCCCTGCCGCTCGCCGAGGCCGCCACCGCCCTGGCCTGGGCGGGCGACCCCGTCCCGGCCCGGGCGGCCGGCTCGCTGCGCCGCCTCGCCGCCGCCGTGCGGGACGGCGGTCACCCCGGAGCACTGCCCGCGCCCGAACGCGCCACCCCGGCGCTGCGCCGCCTCGACGAGGCCCTGCTCCAGGCCGCGCTCACCTTCGACCGGGGCGTCGACCGGTCCCGGCTGCACACCCGGCGACGCGGCCCGGCCGCCGTCCTCCGCACGGCGCTGGGCGCGGGCGGACGGGAGTACGGCCTGCGGGTCGCCCTCTGCTTCGGCGCCGGTGCGGCCGTCGCGCAGCAACTGCACCACGAGCACTGGTACTGGCTGCCGGCCACCGCGGTGTTCCTGGTCAAGCCCGACCTCGGGCCGCTGGTCTCGCGGGTGCTGTGCCGCGCGGCGGGCACCGTGCTGGGCGCGGCGGTGTTCGCCGCCGCGTCGGCCTGGCTGCCGTCACCCGGCGGCGAGGTGGCGCTGGTGACGGCCGCGGCCGCGCTGATCCCGCTGGCCACCCGGCACTTCGCGGCGCAGACCGCGGTGGTGACGGTGCTGGTCCTCGCCCTGATGGTGGCCGGCGGGGAACCCCCGGCCGCCGCGGCGCGGATCGGCGAGACGCTGCTGGCCTGCGGCATCGTCCTGCTGGTGGGCCACCTGCCGCTTCCGGGAGGGGCCGGCGGACGCGTGCGGGCCCACCTCGCCGAGGCCGCCCGCGCCGCGGAGGCCTACCTCGCCCACGTCCTGGACACGCCCGAGGCGCCCCGGACCGCGGGCCACCGGGCGGAGGGCTGGACCCTGCGCCGGGAGGCCTACCGCATGCTGGCGCAGGCCCGCGCCGCGGCCTCCCTCGCCGCGGCGGAACTGCCGTTGCCGGGACACACCCGCGGCACCGCCGGCGCGGACCGCACGGCGGTGCTGCTGGAGGAACTGGTCGACACCGTCACCGCCTGCGCGGTGGAACTCGACGACACCGGCCGGCTCACCACCCGTCACACCCGCCGGCTCACCCGGCTCCTGGAGGAGCTGAACGCCAGGCACCGGCCGACACCCCGTCCGGCCCTCCTCGGCTCTCCCTGAACGACCCGCCACGGCCCGCCGCGGGAGTGGCGGAAGAGCTGCGGAAGAGTGGCGGAAAAAACCCCGCCGGGCGGCGATGAGTTTTCCGACGGCCCCCGGTCAGCACCTCCGGACACCGTTCGCACCAGTTCCGGGAGGGGCCTTGAGTCTTCCGCCGATCGTCCCGCGGGAGGAATGGCGTGCCGCGCGCGAGGCGCTGCAGGCCGAGGAGGACGCGCTGCGCAGGGCACGGCACGCGCTGAACGCGCGGCGGCGGAACCTGCCGATGGTGGAGGTACCCGGCGACCACGTCTTCGACGGCGGCGACGGCAAGGTCACCCTGCTGGACCTCTTCGAGGGGCGGCACCAGCTGATCGTGCATCACTTCGTGTTCCCGCCCGAGTGGGAGGCGGGATGTCCGGAGAGCGCGGCCTTCCTCGACCAGATAGGACCCCTCACCCACCTGTGGGCACGGAACACCACCTTCGCCGCGGTGTCCCGCGCGCCGTTCCGGCGGATCCTGCCGTTCAAGGCACGGATGGGCTGGGCGGTGCCCTGGTACTCGTCGGCCGGCTGCGCGTTCGACGCGGACCTCGGCGTCACCCTGGTGCGGGACGGCCGCGTGGTCGACCGGCCGGGGCTCAGCTGCTTCCTGCGGGAGCGTGAGCGCGTTTTCCACACCTACTCGACGTTCGAGGACGGCATGGACGGCGTGGGCTCGCTGACCAGCCTGCTCGACCTGACGGCCCTGGGGCGGCAGGAGGAGTGGGAGGAGCCGCGCGGGCGCGCCGACGCGCTGGGCGCGGCGCCCCGGCCGGCGCTGCGGTTCCACGACGAGTACGACTGGTGAGGGACGCCCTCCGGCGCCTGCCCGACACCGGCACCGGCACCGGCCCCGGCCGCGGCACCGGCCCCGCGGTCAGGTCCGAGGCCGGACCCGAGGCTGCGCGGGAGACGAGGTGACGGGCCCCGCGCTCTCAGGCGCTGACCGCGACCGACCAGCTCGGCGCCGCGCCCGTCACCTGGCACAGCGCCAGGTACAGCGGGATGGGCGGGGTGTACGGCACGGTGTCCTCGGGGGTGTGGATCAGCTCCGGCACGCTGCGGGGCACCTCGGGAAGCACCGCCCCGGGCACGTACCGGGCCGGCTCCGGCCACTCCATGGCGTAGTCGGAGTCGGCCGGCACGATCCACCACCACTGTGTGTCGTCGGCGTACACACAGCCCACTCGGGGGAGGTGGGGGAGGACCAGGGAGGCCGACTCGGCCGGGACCACGACGGCGTCGCAGCCCAGCGGCAGGCTCATGCGTTCGGGCACGGCGAGACGCCGGGCCTGAGCCGGTTCGCCGGTTCGGCGGGTCATGCGTACCAGTGTGTCCATGGTCATGCTCCGGCCTCCGGCGAATCCCGTGCTCACACCCATTCGGCCCCCGTCCCCGTGCCGCCCGCCCGGGGGCGGGGGACACGGCTGTCGCTCTCGCCGTCGCCGTCGGCGTCCTCCTCCGGCCCGGGCGGCGCCCCCCAGCCGAGGTCGAGATGGGGCACCTCGGCCCACACCAGCAGCCCGGCGTCCTGCCGCCACGCGCCCCACGCCCGGCACAACGCGTCCACCAGCAGCAGTCCCCGCCCGTGCTCGCGCTCCAGGTCGGGGGCGCGCACCTGGATCTCCTCGGCCGCGCACCCCTCGTCGCACACCGTGACGCGCAGCGCCCCGGGAACCGCCCGTACCTCGCAGACCACGCTCCGGCCTCCCGTGTGGATCACCGCGTTGGTGACCAGTTCCGAGATCACCAGCAGCGTGCTGTCGTAGGTGTCGTCCGCGACCCGCCAGCCGGTCAGCCCGGCACGCACGAGTCGGCGCGCCCGGGACGGGGCGGAGGGGTGGGCGGGAAGGTGGAAACGCAACCTCCGCCCGGCGGTGGAGCCGGCCACCGGGGACGGCGTTCCCTCGGCGGGGGCGGCACTTAAGGGCGCGGGCGGAATCACGCATGCCACTATCGCGGTGACAAGAACACTTGGCAAGGGTCACTCTGAAAATTGCAGAGTGCCTGGAGACTCTCTGGGGCGGCCATGGCACACTGCTGTTCGATGCCGCGGGGGGAGTGCCCAACGTTCCCAACAGCGGGTTCTCGAGAATGTGTTGGTCCGACCCCGTGGGACAGAGCCGCGGGAAAGCAGGGGATCATGTGCCGGCCGGACCGGTGGCACCGCCCCCTCAGGAGGAGCGGGATGAGTGAGCCGAGGTCCGCGCCCACCGTCGGGCAGGTGGTGCTCGGTCGGCGCCTGCTCGACCTGCGCGAGCGCGCCGGGATGAAGCGGGAGGAGGCGGCCCGCGTCCTCCACGTCGCCCCCGCCACGGTGCGTCGGATGGAGACCGCCGAGGTCGCGCTGAAGATCCCCTACGTGCAGATGCTGCTCAAGGCGTACGGGGTCGACGACGACGAGGCGGAGGCCTTCGTCCGGCTGGCCGAGGACGCCAACAAGCCCGGCTGGTGGCAGCGTTACCACGACATCCTGCCCGGTTGGTTCTCCCTCTACGTGAGCCTGGAGGGCGCCGCCTCCCTGATCCGCGGCTACGAGCCGCACTTCGTGCCCGGCCTGCTGCAGACCGCGGACTACGCGCGGGGCGTGCTGATGGCCGGCGCCACCGGCCGCGAGGACCCCGAGCAGACCGAGCGGCTGGTGGCCCTGCGGATGCGCCGCCAGGAGCTGCTCACCAAGTCCGACGCCCCCCGGTTCTGGGTGGTGATGGACGAGACGGCGCTGCGCCGCCCGGTCGGCGGGCCCGAGGTGATGCGCGCCCAGATCGACCGGCTGCTGGAGGCCGCCGATCTCCCCCATGTGACGTTGCAGGTCGCCGAGTTCTCGGCCGGCCCGCACGCCGGGACGTACGGCCCCTTCGTGCTGTTCCGGTTCGCCGTGCCGGAGCTTCCGGACATGGTCTACAGCGAGTACCTGACCGGGGCCGTCTACCTGGACGCGCGCGCCGAGGTGGCGGCCCACCTGGAGGTCATGGACCGCATGGCGGCTGCCGCCGCCACCGCGCAACGCACGAAGGAGATCCTCCGGGATCTCCGCGAGGAGTACGCATGACACGCATCTACAACGGGATGCCGGCCGGCCTGCTGGGCAGCGAGGGCTGGCGCAAGCCGTGGAGCGGTCCCAACGGAGGCAACTGCCTGGAGGCGATGAAGCTGGCCGACGGCCGGGTCGCGGTCCGCCAGTCCACCGACCCGGACGGGCCGGCGCTGATCTACACCTCCGCCGAGATGACCGCCTTCATCGAGGGCGCTAAGGCGGGTGAGGCCGACTTCCTCCTGTCCTGAGGGCCCATGAGCCGTCACGACGCCGCTGCCGGGCGGCCGTTGACGCGCGAGGTCCACGCTGTGCGCACAACTTGCTTATTCTGCTGCTGATTTGATTCTGCTGTTGTTGACGCTTGCCCAACCGATGATGGAGTTGACGATGTCCGGACAGGGACCCGGCGGCGAGGCCGTACGGATCGACACCACCAGGCCGCACCCCGCGCGGATGTACGACTGGTTCCTCGGCGGCAAGGACAACTACCCCGTGGACGAGGCCATGGGGCGGCAGATGCTGGCCGTCGAACCCACCATCCCGGTGATGGCGAAGATCAACCGTGCGTTCATGCAGCGCTCCGCCCGCTGGCTCGCCCAGCAGGGCGTCCGCCAGTACCTGGACATCGGCACCGGCATCCCGACCGAGCCCAACCTGCACCAGATCGCCCAGGGCATCGCACCGGAGTCCCGCGTCGTCTACTGCGACAACGACCCGATCGTCCTCGCCCACGCCGAGGCCCTGCTGCGCGGCACCCCCGAGGGCGCCATCGACTACGTGCAGGCCGACGCGCGCGAGACCGACCTCATCCTGGAGCGCGCCGGGAAGGTTTTGGACCTCGGCCGCCCGACCGTGGTCTCGCTGATCTCCGTGCTGCACTTCGTCAAGGACGAGGACGGCGCGTACGAACTGGTGGACCGGCTGATGGACGCGCTCGCCCCGGGCAGCTACCTGGTGATCTCGCACCTCACGGCCGACTTCCACCCGGACGCCGCCGCCAAGGTCGACGAGATGTACCGGAACAACGCCCTGAACCTGGCCCCGCGGACCCGCGACCAGTTCGCCCGCTTCTTCCAGGGCCTGGAGATCGTCGAGCCCGGCATCGTGGCCGCCGAGGCGTGGCACCCCGAGCTCGGTGAGCCGGTGCCGGGGCAGGACGACATCGTCAGCGGCGGCTACGTCGCCGTGGCCCGCAAGGCCTGACCGCTCCGGGCGGGGGCCCGCCGGGCCCCCGCTACGGTGGGGGAGTGCGACTCGAAGCGATCACCTGGGAACGCCTCGCCGACCGCCTCGCGGACCGACTCCTCGACCTGGAACCCGCCGACGGATCGCCCTGGCCGCGGGTCGCCCTAGACGGCGCCCCCGCCGCCCGGCCCGGCGACCTCGCCGCCCTGGTCGCCGAGGCCCTGCGCCCCCGCGGCCGTGCCGCCCTGGTGGTCGGCACGGACGGCTTCCTGCGCCCCGCCTCGCTGCGCTACGAGTACGGCCGCCAGGACGTGGACACCTACTACGACGGCTGGTTCGACACCGGCGCCCTCTGGCGCGAGGTCTTCGGCCCGCTGTACCCCGGCGAGGACGGGCGCGTCCTGCCCGACCTGTGGAACCCGGCCACCGACCGGGCCACCCGCACCCCCGCCGTCGCCCTGCCGCCCGGCTCCCCGCTCCTGCTGCACGGGCCGTTCCTGCTGAGGCAAGGGTTCCCCTTCGACCTCACCGTCCACCTCTCGCTCTCCGCCGGCGCCCTCCGCCGCCGCACGGCCGAGGAGGAGCGGTGGACCCTGCCCGCCTTCGAACGCTACGACCGGGAGGCGGAGCCCGCCGTCACCGCGGACGTCCTGGTGCGCGCCGACGACCCACGCCACCCGGCGTGGAACGGCATGTCCCCACCGGGCAAACTGGGATGATTCCGGCATGACGACACTCGACGGCTACCAGATCGACGACCGGATGGACGACCGGACCGACCCCGGTCAGGCCCCACAGCCCCAGGGCGGCCCGCGGCGGGAGGCGCTCGGCGCCCGCCGCCGCGCGGTGGCCGCCCTCTTCGACCCCGTCACCTGCCGGCACCTGGAGGAACTGGGCGTCGGGCCCGGCTGGCGCTGCTGGGAGATCGGCGCGGGAGGCGCCACCGTGGCCGCCTGGCTGGCCAAGAAGGCCGGCCCGACGGGGAAGGTCGTCCTCACCGACACCGACGTCTCCTGGGCGGAGGCCGCCACCAGGCCGGTGGAGACCCGGGTCCACCGGCTGGGCCGCGACGAGCCGCCGGGCGAGGGCTTCGACCTGGTGCACGCCCGGCTGGCCCTGGTCGGCGCGCCGGACCGGGAACGCGCGCTGCGGACCATGATCCGCGCGCTGCGGCCGGGCGGGCGGCTGCTGGTGGAGGACGCCGACCTGGAGCTCCAGCCGCTGCTGTGCCCCGAGGAGTCCGGCCCCGAACAGCAGCTCGCCAACCGGCTGCGGCTCGGGCTGCGCAGGCTCCTCGCCGAGCACGGCGTGGACCTCGCCTACGGGCGCCGCCTGCCCGGGCTGCTGCGGGAGGCGGGGCTGCGGCGGGTCGAGGCCGACGTGTACTTCCCGCTCGCCTCCGAGGCGTGCGGGGAACTGGAGGTGGCCACGGTCGGGCAGCACCGGGAGGCGTTGGTGGCGGCGGGGGTCGCGACGGCGGAGGAGATCGACCGCCACCTGGCCCATGTCGCCACCGGCACCATGGACCTCGCCGCCACCCCCCTCGTCTCCACCCGCGCCCGCCGCCCCTGACCTTCCCGCCGCGCCCGGTCCCGCTCTCCGCGGGCCGGCCGCGCGGCCACCCTGCCCCCACCCCGCGGGCGATCGCGCCGCTGGGGCGCTGGGGCGATCGTGCCGCTGGGCCGCTGGGCCGCTGGGCTGGGGGAGGGTGGGCGTAGGCACTCACGCACGCCCGCTGCGGCTCGCCCCGCCATGGCGCCCCTCGGTCCCGGGAGCCGGCGGAGGGGCCGTGCGGGCGGCGTGCGGCGGTGGCGGGTCAGAAGAGGGGTTCGGGGAGGACGCCCTCGAGGGCGAGGAGGCGGCGCTTGGTCTCCAGGCCCCCCGAGAACCCGCCCACCCCGCCGTCGCTCTCGACCACCCGATGGCACGGGACGACCACCGGCAGCGGATTCGCCCCCATCGCCGTCCCCACCGCCTGCGCCCCGCCGGGCCGTCCGACCCGCCGGGCCAGCTCCCCGTACCCCACCACCGAGCCGTACGGCACCGACGCCGCCAGCTCCCGCAGCACCCGCCCGTTGAACCCCTCCGAGCCCCCCGGCAGCAGGGACCAGTCCAGCGGCAGCGAGAACGACCGCAGCTCGCCGGCGAGATACCCGGTGAGCTGGGATATCGCCTCCGCCAGCACCGGCGACCCGGCGTCCCGCTCCGGCCGCGCGCCCAGCCGGCCCGCGGCCCGGTCGAGGAACCTGGCGCACACCTCCGGCCGGGCGTGGAACACCACCCCCGCGAGCCCTCGGGGCGTGGCGAGGAGAAGCAGCGGCCCGATCGGCCCGTCGACGAGCTCCCAGCTGTCCATGCGCCCACCGTACGACCCGCCACCGACAACGAGGGCCGGCGTCCACCAAAGGCGCCCGGGACCGGCCCGCCCCCGCGGACCGGTCAGAAGACCGACAGTGCCCGCCGCACCACGTCCGGCCGGTTGGTGATCAGGCAGTCGACCCCGTAGCCCGCCGCGAGCAGCGTGTCG
This sequence comes from Streptomyces sp. NPDC047130, assembly GCF_040643475.1. Taxonomy (NCBI): domain Bacteria; kingdom Bacillati; phylum Actinomycetota; class Actinomycetes; order Kitasatosporales; family Streptomycetaceae; genus Streptomyces; species Streptomyces sp. NPDC047130. The sequence continues at coordinate 124,300 of NZ_JBEYUK010000015.1, read as the reverse complement.
ACCGGGCGGTCCACCGTCCACGCGCACACCTCCAGGGGCCGCCCGTGCGGCCCGCGGAGGCTCTGCACGGCCGCGACGTAACCCACCGTGAGCTTCAGGTGCTGCGGGTTGATCTGGTCGGCGAACCGCGCGTACTCCCGCAGCTGCGCCACGGAGGGCGAACCCAGCACCGCCGTGCGGACGGCCGGCCGCAGCCGGTGCACCGTCCGCACGGTCGGCGCGTCGAAGCTCTGGACGACCAGCCGCTCCAGGTGTCGCCGGTCCAGCCACCCGGAGCGGCCCAGCTCGTTCAGCACCTGCCGGGCGATGCCCGGGTAGAGCCGGGGGTTCTTGATCTCCAGCAGCAGGCTCTGCCGGTTGCGGTCCACCCGGGCCAGGTACTGCCGCAGCGTCGGCACCCGTGCCCCCCGGAACCTGCTGCCGAACCAGCCCCCCGCGTCCAGCCGCGCGATCTCCGCCGCCGTGAAGTCGCGCACCCGCCACGGCGCGCGGCCGGGGAAGACCCGCTCCACGTCGGTGGTGCGCGCCAGCCCGGCGTCGTGCAGGACCACCAGGACGCCGTCCTTCGTGCGCTGGACGTCGTTCTCCACCCAGGTGAAGCCCAGGCGGTGGGCCCGGTCGACGGCGAGCAGCGTATTCTCGGGCGCCAGGGCCGAGGCGCCCCGATGGGCGACGACCGAGGGCCTGCCGGTCTCCTGGTCGGCGCGGGCGCCGGAGACGGGAAGCAACAGGGCGGCGAGGCCCAGGAGCGCCGAGGCGGTCGCGGCGACTGCGCGGGCGTGCATGCGTTCTCCTCGCGTCGGCTGTCACGGACGGTTCCAGAGTGACAGCAGTGCGTGCACGGCGGAGGGATGCCGGAATGCGCGTGGATTGACGTGGAGTGCCCAAGTCCGCTCGTCGCTGCCCCACAAGTGGGTCGACGATGTGATTCTTTGACGCAGAATCGTTGGTCCCATCAGGTGAGAGTCATACTCTCCCCACCGGTACCGGGCCGCTTCGGCGGGTACCGGGCACGACGGACGCGACGCACCGACACGGACGACATGGGGCGGAAGGGAAGCCGCGCATGCAGGGCACGGTCGACGGATTCAGCCACGGGCTGATCACTCCGGTGGCGGCTTTTGTGATGGCCTGCCTCGGTGGCGCGCTCGGACTGCGCTGCACCACCCGGGCACTGCTGGTCGGCCGCCGCCGTGCCGCCTGGCTGGCGCTGGGCTCCGCGGCCATAGGCTCCGGGATCTGGACGATGCACTTCATCGCCATGTCCGGGTTCTCCGTCGCCGAGACCCCGGTCAACTACGACCTGCCGACCACCTTCGCCAGCCTGGCGGTGGCGGTGGTGATGGTCGGCATCGGCACCTTCCTGGTGGGCTACTGGAACGCCACCGGCGCGGCCCTGTTCACCGGGGGCACCCTGACCGGGCTGGGCATCGCCTCCATGCACTACCTGGGCATGGCCGGAATGAGGTTCAACGGCGAGCTGCGCTACGACACCGTCACGGTGGCCCTGTCGGTCCTCATCGGGGTCGTCGCCGCCACCACCGCCCTGTGGGCGGCGAGTCAGGTGCGCGGCCTGCTCTGGAGCGTGGGCGCCAGCCTGGTGATGGGCCTCGCGGTCACCGGCATGCACTACACCGGGATGGCCGCCGCCAGCGTCCACCTGCACGGCGACGTCGCGGCGGTCCCGCCGGGCGACGCGGCGGAGACGCTGCTCGGCCCCATGCTGGCCGGTCCGCTGGCCTTCCTGCTGCTGGCCGGTGTCGTGGTGATGTTCGACCCGCAGATGGTGATGAGCCACCCCGCCCCGAAGCTGGACCCCGAGGACCCGTACGCCCCGATGCCCCGGAGCGCGCCCGCCGCCCGCCCCGGCCGGCACCCGGCGGCCCGCGGCGCCCGACGGGGCGCCCCCGCCGGAACCCGGCACGAGGAACGCAGCGCCGCCCGGCACGGCTGACCGCGCGCCTGCGGCCGGCGTCCGCTCCCCGCGCCTGCGGCCCGTGCCCGTGCCCGCGGCCGCTGCCCGCGCCCGTTGTCGGTGGCGGGTCGTACCGTGGAGGCATGCGGCCCGTTTCCCACATCGAACGCACGGTGGCGCCCTTCGAGGTCGTCAGTCCCTACCAGCCGAGCGGTGACCAGCCCGCCGCGATCGCCGAGCTGTCCCGGCGCATCAAGGCCGGTGAGAAGGACGTCGTGCTGCTCGGCGCGACCGGCACCGGCAAGTCCGCCACCACCGCCTGGATGATCGAGCAGCTCCAGCGGCCGACGCTGGTGATGGCGCCCAACAAGACCCTCGCCGCCCAGCTGGCGAACGAGTTCCGCGAGCTGCTGCCGAACAACGCCGTCGAGTACTTCGTCTCGTACTACGACTACTACCAGCCCGAGGCGTACGTCCCGCAGTCGGACACCTACATCGAGAAGGACTCCTCGATCAACGAGGAGGTCGAGCGGCTGCGCCACTCGGCGACCAACTCCCTGCTGACCCGCCGCGACGTGGTCGTGGTCGCCTCCGTCTCCTGCATCTACGGCCTGGGCACGCCCCAGGAGTACGTGGACCGGATGGTGCCCCTGAAGGTCGGCGAGGAGATCGACCGGGACGAGCTGCTGCGCCGCTTCGTGGACATCCAGTACACCCGCAACGACGTGGCGTTCACCCGCGGCACCTTCCGGGTGCGCGGCGACACCATCGAGATCTTCCCGGTGTACGAGGAGCTCGCCGTCCGCATCGAGATGTTCGGCGACGAGATCGAGACGCTGACCACCCTCCACCCGCTCACCGGCGAGATCATCAGCGACGAGCGGCAGCTCTACGTCTTCCCCGCCTCGCACTACGTCGCCGGTCCCGAGCGGCTGGAGCGGTCGGTGCGCGACATCGAGGCGGAGCTGGAGCAGCGCCTCGCCGAGCTGGAGAAGCAGGGCAAGCTCCTGGAGGCCCAGCGGCTGCGGATGCGCACCACCTACGACCTCGAGATGCTCCGCCAGATCGGCACCTGCTCCGGCGTGGAGAACTACTCGATGCACTTCGACGGCCGCAGCCCGGGCACGCCGCCGAACACGCTGCTGGACTACTTCCCGGAGGACTTCCTCCTGGTCATCGACGAGTCCCACGTCACGGTCCCGCAGATCGGCGCCATGTTCGAGGGCGACGCCTCCCGCAAGCGCACGCTGGTCGACCACGGCTTCCGGCTGCCGTCCGCGCTGGACAACCGGCCGCTGAAGTGGGAGGAGTTCCAGGAGCGGACCGGGCAGACGGTCTACCTGTCGGCCACGCCGGGCGCCTACGAGCTCTCCCGGTCGGACGGGCAGGTCGAGCAGATCATCCGCCCGACCGGCCTGGTCGACCCGGAGGTCGTGGTCAAGCCCACCGAGGGCCAGATCGACGACCTGGTCCACGAGATCCGCGAGCGCGTCGAACGCGACGAGCGGGTGCTGGTCACCACCCTCACCAAGAAGATGGCCGAGGACCTCACCGACTACTTTCTGGAACTCGGCATCCAGGTCCGCTACCTGCACAGCGACGTGGACACCCTGCGCCGCATCGAGCTGCTGCGCGAGCTGCGCGCGGGCGAGTACGACGTGCTGGTCGGCATCAACCTGCTCCGTGAGGGCCTCGACCTGCCCGAGGTGTCCCTGGTGGCCATCCTGGACGCCGACAAGGAGGGCTTCCTGCGCTCCGGCACCTCGCTGATCCAGACCATCGGCCGCGCGGCGCGCAACGTCTCCGGCCAGGTGCACATGTACGCCGACAAGATCACCCCGGCGATGGCCAAGGCCATCGACGAGACCAACCGGCGCCGGGAGAAGCAGATCGCCTACAACAAGGCGAACGGCGTCGACCCGCAGCCGCTGCGCAAGAAGATCAACGACATCGTGTCGCAGATCGCCCGCGAGGAGATCGACACCGAGCAGCTCCTCGGCACCGGTTACCGGCAGTCCGGCGGCAAGGCCGCCGGCACGGCCCCGGTCCCGGGCAAGCCCGCGAGGGCGGCGAAGAAGGGCAAGGGCGCCAAGGCCGGAGCGGACGGCGCGGTCACGGACCGCCCGGCGGCCGAGCTGGCGCAGCAGATCGAGGAGATGACCCAGCGGATGCGGGCCGCCGCGGCCGACCTCCAGTTCGAGGTCGCCGCCCGGCTGCGCGACGAGGTGTCCGAGATGAAGAAGGAGCTCCGGCAGATGAAGGAGGCCGGGGTGGCCTGAGGGCGGACGGGCCGGACCGCTGTGTTGCAGGACCGACACAAAACCCGCAAGGGCGGGCGCCGTGGTGGCGCCCGCCCATAGGGTCGTAGCGCCTGCGGGGGGCCGCGGGTGAGGGGATCAACGGGGACTCATGTCCCGAGAGGGGACCGCGCGTGACCGTCAACATGACCAAGGGCCAGGCGATCAGTCTGCAGAAGGACGACGGCGGCAGTCTCACCGCGGTCCGCATGGGGCTGGGCTGGCAGTCCGCCCCGCGCCGCGGTCTGTTCGGCCGCCGCGTCCGGGAGATCGACCTGGACGCCTCCGCCCTGCTGTTCGCCGGGGGGCAGCTGCGGGACGTGGTGTTCTTCCGCCACCTCGTCAGCGACGACGGCTCGGTGCGGCACACCGGTGACAACCTGGTCGGCGGCGCGGGCACCGGAGGGGACGACGAGGCCATCCTGGTCGACCTCCAGCGCGTCCCGGTGCACGTGGACCAGATCGTGTTCACGGTGAACTCCTTCACCGGGCAGACCTTCGAGGAGGTCGCCAACGCCTTCTGCCGCCTGGTCGACGAGACCAACGGCCGCGAGCTCGCCCGCTACACGCTCGCCGGCGGCGGCGCGTACACCGCGCAGATCATGGCCAAGGTCCACCGCAGCGGCCAGGGCTGGAACATGACCGCGATCGGCGCGCCGTCCAACGGCCGCACCTTCCAGGACCTGCTGCCGGACATCGCACGGCAGCTCTGACCCAGGCGGCGGCCCCGGCGGGCGTCCGGGGCGGGCACACGAAAGGGAAACACCGCGATGACGGCCGAGCTGGTGCGGGGCCAGAACCATCCGCTCACCGAGCCCCGACCGGAGGTCCGCGTGTCGGCCGGCCGCCCGGTCACCGTGGGCGCGGTCCTGACCGACGAACAGGGCCGCCTCTCCGGGGTCGAGGGCGTCGTCCTGCCCGGAGGACCCGCCGGGCCGCCCGGGGTGGGCCTGCCGCATCCGGGCGACGACGGTGGACACCGGGTGGCCGTGGACCTCGCCGCGCTGCCGGAGACGGTCCACCGGGTCGGGATCCTGCTGGCGCTGCCCGCCGGGCAGCGCTTCGGGGGCGGGCCGGCTCCGGTCACCGTGGTGGCCGGCGGCGCCTCGGGGTCGCCGCTGGTCAGCTACACGATCACCGGGCTGGACAGCGAGTGCGCGGTCGTCGCGCTGGAGCTGTACCGGAGGCAGGGCGGCTGGAAGGTCCGCGCGGTGGGCCAGGGGTACGCCGCGGGGCTGGAGGCCCTGCTGGCCGACCACGGTCTGACCGCCGCCGACGCCCGGCGCCTCGCCGCACCGGCCGTCACGGACGGCGACTGGCTCCTGCCGTCCCCGGGCGCCCCCTCCGTCGTCGCCGCGGGCGGCCCGGGAGAGGCCGCCCCGGCGCCGGACGGGACCGTGGCCGCGTCCGGCGGCGTGCCCGCCGCCGGCCCGGCGGCCACCGGCAACGCCACACCGCCGCCGTACCCGGCGGGCGGCACCGGCACCGGTGTCCCGGCCGGTGCGGCGCACCTCGGCGACGGTGCGGGGGCGCGGACCGTGCCCTCCCCGGACCCCGGTCCGGCGCCCGCGGAGTCCCCCGCGGGCGCCGGTGACCGCGGGGTGGACTACCAGCACCCCGGCCGGGGCGGCACGGACGGCGCCGGTACGGCGGCCGCCGCGGGCGTGCACCCGCTTCCGGACCCCGCCGCCACGCCCCACGCGACGCCCGCCGGGCCCACCCCGCCCCTGCCGCCCACCGGGCCCGCGGCGCCCGCCTCGACCGCGGCGCCCGCCGGAACCGTGCCCGGAGCCCCGGACGCGCAGCCGCCCGCCACCCCCGGCGGCGGGCAGCGGGTCGACTACCGGCATCCGCGCCGCCAGGACGACCCGCCCGGCGGCCCCACGGCGCAGGACGTCCCGGTGGCGGGCGACGCCGCCGGATGGTCCATGGAGGAACGGCTCTACAACCAGGTCTGGGGCATGTTCGAGGACCTCGCCCGGGCCGTGGCCGCCCACCGCGGCGCCGTGGAGTTCGCCGACGAACGGCTCGACCAGGAGCTCGACGGGGTGCTGGGCGACTACCGCGTCCGGGCCGACGGTTCGGTCGACCGGGTCCGCCGGGAGGCCCGCGCCCGCCGCGAGGAGCTCGTGCAGCGCGCCCAGCAGGTCCTCGACCAGCAGCTCGGCCAGCTCAGGGCCGAGTCCGAGGTGGTCGAACCGGCGCTTCCCCCGGCGTACGCGCGCTGGGAGAGCCCGGTGTGGGCCGCCTACCGCGCTCCCGAGGAGCAGCCGCTGGCGCTGCGCCTGGGCGACCTCAGCCTCCCGGAGAGCGGTGACCTGCGCATACCCCTGCTGCTCAGGCTGCCGCTGGAGCGCGGCCTGTGGATCGACAGCGGCCAGGGCCGAGGCGCCGAGAGCCTCCTCGTCACCCCCGAGGAGCGGCACCGCCTCGCGCTGGACATGGCCGTCGCACTGGCCGCCCGGCTGCTGGCCGCGCACCCGCCCGGCGACTTCACGGTCCACGTCATCGACGCCGCCGGCGCGGGCGCCCGGTCGCTCTCCCCGCTCTCCCGCAGCGGCGTGCTCGCCGAACCCCCCGCCGTCGGCCCCGGCGGCGTCTCCGGGCTGCTCACCCGCCTCGCCGGACACGTCGACCTGGTGCAGATGGCCGTGCGGGCCGGAGCCGCCGAGTCGCTGCCGCCCGGCACGGACCTGTCGCAACGGCTGCTGATCGTCCACGACTTCCCGCACGCCTTCGACGACCGGGCCGTCACCGCCCTGCGCTACCTCGCCGACGAGGGACCGCGGGCCGGCGTCCACCTGCTGGTGGTGGCCGACCGGGAGGACGCGGCCGGGTTCGGCGCCCTCCTCGATCCGCTGTGGAGGTCGCTGCTGCGCCTCACCCCGGTGCCCGAGGACCACCTCGCCGACCCGTGGGTCTGTCACGCCTGGACCTACGAGCCGTCCCTGCCGCCCCGGGACGGCGCCACCCTGGAGCGGGTGCTGGACAGTGTGGCCGCCGCCCGTCGGCGGTGACTCCCCGTAGGCAAAGCGGTACCAAGGAAAGGTAAAGACGCCCTTTACCTTTCCTTGGCCGTTGGTGTACCTTCGGACGGACGGAGGGGAGTACTCCCTGTCTGCTGCGGCGTTCCCGTCAATACGGCTCGGGCCAGAAGTCCCGAGCCCGGGGCGTCGGCCCGTGGTCCAGGCCGCGGGTGGAAGAGACCTCCGGTTTCTCTCTGTGACCGGAGGTGTCTGTGGAAGTTTCCATGTCTCTGTGGGTTGCCACGGTGGCCGTACTGGCCATCTTCATCGGCGCCGACTTCTTCATCGGCCGCAAGCCGCATGACGTGTCGATCAAGGAGGCGGGCATATGGACCGCCGTCTGGATCGGCCTCGCGATCCTGTTCGGCCTCGGTCTGCTCGTCTTCGCCGGCGGTGCGCCCGCCGGTGAGTTCTTCGCGGGCTTCGTGACCGAGAAGTCGCTCAGCGTCGACAACCTGTTCGTCTTCGTCCTGATCATGGCGAAGTTCGCGGTTCCGTCGCAGTACCAGCAGCGGGTGCTGCTGATCGGTGTGCTGATCGCCCTGGTGCTGCGGGCCGTGTTCATCGCGGCCGGTGCCGCGATCATCAGCAGCTTCTCCTGGGTGTTCTACATCTTCGGCGCGTTCCTGATCTACACCGCCTGGAAGCTCATCCAGGAGGCGCGGGCCAAGGACGAGGAGGAGGAGTTCGAGGAGAACCGTCTCCTCAAGGCCGCGGAGCGCCGCTTCGGCGTGGCCGACCGCTACCACGGCACCAAGCTGTGGATCCGTGAGAACGGCAAGCGGGTCATGACGCCGATGATGGTCGTCATCCTGGCCATCGGCACCACCGACGTGCTGTTCGCGCTGGACTCGATCCCCGCGATCTTCGGCCTGACCCAGGACCCGTACATCGTCTTCACCGCCAACGCCTTCGCCCTGATGGGTCTGCGTCAGCTGTACTTCCTGATCGGCGGACTGCTCGAGAAGCTGGTCCACCTGTCGTACGGCCTGTCCGTGATCCTCGGCTTCATCGGCGTGAAGCTGGTGCTGCACGCGCTGCACGAGTCCGGGGTGCACGTCCCGGAGATCTCCATCCCGGTCTCCCTGGGCGTCATCTGCTCCGTCCTGGTGATCACCACGATCACCAGCCTGATGGCCAACCGGAAGAAGGCGAAGGCGGAGGTTTCGGCCGACACCACCGGCGCCTGAGCGCGGGTCCCGGCCGGCGGATGCCCCGCCGGCCGGGCCGTGGCTCACGGTGCGGACCTGACCAACGATTGAGAGGATCGGCGCATGAAATTCCTGTCTGCCCGCAAGCGACCCTCCGGGTCCACCTGGGCGACAGCCGCGCCGGTCCTCTCCGTCGTTCTGCTCATCCTCACCTGGGGGCGCTCGGTCCCGGGGGTGATGGTCGCGCTGATGACCCTGGCGCTGGCCGGCGCGGTGCTCGCCGCGGTCCACCACGCCGAGGTGATAGCCCACCGGGTGGGCGAGCCGTTCGGCTCGCTGATCCTCGCGATCGCCGTCACGGTCATCGAGGTCGGCCTGATCGTCATGCTGATGGCGGGAGGCGGTGAGCAGAGCGCCACCCTCGCCCGCGACACGGTCTTCGCGGCCGTGATGATCACCCTCAACGGCATCGTCGGCATCAGCCTGCTGGTCGCCTCGCTGCGGCACCGCACCGCCATCTTCAACTCCGAGGGCACCGGTGCCGCTCTCGCCACGGTGGCCACCCTGGCCACCCTCAGCCTGGTCCTGCCCAACTTCACCTCCAGCGCGCCCGGCCCGGAGTTCAGCGGCGCCCAGCTGGTGTTCGCCGCCGTCGCGGCGCTCGTGCTCTACGGCCTCTACGTCGCCACCCAGACGCGGCGGCACCGCGACTACTTCCTGCCGGTGGCCCGCGAGGGCGGCGTCCTCACCGAGGACGACCACGCCGACCGGCCCTCCGCGCGCACGGCGCTGATCAGCGTGGGCCTGCTGCTGATGGCCCTGATCGGCGTGGTCGGACTCGCCAAGGGCGTCTCGCCCACCATCGAGAGCGGGGTGGAGGCCGTCGGGATGCCGCACGCGGTGGTCGGTGTGGTCATCGCCCTGCTGGTGCTCGCGCCCGAGACCATCGCCGCGGTGCACGCCGCCCGCCGGGACCGGGTGCAGACCAGCCTCAATCTCGCCCTCGGCTCCGCCATGGCCAGCATCGGCCTGACCATCCCGGCCGTCGCCGTGGCGTCGATCTGGCTCAGCGGGCCGCTGCTCCTGGGGCTGGGCGCCACCCACATGGTGCTGCTCGCGCTGACCGTCCTGGTCGGCACCCTGACCATCGCCCCCGGACGGGCCACGCCGCTCCAGGCGGGCCTGCACCTGGCGATTCTCGCCGCGTATCTGGAACTGTCCGTCATCCCCTGAGCGGGCCGTGATAGACCCTTCGGAGCCGATCGCACCAGTCCGACGCACCGGAGGTCCGCCCATGCCCCGCACGCTCGCCGACGCCCCCGTCATGATCCTCAACGGGCCGAACCTGAACCTGCTCGGCCGGCGCCAGGTGGACGTGTACGGCACCGGCACCCTCGCCGACGTGGAGGCGATGTGCGCCGAGGCGGCGGCCGCCCACGGCGGCACCGTCGACCTGCGCCAGTCCAACCACGAGGGCGAACTCATCGACTGGATCCACGAGGCCCGGCAGAACCACTGCGGCATCGTGATCAACCCCGCCGCCTACTCGCACACCTCGGTCGGCATCCTCGACGCCCTCAACGCCTGTGACGGCCTGCCGGTGGTGGAGGTCCACATCTCCAACATCCACCGCCGCGAGGAGTTCCGGCACCACTCCTACGTCTCGCGGCGGGCGGACGGGGTGATCGCCGGCTGCGGACTGCAGGGCTACGTCTTCGCCGTCGAGCGCGTCGCCGCGCTGGTCGGGAAGGGCGTCGCGGAGGCCTGAGGTCACCAGCCGCGGGCGCGCCACTCCGGCAGGTGCGGGCGCTCGGCGCCGAGGGTGGTGTCGTCGCCGTGGCCCGGGTACACCCAGGTCTCGTCGGGCAGGACGTCGAACAGCTTGGTCTCGACGTCGTGGATCAGGCTGGCGAACGCCTCCGGGTCCTTGCGCGTGTTGCCCACGCCGCCCGGGAACAGGCAGTCGCCGGTGAAGACGTGCGGGTGGCCGTGCGGGTCGTCGTAGACCAGCGCGACGGAGCCGGGCGTGTGCCCCACCAGGTGCCGGACGACGAGCTCGACCCGCCCCACCCGGATCACGTCGCCGTCGTCGACCGGCACGTCGGTCGGGACCGGGATGCCCTCGGCGTCCTCCCGGCCGGCGTAGGTGCGCGCGCCGGTGGCGGCCACCACCTCGGCGAGCGCCTGCCAGTGGTCGGGGTGGCGGTGGGTGGTGACGACCGAGGCGATCGAGTCGTCGCCGATGCTGCCGAGCAGGGTCCGGGCGTCGGCGGCCGCGTCGATCAGCAGCTGCTCGTCCGTGGCCCGGCAGCGCAGCAGGTACGCGTTGTTGTCCATGGGGCCGACCGCGATCTTGGTGATCATCAGGTCCTGCAGCTCGTGCACATCGGCCGGGCCGCCGACCTTCACCGCTCCGGTGTACGTCATGTTCGCAGCCTATAGCGGCCCGCTCCGACACGTTCGGGTGAAGCGGGAAGGGATCCCCTCGGAATCGAATGCGCGTGCTATAAGCTCGGTAGCCCACACCGGGAACGCCGGAAGCGTCCGATTTGTTGTAGAGGGCGGAAACCGGTGAAGCCCCCGGTGTTGTCAGAGGCTCCCCCTACGCTGAAAAGGACGGGGGTCCCGCCCCTGTCCTCTCCCCCCAAGAAAGGTGCGGAACGGCGTGGCCGACCGTCTCATCGTCCGTGGCGCGCGCGAGCACAACCTGAAGAACGTCTCGCTCGACCTGCCGCGCGACTCGCTCATCGTCTTCTCGGGTCTGTCGGGTTCCGGCAAGTCCTCCCTGGCCTTCGACACGATCTTCGCCGAGGGCCAGCGGCGCTACGTGGAGTCGCTCTCCTCCTACGCCCGGCAGTTCCTGGGCCAGATGGACAAGCCGGACGTGGACTTCATCGAAGGCCTCTCCCCGGCGGTCTCCATCGACCAGAAGTCGACCTCGCGCAACCCGCGTTCCACGGTCGGCACCATCACCGAGGTCTACGACTACCTCCGGCTGCTGTTCGCGCGGATCGGCAAGCCGCACTGTCCCGAGTGCGGCCGCCCCATCTCCCGCCAGTCGCCCCAGGCCATCGTGGACAGGGTCCTCGAGCTCCCCGAGGGCAGCCGGTTCCAGGTGCTGTCCCCGCTGGTGCGCGAGCGCAAGGGCGAGTTCGTCGACCTCTTCGCCGACCTCCAGACCAAGGGCTACAGCCGCGCTCGGGTGGACGGCGAGACGGTCCAGCTCTCCGACCCGCCGAAGCTGAAGAAGCAGGAGAAGCACACCATCGAGGTGGTCGTCGACCGCCTCACGGTGAAGAGCTCCGCCAAGCGCCGCCTGACCGACTCGGTGGAGACGGCCCTCGGCCTCTCCGGCGGCATGGTCGTCCTCGACTTCGTCGACCTCCCGGCCGACGACCCCGAGCGCGAGCGGATGTTCTCGGAGCACCTGTACTGCCCGTACGACGACCTCTCCTTCGAGGAGCTGGAGCCGCGCTCCTTCTCCTTCAACTCGCCCTTCGGCGCCTGCCCCGACTGCTCCGGCATCGGCACGCGCATGGAGGTCGACCCCGAGCTGATCGTCCCGGACCCGGAGAAGACGCTCGAGGAGGGCGCCATCCACCCGTGGTCCGCGGGGCACGCCAAGGAGTACTTCGGCCGCCTGGTCGACGCGCTCGCCGACGCCCTGGGCTTCCGCACCGACATCCCCTTCGCCGGGCTGCCCGCCCGCGCGAAGAAGGCCCTGCTGCACGGCCACAAGACCCAGATCGACGTCCGCTACCGCAACCGGTACGGGCGCGAGCGCCGCTACACCACGCCGTTCGAGGGCGCCGTCCCGTTCGTCAAGCGCCGGCACGAGGACGCGGAGACGGACAACAGCCGCGAGCGCTTCGAGGGCTACATGCGCGAGGTGCCCTGCCCCACCTGCGAGGGCGCCCGCCTGAAGCCGATCGTCCTCGCGGTCACGGTCAGCGGGAAGTCCATCGCCGAGATCTCCTCCCTCTCGATCAGCGAGTGCGCCGAGTTCCTGGCCGCCCTCAAGCTGACCGGGCGGGAGAAGAAGATCGCCGAGCGGGTCCTCAAGGAGGTCAACGAGCGCCTGCGCTTCCTGGTCGACGTCGGCCTGGACTACCTCTCCCTCAACCGCGCCGCCGGCACGCTCTCCGGCGGCGAGGCCCAGCGCATCCGCCTCGCCACGCAGATCGGCTCCGGCCTGGTCGGCGTGCTCTACGTGCTCGACGAGCCGTCCATCGGCCTCCACCAGCGGGACAACCACCGCCTGATCGAGACCCTGGTCCGGCTCCGCGACATGGGCAACACCCTGATCGTGGTGGAGCACGACGAGGACACCATGAAGGCGGCCGACTGGATCGTCGACGTCGGCCCCGGCGCCGGCGAGCACGGCGGCACGGTGGTGCACAGCGGCTCCCTCGAGGAACTGCTGGCCAACGCCAAGTCCGAGACCGGCCAGTACCTCTCCGGCCGCAAGGCCATCCCGGTGCCGGACGTGCGCCGTCCGCTCGACCCCGCGCGGCAGCTGACCGTGCGCGGGGCCCGCGAGAACAACCTGAAGGACGTCGACGTCGCCTTCCCGCTGGGCGTCTTCACCGCCGTCACGGGCGTCTCCGGCTCCGGCAAGTCGACGCTGGTCAACGACATCCTCTACACCCACCTGGCGCGCGAGCTCAACGGCGCCCGCCGGGTGCCGGGCCGCCACACCCGGGTGGAGGGCGACGACCTGGTCGACAAGGTCGTGCACGTCGACCAGTCGCCCATCGGCCGCACCCCGCGGTCCAACCCGGCGACCTACACCGGCGTCTTCGACCACATCCGCAAGCTGTTCGCCGAGACCACCGAGGCGAAGGTCCGGGGCTACCTGCCCGGCCGCTTCTCCTTCAACGTCAAGGGCGGCCGCTGCGAGAACTGCTCCGGCGACGGCACGATCAAGATCGAGATGAACTTCCTCCCGGACGTGTACGTCCCGTGCGAGGTGTGCCACGGCGCCCGGTACAACCGGGAGACGCTCGAGGTGCACTACAAGGGGAAGAACATCGCCGAGGTCCTCAACATGCCGATCGACGAGGCGCTGGACTTCTTCGAGGCGATCCCCGGGATCTCCCGTCACCTGCGCACGCTCAACGAGGTCGGCCTCGGCTACGTCCGGCTCGGCCAGTCCGCCACCACGCTCTCCGGCGGCGAGGCGCAGCGCGTCAAGCTGGCCACGGAGCTGCAGCGGCGTTCCAACGGGCGGACGGTGTACGTGCTCGACGAGCCGACCACCGGTCTGCACTTCGAGGACATCAGCAAGCTGCTGAAGGTGCTCAACGGCCTGGTCGAGAAGGGCAACACGGTGATCGTCATCGAGCACAACCTCGATGTGATCAAGACCGCCGACTGGGTCGTCGACATGGGGCCCGAGGGCGGTTCCGGCGGCGGCACCGTGGTCGCCGAGGGCACGCCGGAGGAGGTGGCCGGGGTGCCGGCCAGCCACACCGGCAAGTTCCTCCGGGAGATCCTCGGGGACCGGGTCAGCGACGCGTCCCCGGCGGCCAAGCCGCGCAAGCGCGCCGCCTCCCGTGCCGCGTCCCGCAAGTCCTGAGGCGCCACTGCACGGCCCCGGCACCACCCCACGGCCCCCGTTCCCTGCGGAGCGGGGGCCGTTCGCCTGCCTGGCCGCCCTGCCTGGCCGCCCTGCCCCGGCGTCCTGCCTCGCCGCCAGGACGGCGGTCACGAGGGACGCCGCGCCCGGGGGAGGGGAGGGTCAGAGGCCCAGCTCCGCGGCGGTGGGGGGCTGGGCGCCGGGGCGGGTGCAAGTGACGGCGGCGGCGCGGGTGGCGAGGCCGAGGAGGTCACGCCAGTCCTCGGTGTCCAGCGCGGCGAGATGCGCGGGCGTGAGCGCCCCCCGCCGGGTCAGCCCGTGCAGCAGCGCCGCCGTGACCGTGTCGCCCGCCCCGATGGTGTCGGCCACCGGCACCCGCGGCGCCGGCGCGGACAGCTCCAGCCCCTCCCGCGTCACCACCGTGAGCCCGGCCGCGCCCCGGGTGAGCACCACCGCCCCCGGCCCGGCCGCCGCCCACTCCCGCGGCGTGCCGCCCAGCCACCGCGCGTCCTCTTCGGACAGCTTGAGCAGCGACACCGAGCCGAGCCAGGACCGGAACCGCTCCCGGTAGGCACCGGGGGAGGGGATCAACCCGGGCCGGACATTGGGGTCCAGCACGGTGAACAGCCCCCGCGCCGCCGAGGCCCGCAGCAGCTCCTCGTAGGAGCTCGCCCCCGGCTCCAGGACCAGGGAGCAGGTGCCGAAGGACACCGCCCGCGTCCCCGCCGGCAGCGCCCGGGGCGCCTCGAACAGGCGGTCCGCGGTGCCCTCCACGTAGAACGCGTACGAGGCCGACCCGTCCTCGTCCAGCCGGGCCAGCGCCAGCGTGGTCGGTTCCGGCCCCCGCTGCACCGGCCCCGTGTCCACCCCCGAGGCCCGCAGCGCCTCCAGCAGCGCCTCCCCGTACCCGTCCGTGGAGATCCGCGAGCAGAACGCCACCCCGGCGCCCAGCCGGCCGAGCGCCACCGCCGTGTTGAACGGCCCCCCGCCCGGCACCGGCCGCAGCGGGGACAGCGGGCCCGACTCGTGGGGCACCAGGTCGATCAGGGCCTCACCGGCGACGACGATCACGGGCGGCTCCTTCGGCGGAGGGACACGGCAGGGACGGGCCCACGCTCGCACACCCGAGGGCCCCCGGTATCGTCGGGCGCGGCAGACTCCACGCCGACCACGGGAGCTTCGCATGTCCGGCAGTGACGACCTCCGCCGCCGCACCGTTCTGCGGGGCGCCGCGCTGACCCCCGTCGCGGGCCTCGCCCTCGCGGGCTGCGCCGGGGCCGAGGAGAGCCGCGACACCTCGGCCGCGACCCCCGGGACCGGCACGGAACTCGGGCCCGAGGGCGACGTGCCCGCCGGCTCGGTCAAGCTCTACGCGAAGCAGAAGGTCGTCGTCACCCGGACCGACGACGGGGCGCTCAAGGCGTGGAGCACGGTGTGCACCCACGCCGGCTGCGCGATGACCAGGCTGGAGAAGACCACCCTCACCTGCGCCTGCCACGGCAGCCGCTTCGACGCCGAAAGCGGTCAGGTGCTCAACCCGCCGGCGACGGTTCCGCTCACCGAAGTGCCCGTCGAGGTGCGGAACGGCAAGATCGTCACGGGCAAGGCGTCCTGACAGAGGCCCCCAGTAGGGTTGGGGGCATGGCCGACCCCTCCAGCTACCGCCCCCGTCCGGGGGAGATTCCGGACACCCCCGGGGTGTACCGCTTCCGCGACGAGCACCGCCGGGTGATCTACGTCGGCAAGGCGAAGAGCCTGCGCCAGCGGCTGGCCAGCTACTTCCAGGACCTCGCGAACCTGCACCCCCGGACCCGGAGCATGGTCACCACGGCCGCGTCCGTGGAGTGGACCGTGGTCTCCACCGAGGTGGAGGCCCTGCAGCTCGAGTACACCTGGATCAAGGAGTTCGACCCCCGGTTCAACGTCAAGTACCGCGACGACAAGAGCTACCCCTACCTCGCGGTGACGATGAACGAGGAGTTCCCGCGCGTCCAGGTGATGCGCGGGCAGAAGAAGAAGGGCGTGCGGTACTTCGGGCCGTACGGGCACGCCTGGGCGATCCGCGACACCGTCGACCTGATGCTGCGGGTCTTCCCGGTGCGCACCTGCTCGGCCGGCGTCTTCAAGAACGCCGCGCGCACCGGACGGCCCTGCCTGCTCGGCTACATCGACAAGTGCTCCGCGCCGTGCGTCGGCCGGATCTCGCCCGAGGACCACCGCGACCTCGCCGAGGAGTTCTGCGAGTTCGTGGGCGGCCGCACCGGCACCTACCTGCGCCGCCTCGAGCAGCAGATGGCGGACGCCGCCGAGGACATGGAGTACGAGCGCGCCGCCCGGCTGCGCGACGACATCGGCGCGCTCCGCAAGGCCATGGAGAAGAACGCGGTGGTGCTCGCCGACGCCACCGACGCCGACCTGGTGGCCGTCGCGGAGGACGAGCTGGAGGCGGCCGTCCAGATCTTCCACGTCCGCGGCGGCCGGATCCGCGGCCAGCGCGGATGGGTCACCGACAAGGTCGAGGCCGTGACCACCGGCGACCTGGTCGAGCACGCCCTGCAGCAGCTCTACGGCGAGGAGGCCGGCGACGCGGTTCCCCGGGAGGTCCTGGTCACCGCGCTGCCCGAGCCGCTGGAGCCGGTGCAGGACTGGCTCACCGGCCGGCGCGGCGCGCACGTCTCGCTGCGGGTGCCGCAGCGCGGCGACAAGAAGGCGCTGATGGAGACGGTGACGCGGAACGCCGGGCAGGCGCTCGCGCTGCACAAGACCAAGCGCGCCTCCGACCTGACCACCCGCTCCCGCGCCCTGGAGGAGATCGCCGAGGCGCTCGGCCTGGACAGCGCTCCGCTGCGCATCGAGTGCTACGACATCTCCCACCTCCAGGGTGAGGACGTGGTCGCGTCGATGGTCGTCTTCGAGGACGGACTCCAGCGCAAGAGCGAGTACCGGCGCTTCGAGATCAAGGGCTTCCAGGGGCAGGACGACGTCCGCTCCATGCACGAGGTGATCTTCCGGCGGTTCCGGCGCTACCTGGTCGAGAAGGAGCGCACCGGCGAGTGGGCCGACGGTGCCGTCGGCGGCGAGGTGACGGCCTCCGCCCTGGAGGAGGACGGGCGGCCTCGGCGCTTCGCCTACCCGCCGCAGCTGGTGGTCGTCGACGGCGGGCGCCCGCAGGTCGCCGCTGCGCGCCGGGCGCTGGACGAGCTGGGCATCGACGACGTCGCCGTGTGCGGGCTGGCCAAGCGGCTGGAGGAGGTCTGGGTCCCCGACGAGGAGGACCCACTGGTGCTGCCGCGCACCAGCGAGGGGCTGTACCTGCTGCAGCGGGTGCGCGACGAGGCGCACCGGTTCGCGATCACCTACCAGCGGGGCAAGCGGGCCAAGCGGCTGCGGTCCGGACCGCTGGACAGCGTCCCCGGCCTCGGGGAGACCCGCAAGCAGGCGCTGCTCAAGCACTTCGGGTCCGTGAAGCGGCTGCGGGCGGCCACGATCGACCAGATCCAGGAGGTCCCCGGGATAGGCCGCAAGACGGCGGAGACGGTCGCCGCGGTGCTCGCCGCCGCCGAGCCGGGCGGTCCCGCCGTCAACATGGCGACCGGGGAGATCCTCGACGACACGCCGCACGCACCGGCGCGGCCCGCAGAAGCGGCGCCGCCCGCGGACCCGGCCGGCGAGGCGCGGGATCACCCGGGCGGCCGAGGTGAAGGCTTGGCGGAGGACGCGGGCGGGAAGGCGCGCGGCGGGGACCCGGAAGGGGCCCCGGACAGCAAGGACGAGAGACGGGGGCAACACGCATGACGCAGCAACAGCCAGGGCAGACCGCCCGGACGGACGACGGAGCGGCCGAGGTGACGACGGCGGAGGAGACGCCCCAGGTGCCGGCCGAGCCGGCCACCCCGGAGCTGGTGATCATCTCCGGGATGTCCGGCGCGGGCCGGTCCACCGCGGCGAAGTGCCTGGAGGACCTCGGCTGGTTCGTCGTCGACAACCTGCCGCCCGCCCTGATCCCCACCATGGTGGAGCTGGGCGCCCGCAGCCAGGGCAACGTCGCGCGGATCGCCGTGGTCGTCGACGTCCGCGGGCGCCGCTTCTTCGACAACCTCCGCGAGTCCCTCGCCGAGCTGGACGCCCGCCAGGTCAAGCGGCGCTTCGTGTTCCTCGAGTCCTCCGACGACGCCCTGGTGCGCCGCTTCGAGTCGGTGCGCCGCCCGCACCCGCTGCAGGGCGACGGCCGCATCGTCGACGGCATCGCCGCCGAGCGCGAACTCCTGCGCGAGCTGCGCGGCGACGCCGACCTGGTGATCGACACCTCCGGCCTCAACGTGCACCAGCTCCGCGCCAAGATGGACGCCCAGTTCGCCGGCGACGAGGAGCCCGAGCTGCGGGCCACCGTGATGTCGTTCGGCTTCAAGTACGGCCTGCCCGTCGACGCCGACCTCGTCGTGGACATGCGCTTCCTGCCCAACCCGCACTGGGTGCCGGAGCTGCGCCCGTACACCGGCCTCAACGAGGAGGTGTCCTCCTACGTCTTCTCGCAGCCCGGCGCCAAGGAGTTCCTCGACCGGTACACCGAGCTGCTGCACATGATCGCGGCCGGCTACCGCCGCGAGGGCAAGCGGTACGTCACCGTGGCCGTCGGCTGCACCGGCGGCAAGCACCGCTCGGTCGCCATGTCCGAGAAGCTCGCCAAGCGCCTGGCCGCGGACGGGGTCGAGACGGTGGTCGTCCACCGGGACATGGGACGCGAATGAGACACCACACCCCGCGCCTCCGGGGCCTGCGCCGCACGGCCGCCCCCGCCTTCCGCCGGGAGGCCGGGACCGCCGTGCGCGCACCCGCCGAGGTCAGGGGAGCCCGCCCCCGCCGGCGCGGCGCCCAGCCCAAGGTGGTCGCCCTGGGCGGGGGCATGGGCCTGTCCGCCTCGCTGGCCGCGCTCCGCCGGATCACCGGCGACCTGACCGCCGTGGTCACCGTGGCCGACGACGGCGGTTCCAGCGGCCGGCTGCGCCAGGAACTGGGCGTGCTGCCGCCCGGCGACCTGCGCAAGGCGCTGGCCGCGCTGTGCGGGGACGACGACTGGGGCCAGACCTGGGCCCGGGTCATCCAGCACCGCTTCCAGACCGAGGGCGACCTGCACGGCCACGCCGTCGGCAACCTGCTGATCGTGGCCCTCTGGGAGCAGCTCGGCGACCACGTGCAGGCGCTCGACCTGGTGGGCCGGCTGCTCGGCGCGAACGGCCGGGTGCTGCCGATGTCCGCGGTGCCGCTGGAGCTCCAGGCCCTGGTGAGGGGCCACGACCCGGCGCGCCCGGACGACGTGGACACCGTCCGGGGGCAGGCCACGGTGGCGCTGACCCCCGGCGAGGTGCAGTCCGTGCACCTGGTCCCGCACGACCCGCCGGCCGTCCCGGAGGCCGTGGAGGCCGTGCTGGACGCCGACTGGGTGGTCCTCGGACCGGGCTCCTGGTTCTCGTCCGTGATCCCGCACCTTCTGGTCCCGGAACTCCTCGAGGCCCTGACGCAGACCCGCGCGCGCCGGGTGCTCTCGCTGAACCTCGCGCCCCAGCCGGGAGAAACCGAAGGCTTCTCCCCGCAGCGTCATGTGGAGGTTTTGGCACGACACGCCCCTAAACTCGCCCTGGACGTGGTGCTGGCCGACGAGGCCGCCGTGCCCGACAGCGAAGCGCTCGCCGCGGCCGCCAAGCGGGTCGGCGCGGCGGTCGAGCTGGCCCCCGTGGCCCGGACCGACGGAACCCCCCGGCACGATCCGGAGCTGTTGGCAGCCGCGTACGACCGTATTTTTCGGATGCATGGAAGGATCGGCCCATGGCGATGACGCCGGCTGTGAAGGACGAGATCTCACGGCTCCCCGTCACCCGGACGTGCTGCAGAAAGGCGGAGGTCTCCGCCCTGCTGCGGTTCGCCGGCGGCCTTCACCTGGTGAGCGGGCGCATCGTGATCGAGGCCGAGCTGGACACCGCCATGGCGGCCCGGCGCCTCAAGCGCGACATCCTGGAGATCTTCGGCCACAGTTCCGAACTGATCGTGATGGCTCCCGGCGGCCTGCGCCGCGGCTCGCGGTTCGTGGTGCGGGTGGTCGCGGGCGGTGACCAGCTCGCCCGGCAGACGGGACTGGTCGACGGCCGCGGCCGCCCGATCCGCGGACTTCCCCCGCAGGTCGTCTCCGGCGCCACCTGCGACGCCGAGGCGGCCTGGCGCGGCGCCTTCCTGGCGCACGGGTCGCTGACCGAGCCCGGCCGCTCCTCCTCGCTGGAGGTCACCTGCCCCGGTCCCGAGGCGGCCCTCGCCCTGGTGGGCGCGGCCCGGCGGCTGTCGATCGCGGCCAAGGCCCGCGAGGTCCGCGGCGTCGACCGGGTCGTCGTCCGTGACGGTGATGCCATCGGCGCGCTGTTGACGCGGCTGGGGGCGCACGAGTCGGTGCTCGCGTGGGAGGAGCGGCGGATGCGCCGCGAGGTCCGCGCCACCGCCAACCGGCTGGCCAACTTCGACGACGCCAACCTGCGCCGCTCGGCCCGCGCCGCGGTGGCCGCCGGGGCCCGGGTGCAGCGCGCCCTGGAGATCCTCGGCGAGGAGGTGCCCGAGCACCTCGCGGCGGCCGGACGGCTGCGCATGGAGCACAAGCAGGCCTCCCTGGAGGAGCTCGGCGCGCTCGCCGATCCGCCGCTCACCAAGGACGCGGTGGCCGGCCGGATCCGACGCCTGCTGGCGATGGCGGACAAGCGCGCTTCCGACCTCGGAATCCCTGGTACGGAGGCCGGTCTGTCCGAGGAACTGGCGGACAACCTCGCAGGCTGACGCGTGATCAAAGGCTGAACGGGGACGCGGATTCCGACCGCGTCCCCGTCGTCATGTGTGCGCCCGCCTGCACGGAAGAGCGTGTTCCGTCCGGCTACCGGTGGGTAAGGAGGTCGCTGCCGGGTATGGGCCATCTCAATGTCACTTCCGCGCCCTGCGAGCGGTAGGGTCGGAGGCGGTCGGGGACAACTCATACAGCTCGCCGGACGGTGTCTTTGCCGTACCGGCGCACCAACAAGGAGATGGGTTCGTGACGATCCGCGTAGGCATCAACGGCTTCGGCCGCATCGGTCGCAACTACTTCCGGGCTCTGCTCGACCAGGGTGCGGACGTCGAAGTCGTGGCTGTCAACGACCTTGGTGACACCGCGACCACCGCACACCTGCTCAAGTACGACACCGTCCTGGGCCGCCTGGCCGAGGAGGTCACCCACACCGAGGACTCGATCACCGTCGGCGGCAGGACCGTCAAGGTGCTCTCCGAGCGGAACCCGGCCGACATCCCCTGGGGCGAGCTCGGCGTCGACATCGTCATCGAGTCGACCGGCATCTTCACCAAGCGCGAGGCCGCCGCCCAGCACCTCGAGGGCGGCGCGAAGAAGGTGCTGATCTCCGCGCCCGCCAAGGGCGAGGACCTCACCGTGGTGATGGGCGTCAACGAGAACCAGTACGACCCGGCGAACCACCACGTCATCTCCAACGCCTCCTGCACCACCAACTGCGTGGCGCCGATGGCGAAGGTGCTCGACGAGAACTTCGGCATCGTCAAGGGCCTGATGACGACGGTCCACGCCTACACCAACGACCAGCGGATCCTGGACTTCCCGCACTCGGACCTGCGCCGGGCGCGCGCCGCGGCCGTCAACATCATCCCGACGACCACGGGCGCCGCCAAGGCCACCGCCCTGGTCCTCCCGCAGCTCAAGGGCAAGCTGGACGGCATCGCGATGCGCGTCCCGGTCCCCACCGGCTCGGTCACCGACCTGGTCGTGGAGCTCTCCCGCGAGACCACGAAGGAAGAGGTCAACGCGGTCTTCCAGAAGGCCGCCGAGGGTCCCCTCAAGGGCATCGTCGTCTACACCGAGGACCCGATCGTCTCCTCCGACATCGTCTCCCAGCCGGCCTCCTGCACCTTCGACTCCTCGCTGACCATGGTCCAGGAGGGCAAGTCCGTGAAGGTCATCGGCTGGTACGACAACGAGTGGGGCTACTCCCACCGCCTGGTCGACCTGACGGTCTTCGTGGGCAACCAGCTCTGAGTTCGAGCCGTAACGTATAGATCCACCGATGTGCGAGCAGGGCTTGGACGGCGCAGTGCGGCGCCGTCCGGGCCCTGCTCCACGTGCGATTCAGCTCAGTCACCGAGGAGTCCCTGTATGAAGACGATCGACGAACTGCTCGCCGAGGGAGTGAACGGCAGGCGCGTGTTCGTCCGTGCCGACCTCAACGTGCCGCTGGCGGAGGGCCGCATCACCGACGACGGCCGCATCCGGGCCGTGCTGCCGACCGTGAAGGCGCTCGCCGAGGCCGGCGCCAAGGTGGTCGTCGCCTCGCACCTGGGCCGTCCCAAGGGCGCCCCGGACCCCGCCTTCACACTGCGGCCCGCCGCCGAGCGGCTGGGCGAGCTGCTGGGTGCGCCGGTGGCCTTCGCCGAGGACACCGTCGGCCCGTCGGCACAGGCGGCCGTGGAAGGGCTGGGGGACGGCCAGGTCGCCGTGATCGAGAACCTGCGGTTCAACGCCGGCGAGACCTCGAAGGACGACGCCGAGCGCGGCGCCTTCGCCGACAGCCTGGCCGCCCTCGCGGACGTCTATGTCGGTGACGGCTTCGGCGCGGTCCACCGCAAGCACGCGTCGGTGTTCGACCTGCCGGCCCGCCTGCCGCACTACGCCGGCTACCTGATCGCCGCCGAGGTCGAGGTCCTCAAGAAGCTCACCGACGAGGTGGCCCGCCCCTACGCGGTGGTCCTCGGCGGCGCCAAGGTCTCCGACAAGCTGGCCGTGATCGACCGGCTGCTGGGGAAGGCCGACCGCATCCTGATCGGCGGCGGCATGGCCTTCACCTTCCTCAAGGCCAAGGGCTACGAGGTCGGCACCTCCCTCCTGCAGGAGGACCAGATCGCCACGGTCACCGAGTACATGGAGCGGGCCGAGAAGAGCGGCGTCGAGATCGTGCTGCCGGTCGACGCGCTCGTCACCCCTCAGTTCCCGGACCTGAGGACGAAGGCGCCCGCGAACCCGGACACCGTCGCCGCCGACGCCATGCCGGCCGACCAGGCGGGCATGGACATCGGCCCGCGCAGCGGCGAGCTCTACGCCGAGAAGCTGGCCGACGCCGCCACCGTGTTCTGGAACGGCCCCATGGGCGTCTTCGAGCACCCCGACTTCGCCCAGGGCACCCGGGCCGTCGCCCGGGCGCTGACCGAGTCCAAGGGCTTCACCGTGGTGGGCGGCGGAGACTCCGCCGCGGCGGTCCGTACGCTTGGCTTCGACGAGAACGCTTTCGGCCACATCTCGACCGGTGGCGGCGCCTCCCTCGAATACCTCGAGGGCAAGACGCTCCCCGGCCTCGCCGCACTGGAGGACTGACCCGATGACCACCCGCACGCCGCTGATGGCCGGCAACTGGAAGATGAACCTCAACCACCTCGAGGCCATCGCCCACGTCCAGAAGCTCGCCTTCGCCCTGGCGGAGAAGGACTACGAGGCCGTCGAGGTCGCCGTGCTGCCGCCCTTCACCGACCTGCGCTCCGTGCAGACGCTGGTCGACGGCGACAAGCTCAAGGTCAAGTACGGCGCCCAGGACATCTCCGCGCACGACTCCGGCGCCTACACCGGCGAGATCTCCGGCGCCATGCTCGCCAAGCTGAAGTGCTTTTTCGTGGCCGTCGGCCACTCCGAGCGCCGCCAGTACCACAACGAGACCGACGAGATCGTCAACGCCAAGGTCAAGGCCGCCTTCAAGCACGAGCTGACGCCGATCCTGTGCGTCGGCGAGGAGCTCGAGGTCCGCCAGGCCGGCCGGCACGTCGAGCACACCCTCGCGCAGGTCGAGGGCGGCCTCAAGGACGTCCCGGCCGAGCAGGCCGAGACCGTCGTCGTCGCCTACGAGCCGGTCTGGGCCATCGGCACCGGCCAGGTCTGCGGCGCCGACGACGCCCAGGAGGTCTGCGGGGCGATCCGCGGCAAGCTGGCCGAGCTGTACTCGCAGGACGTCGCCGACAAGATCCGCATCCAGTACGGCGGCTCCGTGAAGTCCGGCAACGTCGCCGAGATCATGGCGAAGCAGGACATCGACGGCGCCCTGGTCGGCGGCGCCTCGCTGGACGTCGACGAGTTCGTGAAGATCGTCCGGTTCCGCGACCAGTGACCGGCCGTGCCCGGTGGGTGATGCCTGCCGGGAGCGAGTAGGCGGCGGAGGCGATCCGTCGTACCCTTGCGGGGTCCGGTGTCCTGACCAGCGTGTCGCGTGCGGCGCGCGGGTCGCCAGGGGCGCCGGTGCCCCGTCGTCCCATCCGAATCCGAGGAAGTTGGTCCAGCCGTGGTTATGGGGTTCCAGATCGCCCTGATCGTCTTCAGCCTGCTGCTGATGCTGCTGGTGCTGATGCACAAGGGCAAGGGCGGCGGCCTCTCCGACATGTTCGGCGGCGGTATGCAGTCCTCCGTCGGCGGCTCCTCGGTCGCCGAGCGCAACCTGGACCGCATCACCGTGGTCGTCGGTGTCCTGTGGTTCGCCTGCATCGTGGTGCTCGGCATCCTGACGAAGGTCGGCAACTGACCGGAAATCGACGCTGATCGACCGTCGACGGCCGAAAGACACAGGCACGACGGCCACGATCCGGATCCACCCCGCGCGCAAGGCCCCATGACGGGTGCGCCTCCTGGGAGGCGGCCTATCATGGGGCCTGCGTCCGTTCGGGGGTCCGCAACTCCCGTCACTGGACGCGCGTTGGGCCTTACGTAGACTGACCGGGCCTACTGAGGGCGCTCGCGGCGAAGCGCTGCGCCGACCAGCTTCGCGGACCATCACGCAGGGAGTTACGACCGTGGCAAGTGGCAACGCGATCCGAGGAAGTCGGGTCGGGGCGGGGCCGATGGGCGAGGCCGAGCGCGGTGAGTCCGCGCCCCGGCTGCGCATCTCCTTCTGGTGCTCCAACGGGCACGAGACCCAGCCGAGTTTCGCGAGTGACGCGCAGGTCCCCGACACCTGGGACTGTCCGCGCTGCGGCTTCCCGGCCGGGCAGGACCGGGACAACCCGCCGGACCCGCCGCGCACCGAGCCCTACAAGACCCACCTCGCGTACGTGCGCGAGCGGCGCAGCGACGCCGACGGCGAGGCGATCCTCGCCGAGGCGCTGGCCAAGCTGCGCGGCGAGATCTGAGACGCCGTCAACGGCCGGACCCCGAACGGGCGTCCGGCCGTTCGGCGTGCCCGGGCACGCTCCCGGCCGCCGTGTCCGACGGGCCGCCGGACGCGATTTCGGCCTGTGGACAAACGCGCCATGTGGGGACTGATCAACTAGGTTGGCAGAGGCCGCACCACGGGTACGCGGCCCGCAGACCCGGCAGGACGAAAGAGGGCAGAGTCGATGAACGCAGAGAGCCGTCCGAGGCTCAACCGGCTGCCGGAGTGGAACGCTCTGGCCAAGCACCGCGAGGCGCTCGGCGAGGTGCGGCTGCGCGCACTGTTCGACGCGGAGCCCGAGCGCGGCACCGCCTTCACCCTGCGCGTGGGCGACCTCCACATCGACTACTCCAAGCACCTGGTCACCGACGAGACCCTGCGGCTGCTGCGGGACCTCGCGGCGGCCCGTGACGTCTTCGGCCTGCGCGACGCCATGTTCCGCGGCGAGAAGATCAACATCACCGAGGACCGGGCCGTCCTGCACACCGCGCTGCGCGCCCCGCGCGACGCCTCGATCGAGGTCGACGGCGCCAACGTGGTGCCCGCGGTGCACACCGTCCTGGAGAAGATGGCCGGCTTCGCCGAGCGGGTCCGCTCGGGCGGCTGGACCGGGCACACCGGCCGGCGCATCCGGAACGTCGTCAACATCGGCATCGGCGGCTCCGACCTCGGTCCCGCCATGGCCTACGAGGTGCTGCGCTCCTACACGGACCGCTCGCTGAGCTTCCGGTTCGTCTCCAACGTCGACGGCGCCGACCTCCACGAGGCGCTGCAGGGGCTGGACGCGGAGGAGACGCTGTTCATCGTCGCCTCCAAGACCTTCACCACGATCGAGACGGTCACCAACGCGACGTCGGCGCGCAGCTGGCTGCTGGAGCGGCTGGGCGCCGGCCAGGAGGCGGTGGCCAAGCACTTCGTGGCGCTGTCCACCAACGCCGGCAAGGTCGCCGAGTTCGGCATCGACACCGAGAACATGTTCGCGTTCTGGGACTGGGTCGGCGGCCGCTACTCCTACGACTCGGCGATCGGCCTGTCGCTGATGATCGCGATCGGCCCGGACCGCTTCCGCGAGATGCTGGACGGCTTCCGGCTGGTCGACGAGCACTTCCGCACCGCCCCGCCGGAGGCCAACGCCCCGCTCCTGCTGGGCCTGCTGGGCATCTGGTACAACAACTTCCACGACGCCCAGTCGCACGCGGTCCTGCCGTACAGCCACTACCTGTCCAAGTTCACGGCGTACCTGCAGCAGCTCGACATGGAGTCCAACGGCAAGTACGTGGCCCGGGACGGGCGGCCGGTGGAGTGGCAGACCGGGCCGGTGGTCTGGGGCACGCCCGGCACCAACGGGCAGCACGCCTACTACCAGCTGATCCACCAGGGCACCAAGCTGATCCCCGCCGACTTCATCGGCTTCGCCCGGCCGGTCGAGGGGCTCAGCCGCGAACTCGAGGCGCAGCACGACCTGTTGATGGCCAACTTCTTCGCGCAGACGCAGGCCCTGGCCTTCGGCAAGACGCCGGACGAGGTCCGCGCGGAGGGCGTCGCCGAGGAACTGGTGCCGCACCGGACGTTCCTGGGGAACCACCCGACCACCACGATCCTCGCGGAGTCGCTGACGCCGTCCGTGCTGGGGCAGCTGGTGGCGCTCTACGAGCACAAGGTGTTCGTGCAGGGCGCGGTGTGGGACATCGACTCCTTCGACCAGTGGGGCGTCGAGCTGGGCAAGGTCCTCGCCAAGCGGGTGGAGCCGGCGCTCACGGAGGGTGCGGACGTGCCGGGGCTGGACGGGTCCACCCGGGCGCTGGTCGCGCGGTACCGGGAGCTGCGGGGGCGCTGACCCCCGCCCCGCCGCCGGAAGGCCGTGGTGCCCGGCGGGTCGGCCGGGCACACGGCGGGGCAGGAACGGCGAAGCCCCCGGCACCGTGATCGGCGCCGGGGGCTTCGGCCGGGGTCACAGCGTGGACGCCGCCGCCGCGTCGAGGAGCCAGAGCGTGGCCTCACGCCCGTGGACCCCGGCCGCGGGCGCCCGGGCGGGCTCGGGAGCCCCCCGCAGCACCGTGGCGACCGCGTCGGCCTTGTCCTCGCCCGCCGCGAGGAGCCACACCTGACGCGCCGCCCGGATCGCCGGCAGCGTCAGCGACACCCGCACCGGCGGCGGCTTCGGCGCCTCGCGCACCGCGACCACCGTCCGCTCCGTCTCCCGCACCCCCGGAAGGCCGGGGAAGAGGGAGGCGACATGGGTGTCCGGCCCGACGCCCAGCATCAGCACGTCGAACTCCGGCACCGCCGCGCCGTCCCCGGCGGCCAGCGCCAGCTCCCGCGCGTAGGCGACCGCGGCCGCCTCGACGTCGTCACCGTGCGGCCCGTCGGAGGCCGGCATCGCGTGCACCCGGGCGGGGTCCACCGGCACGGCGTCCAGCAGGGCCTCGCGGGCCTGCGTGACGTTGCGGTCCGGATGCCCGGCCGGCAGGTACCGCTCGTCGCCCCACCACAGGTCCAGGCGGGCCCAGTCGACGGCGTCCCGCGCCGGCGACCCGGCCAGCGCGGCCAGCAGCCCGTTGCCGTTGCGGCCGCCGGTGAGGACCACGGAGGCGTGGCCCCGCTCGGCCTGCGCGTCGACCACCGCGGTGATCAGCCGCGCGGCCGTGGCCCGGGCCATCAGATCCTTGTCGCGGTGGACCAGCAGCCGCGCCTCGCCCCCGCTCACTTGGCCGCCGCCCGCTTCACGGCGGGACCCCGCTTCGCGGCCCGCTTGGCGGGCCCCTTCGCGACGTCCTCCTCCGGCACCGGCACGGCCTCGGCGACGGGCTCCGACGCCTCCTCCGGACCGGCGGAGGCCTCGGCCCCGGAGGCATCCTCGGCGCCGGACGCGTCCGCGGACGCGTCCGCGAAGGTCTCGGCGGCGTCCGCCCCCGCGTACAGCCGGTCCACCCCGTACTGGAGGGTGGACGCGTACGTCTCGTCCGGGTCCAGCCGGCGCAGTTCCTCGGCGATCAGCTCCGAGGTCTCGCGCCGCTTGAGGGCGACCTGGCGGTCCGGCTGGCCCTCGATGGCGAGGGTGGCCAGGGTGCCGTCGGCCCGGTCGAGGGTGATCCGGCCGCAGGTGGTGTCCATCCGCACCCCGGTCAGACCGGGCCCCGCGGACCGCGTGCGGCGCACCGGCACGTCGAGCCGGTCGGCGAGCCACATGGCCAGCAGTTCGCAGCTCGGGTTGAACTCCTCGCCCTCGACCTCGACGGCCTTGACCTCGCAGACCACCTGGTCGAGCGCGGCGGCCAGCATCGACCGCCACGGGGTGATCCGGGTCCACGACAGGTCGGTGTCGCCGGGCGTGTAGGCGTCGGCCAGCGCGCGCAGCTCGCCGACCGGGTCCTCGGCCGCGTAGGTGTCCGTCACCCGGCGCTGGGCGAGCGCGCCCAGCGGGTCCTTCGCCGGGTCCAGCGGAGCGTTGACCGGCCACCAGACCACCACCGGGGCGTCCGGCAGCAGCAGCGGCAGGACCACCGACTGGGCGTGGTTGACCACCTCGCCGTAGAGCCGCAGCACCACCGTCTCGCCGGCCCCGGCGTCCGCGCCCACCCGCACCTCGGCGTCGAGGCGGGACTGGGTGCGGTCGCGGGGGGAGCGGGCGTGGCGCTTGATGACGACCAGCAGCCGTGAGGGGTGCTCGTGCGACGCCTCCGCCGCCGCCTTCATGGCGTCGTAGGCGTTCTCCTCGTCGGTGACGACGACCAGGGTGAGCACCATGCCGACGGCGGGGGCGCCGAGCGCGCGGCGCCCCTGGACCAGTGCCTTGTTGATCTTGCTGGCCGTGGTGTCGGTGAGGTCGATCTTCATGGCCGGCGCCAGCTCCGTCCGTCTCGTGCGAGCATCTCGTCCGCTTCTGCGGGTCCCCAGGTTCCGGCCGGATATTGGGCGGGCGCGCCGTGGGCGTCCCAGAACTGCTCGATCGGGTCGAGGATCTTCCAGGAGAGCTCCACCTCCTCCGTGCGCGGGAAGAGGTTGGCGTCGCCGAGCAGCACGTCGAGGATCAGCCGCTCGTAGGCCTCCGGGCTGGACTCGGTGAACGACTCGCCGTAGGCGAAGTCCATCGAGACGTCCCGGATCTCCATGGAGGTGCCCGGCACCTTCGAGCCGAACCGGACCGTCATGCCCTCGTCCGGCTGCACCCGGATCACCATGGCGTTCTGCCCCAGCTCCTCGGTGGCCGTATGGCCGAAGGGGGAGTGCGGGGCGCGCTGGAACACCACCGCGATCTCGGTGACCCGGCGTCCCAGCCGCTTGCCGGTGCGCAGGTAGAAGGGGACGCCCGCCCAGCGGCGGTTGTCTATCTCCAGCTTGATCGCGGCGTAGGTGTCGGTCCGGGAGGACGGGTCGATGCCCTCCTCCTCCAGGTAGCCGACGGCCTTCGCGCCGCCCTGCCAGCCCGCCGTGTACTGGGCGCGCACCGTGGAGGCCCCCAGGTCGGACGGGAGCCGCACCGCGCCCAGCACCTTGGTCTTCTCCGCGGCGAGCGCGTCCGCGTCGAAGGAGGCGGGCTCCTCCATCGCCGTGAGGGCGAGGAGCTGCAGCAGGTGGTTCTGGATGACGTCCCGGGCCGCGCCGATGCCGTCGTAGTAGCCGGCCCGGCCGCCGATGCCGATGTCCTCGGCCATGGTGATCTGGACGTGGTCGACGTACGACCGGTTCCACAGCGGCTCGAACATCTGGTTGGCGAAGCGGAGCGCCAGGATGTTCTGGACGGTCTCCTTGCCGAGGTAGTGGTCGATGCGGAAGACCTGCTCCGGCTGGAACACCTCGTGGACCAGGGAGTTCAGCTCCTCGGCCGACTTCAGGTCGTGGCCGAACGGCTTCTCGATCACCGCGCGGCGCCAGGAGCCGTCCTTCTGGTCGGCCAGCCCGTGCTTCTTGAGCTGCTGGATGACCACCGGGAACGAGCCGGGCGGGACGGACAGGTAGAAGGCGAAGTTGCCGCCCGTGCCCTGGGCGCGGTTCAGCTCCTCGATGGTGGAGCGCAGCGACTCGAAGGACGCGTCGTCGTCGAAGGAGCCCTGGACGAAGCGCATGCCCTGGGCGAGCTGCTGCCAGACCTCCTCGCGGAACGGCGTGCGGGCGTGCTCCTTGACCGCGTCGTGGACCACCTGGGCGAAGTCCTCGTCCGCCCACTCACGGCGGGCGAAGCCCACCAGGGAGAAACCCGGCGGGAGCAGACCGCGGTTCGCGAGGTCGTACACCGCCGGCATCAGCTTCTTGCGGGACAGGTCGCCCGTGACGCCGAAGATCACAAGGCCCGACGGCCCCGCGATGCGCGGGAGCCGTCGGTCCAGGGCGTCACGGAGCGGGTTGGCTCCGGTGACAGGGGAGGGTGACAAGGCCTAGCCCTCCGCAGGGGCGAGCCGCTCGAGCTCGGCCTTGGTCGAGTTCAGCAGGTCGTTCCAGGCGGCCTCGAACTTGTCGACGCCCTCCTTCTCCAGCAGCTCCACCACCTCGTCGTACGAGATGCCCAGGGCCTCGACGGCGTCGAGGTCGGCGCGGGCCTGCTCGTACGTGCCGGTGACCGTGTCGCCGGTGATCTCGCCGTGGTCGCCCACGGCCTCCAGCGTGCCGCCCGGCATGGTGTTCACCGTGTTCGGCGCGACCAGGTCGTCGACGTACAGGGTGTCCTTGTACGCCTTGTCCTTGACGCCGGTGGACGCCCACAGCGGGCGCTGGCGGTTGGCGCCGGCGCGCTCCAGGGCGTTCCAGCGGTCCGAGGAGAAGACCTCCTCGTACGCCTGGTAGGCGAGACGGGCGTTGGCGAGGGCGGCCTTGCCGCGCAGCGCCTTGGCCTCGTCGGTGCCCAGGGCGTCGATCCGCTTGTCGATCTCGGTGTCCACGCGGGAGACGAAGAAGGAGGCGACGGAGTGGATCTTCGACAGGTCCAGGCCGCGCTCCTTGGCCTTCTCCAGGCCGGCCAGGTAGGCGTCCATCACCTGGCGGTAGCGCTCCAGCGAGAAGATCAGCGTGACGTTGACGCTGATGCCCAGGCCGATGACCTCGGTGATCGCGGGCAGGCCCGCCAGCGTCGCCGGGATCTTGATCAGGGTGTTCGGTCGGTCCACCAGCCAGGCGAGCTGCTTGGCCTCGGCGACCGTGGCCCGCTCGTCGTGGGCCAGGCGGGGGTCGACCTCGATGGAGACCCGGCCGTCGCGGCCGTCGGTGGCGTCGAAGACCGGGCGCAGCACGTCGGCGGCGTCGCGGACGTCCGCCGTCGTGATCATCCGGATCGCCTCCTCGACCGTCACCTTGCGGGCGGCGAGGTCGGTGAGCTGGGTGTCGTAGCCGTGCCCCTCGGAGATCGCCTTCTGGAAGATCGAGGGGTTGGTGGTGACGCCCACCACGTGCTGGTCGTCGATCAGCTCCTGGAGGGCGCCGGAGGAGATCAGCGTGCGGGACAGGTCGTCCAGCCAGATCGCCACACCCTCGTCGGAGAGGCGCTTGAGTGCGTCTGTCATGTGTCTTGCATCTCCTACTGGTCGTGTAGCAGCGTCAGCGCTGCGTGGCGGCGAGGGATTCCCGGGCCTGGGCGGCCACGTTCTCGGCCGTGAAGCCGTACTCGCGGAACAGGACCTTCGCGTCGGCCGACGCGCCGAAGTGCTCCAGCGAGACGATCCGGCCGGCGTCGCCCACGAAGCGGTGCCAGGTGAGGCCGACGCCGGCCTCCACGGCGACGCGCGCCTTCACCGACGGCGGGAGGACGCTGTCGCGGTAGGCCTGGTCCTGCTCGTCGAACCACTCCACCGACGGCATGGACACCACCCGGGTGGGGACGCCCTCGGCCTGCAGGGCCTCCCGCGCCTCGACGGCGAGGTGCACCTCGGAGCCGGTCGCGATCAGGATCACCTGCGGCTCGCCACCGTCCGCCTCGCGCAGGACGTAGCCGCCGCGCGCGGCGTCCTCGTTCGCCTCGTAGACCGGCACGCCCTGGCGGGTGAGCGCCAGACCGTGCGGGGCGCCCTTGCCGAACTCCTTGGTCCAGCGGCGCATGATCTCGCGCCAGGCGATCGCGGTCTCGTTGGCGTCGGCCGGGCGCACGATGTTCAGGCCCGGGATGGCGCGCAGCGAGGCCAGGTGCTCCACCGGCTGGTGGGTCGGGCCGTCCTCGCCGAGACCGATCGAGTCGTGCGTCCACACGTAGGTCACCGGCAGGTGCATCAGCGCGGACAGGCGGACGGCGTTGCGCATGTAGTCGGAGAACACCAGGAAGGTGCCGCCGTAGACGCGCGTGTTGCCGTGCAGGGCGATGCCGTTCATCTCGGCGCCCATGGAGTGCTCGCGGATGCCGAAGTGGATGGTCCGGCCGTACGGGTCGGCCTCCGGCAGCGGGTTGCCCTCGGGGAGGAACGAGCTGGTCTTGTCGATGGTGGTGTTGTTCGAGCCCGCCAGGTCGGCGGAGCCGCCCCACAGCTCGGGGACGACCGAGCCCAGCGCCTGCAGCACCTTGCCGGACGCGGCGCGGGTCGCGATCGAGGTGCCCGCCTCGAAGACCGGGAGCTTCTCCTCCCAGCCGGCCGGCAGCTCGCCCGCGGCGATCCGGTCGAACTCGGCGGCCCGCTCCGGGTTGGCCTGACGCCACGCCTGGAACTGCTTCTCCCACTCCGCCCGGGCGTCGCGGCCGCGGTCCAGGGCCTTGCGGGTGTGGCCGATGACCTCGTCGGAGACCTCGAAGGTCTGCTCCGGGTCGAAGCCCAGCACGCGCTTGGTGGCGGCCACCTCGTCGTCGCCGAGCGCCGAGCCGTGCGCGGCCTCGGTGTTCTGCGCGTTCGGGGCCGGCCAGGCGATGATGGAGCGCATCGCGATGAACGACGGCCGGTCGGTGACCGCCTTCGCGGCCTGGACGGCCTCGTAGATCGCCGCCGGGTCGAGGTCTCCGTCCTCCTTGGGCTCCACGCGCTGGACGTGCCAGCCGTACGCCTCGTACCGCTTGCAGACGTCCTCGGAGACCGCGGTCTCGGTGTCGCCCTCGATCGAGATGTGGTTGTCGTCCCACAGCAGGACCAGGTTGCCGAGCTTCTGGTGGCCCGCCATGGAGGACGCCTCGGCGGCGATGCCCTCCTGGAGGCAGCCGTCGCCGGCGATGGCGAACACGAAGTGGTCGAAGGGCGACTCGCCCGGCGCCGCCTCGGGGTCGAACAGGCCGCGCTCGTAGCGGGCGGCCATCGCCATGCCGACGGCGTTGGCGACGCCCTGGCCCAGCGGGCCGGTGGTGGTCTCCACGCCCGTGGTGTGGCCGTACTCCGGGTGGCCCGGGGTCTTGGAGCCCCAGGTGCGGAAGGCCTTCAGGTCGTCCAGCTCCAGGCCGAAGCCGGCCAGGTAGAGCTGGGTGTAGAGGGTCAGGGACGAGTGCCCCGCCGACAGGACGAAGCGGTCGCGCCCCACCCAGTCGGCGTCGGACGGGTCGTGGCGCATCACCTTCTGGAACAGCGTGTACGCCGCGGGCGCGAGGCTCATGGCCGTACCGGGATGGCCGTTGCCGACCTTCTGTACGGCGTCAGCGGCCAGGATGCGCGCGGTGTCCACCGCGCGCCGGTCCAGCTCTGTCCACTCGAGGGCTGTGGTGGTCGGCTTGTTGCTCACCCTGGGTCAGGGCTCCTCTCCACATGTCGAAAGCCGGTGAGGTGTGCGCTCACCGGTACCACCGGCGGGTTCCGCGCCGCCGGCGGGTCGAGCCTATCCCGTGCAAACACGGCGTTCCCCCTTGTGACCAGAGTGTGGCCACAGCCCACTTCTTCTGCGTTCGCGCCCGCTCACATGGGCGTTTCCGTCGAGGCCGCGTCCGCCCGGTGGGGCCCGTTCCGGGACGTCCGCGAACCGGGCCGCCCCGGGCGGCGCCCTCCGGCGACGGGTTCCCCGGAGGGTGCGGCCAACACGAGTGCACCCCCGCGAATCGCGGGGTCTGGGCAACGTCTAGAGTGGCGTGGTACGCGCGAGCCTTCGCCGGACCTTTCCGACAGGTCCGATTCGGCGGGGGCTCGCTGGGATGTCTCTGTCAGGGGTGTGCGTGACGGCCGTTGAATCCCGTCCAGCGGCGGTATTCGGGACGAGCAGCCCGAGGCCGCACCGCCGGCCGTTCCGG
Organism: Streptomyces sp. NPDC047130; assembly: GCF_040643475.1. Lineage (NCBI taxonomy): Bacteria > Bacillati > Actinomycetota > Actinomycetes > Kitasatosporales > Streptomycetaceae > Streptomyces > Streptomyces sp. NPDC047130. The sequence continues at coordinate 90,002 of NZ_JBEYUK010000015.1, read as the reverse complement.
GCCCGGGCCATGGCGTTCGTGGCGCTGACCAAGCCGCGGATCATCGAACTGCTGCTCATCACCACCGTGCCGGTGATGTTCCTGGCGGAGCAGGGCGTTCCCGATCTCTCGCTCGTCCTGCTGACCTGCCTCGGCGGATACCTCTCCGCCGGCGGGGCCAACGCGTTGAACATGTGGTACGACCGCGACATCGACGCGCTGATGGACCGCACCTCGCAGCGGCCGCTGGTCACCGGCATGGTGTCCCCGCGCGAGTGCCTCGCCTTCGGCATCGCCCTCGCCGTCGGGTCCACCCTGCTCTTCGGGCTCACGGTCAACTGGCTGTCCGCCTGGCTCGCGCTGGGCGCGCTCCTCTTCTACGTCGTCGTCTACACGATGATCCTCAAGCGCCGCACGGCGCAGAACATCGTCTGGGGCGGCATCGCCGGCTGCATGCCGGTGCTGATCGGCTGGTCCGCGGTGACCAACTCGCTCTCCTGGGCACCGGTCATCCTCTTCCTCGTCATCTTCTTCTGGACGCCGCCGCACTACTGGCCGCTGTCGATGAAGGTCAAGGAGGACTACGCCCGCGCGGGCGTGCCGATGCTGCCGGTGCTGGCGAGCAACAAGGTGGTCGCCCGGCAGATCGTGCTCTACAGCTGGGTGATGGTCGCGGTCTCGCTGCTGCTGACGCCGCTCGGCTACACCGGCTGGTTCTACACCGCGGTCGCGCTGGCGGCGGGCGGCTGGTGGCTGTGGGAGGCGCACGCGCTCCAGAACCGCGCGAAGGCCGAGGTCACCGGGGCGAAGCTCAAGGAGATGCGGCTGTTCCACTGGTCGATCACCTATGTCTCCGTCCTCTTCGTCGCCGTCGCCGTGGATCCCTTCCTGAGGTGAGCCGGGACGCGGTTCCGTCCTGACGCGAGGGGCGGGTGGCCAACGCCACCCGCCCCTCGCGTCGCCGCGTCCGCTACCCGTCGGTAGCATCCTGACCATGGCAGACACGCAGCAGGTTGACGAGGCGACCGCCCCGGCGGACGCGCGGGGTGAGCGGCGTGCCGCGAAGCTCGCCAAGCAGATCGGTTCCTTCGCCGCGGCGCACGGGGGCGCGGAGGGTCAGGTGGCCCACCTCGGCCGCAAGGGCGCGCGCATCGTCCTGGTGGGCGAGGACGGCAACTGGGGCGACCTGGTCGCGCCCACGTACGAGGTGGCCGTGGCGGCCGTCGCGAAGGCGGGCGTCACCGTGCACGAGGAGTTCGACGGGGAGTTCGCCGCCAAGGTGAAGACGGGGCCGTACGAGTGGTCCCGCATGGCCGGCATCCAGCTCGGCGGCCCCAAGAACCCCTGATCCGCCGCCTCCCCCTCACCACCGGAGCCGCCTCCCGCCCCCTCCCGGGCCGAGGCGGCTCCGCCGCATCCCCACCCTGAGGGCCGCCGCCCCGCACACGGCACCGGCCCCTCCCCTGCGGGCCACCGTGCCGCTGGGGCGGCACGGGTGGGCGCAGGTCGGCGCGTACGCACGCCGCGGAGTGCCGGCCCGAGCCCGCCCGCCCTCCCGGCGCGGCGCGCTCCGCGGGGCCGGGCATCCGCGCGGGGGAACGGGGCCGCCCCCGGCGCGGGGGTGCGGCGGGGGCGGTGGAGAGAGGGGGTGGGTCAGGCTGGGACCGGGGGTGGGTCAGGCGGGGACGGGTTCCGGGGTGGTGGAAACCGGGGGAGCGGTGGGGAGGGGGCGTTCGCGGGTGGCCAGGAGGACCCGGAGGGTGTAGATCCACACCACCGCGGAGCCGAACATGTGGAGCCCCACGAGCACCTCGGGAAGGTCCGTGAAGTACTGGACGTACCCGACCAGCCCCTGCGCCAGCAGGACCAGGAACAGGTCCCGCGTCCGCGTCAGCGCCGACCGCGGCGAGTCGAAGACCTTCAGCCCGACCCACAGGGCCACGGCCAGCAGCACCGTCAGCCACGCCAGCACCGCGTGCACCCGCGTGACCGCCTCCCAGTCCAACGGCATCCGCGGCACGTCGCTGGAGTCGCCCGCGTGCGGGCCCGCACCCGTGACCACCGTGCCGACGGCGATCAGCAGCACGGTCACCACGACCAGCGCCAGGGTCAGCCGCCGCAGCGAGGGCGCCACCAGTGGCCGCGGCGCGGCGTCGCCCTCGCCGGCCCGGTGCCACATCACCGTGGCGGCGGCGATCAGCGCGGTCGACAGCATGAAGTGCGCGGCCACCGTGTACGGGTTGAGGCCGACCAGCACCACGACACCGCCGAGCAGCGCGTTGGCCACCACGATCCAGAACTGCAGCCACCCCAGCCGGGTGAGCTCGCGCCGGAACGGCTTGGTGGACCGGGCCGCGACGATCGCCCAGCCCACCGCCGCGCACAGCACGTACGTCAGCAGCCGGTTGCCGAACTCGATGGCGCCGTGCAGTCCCATCTCGCGCGTCGCGGCGATCGAGTCCGCCGTGCACTTGGGCCACGTGGGGCAGCCCAGGCCGGAGCCGGTCAGGCGGACGGCGCCGCCGGTGACCACGATGACCACCGACATGACGAGCGCGGTGAGCGCCGCACGGCGGACCGTCCGGGGGTCCGGGGTCCAGCGGGCGGCGATGAAGGCAAGGGGGTTGCGGACCGCTGCGGCGGCCCCGCGAGGCATCTCGTTCGGCACGGGAACCATCGTAGGGCCGGGCTTGTGCACGGTTTCACGAGGGGGTGCCGTGCGCCCTGTGACGTTACTCCCAGCGGAAGAAGCGCCCCGCCGCGGCGAGCCCCGCGGCCGCCCAGGCGGCCAGGACGCCGAGGTCGGCCCACGGCACGCCCGCCCCGTCCTGCAGCACGTCCCGCAGCCCTCCGGAGAGCGCCGAGATGGGCAGCAGCCCCAGCACCGCCTGCGCCGCCTCGGGGAACTTGTCCAGCGGCACCACCACGCCGCCGCCGACCAGCAGCAGCAGGAAGACCAGGTTCGCCGCGGCCAGCGTGGCCTCGGCCTTCAGCGTGCCGGCCATCAGCAGGCCCAGCCCGGAGAAGGCGGCCGTGCCGAGGACCAGCAGGAGCAGCACGGTCAGCGGGTTGCCCCGGGGCGACCAGCCCAGCGCGAACGCGATCACGGTGAGCAGCACGATCTGCAGGACCTCGGTCACCAGCACGGAGAGGGTCTTGGCGGTCATCAGCCCCCAGCGGGGCAGCGGCGAGGCGGCCAGCCGCTTGAGGACGCCGTAGCGGCGCTCGAAGCCGGTGGCGATGGCCTGCCCGGTGAACGCCGTCGACATCACCGCGAGCGCCAGCACGCCCGGCGCGAGGAAGTCGACGGCCCGGCCCTCCCCGGTGTCGACGATGTCGACGGAGCTGAACAGCACCAGCAGCAGCGTCGGGATGACCACGGTGAGCAGCAGCTGCTCGCCGTTGCGCAGCAGCATCCGGGTCTCCAGGGCGGCCTGCGCGGCGATCATCCGCCCCAGCGGGGCCGCGCCCGGCGCGGGGGAGTAGGTCCCGGTGGCGGTCATGAGCGCAGCTCCTTGCCGGTGAGTTCCAGGAAGACGTCCTCGAGCGTGTGCCGCTCGACGGCGATGCGTTCCGGCATCACGCCGTGCTGCGCGCACCAGGAGGTGACCGTGGCCAGCAGCTGCGGGCCGACGTCGCCGGTGACCCGGTAGGAGCCGGGCACGATCTCCGCCGCGGTGGCGTCGGAGGGCAGCGCCTTGAGGAGCGAGCCCACGTCCAGGCCGGGGCGGCCGGAGAAGCGCAGGGTGTTCTCGGCCCCGCCGCGGCACAGCTGCTCGGGGGAGCCCTGGGCGATCACCGTGCCGGCGTCGACGATGGCGACGTCGTCGGCGAGCTGCTCCGCCTCGTCCATGTGGTGGGTGGTGAGGATGACCGACACGCCGTCGTCGCGCAGGTCGCGGACCAGTTCCCAGGTGGCGCGGCGGGCCTGCGGGTCGAGGCCGGCCGTCGGCTCGTCCAGGAAGACCAGCTCGGGGCGGCCGACGACCGCCATGGCCAGGGCGAGCCGCTGCTGCTGGCCGCCGGAGAGGCGCCGGTACGGGGTGCGGCCGCAGGAGCCGAGGCCGAGCCGCTCGATCAGCGCGTCGACGTCCAGCGGATGGGCGTGGAGCTTCGCCACGTGGCGGAGCATCTCCTCGGCGCGGGCGCCGGAGTAGACGCCGCCGGACTGGAGCATCACGCCGATCCGCGGGCGCAGCGCGGCGGCGTCGCGGACCGGGTCGAGGCCCAGGACGCGGACCGTGCCGGCGTCGGGGCGGCGGTAGCCCTCGCAGGTCTCGACGGTGGTGGTCTTGCCGGCGCCGTTGGGGCCCAGGACGGCGGTGATGCCCGCCCGGGCCACCAGATCGAGGCCGTTCACCGCGGTCTTCGCCCCGTACCGCTTCACCAGGCCCTGGACGTGGACGACCGGGACCGCGGGTTTGCTGTGCATGGGACCCGAGTCTAGGTTCGCGCGGCGCCCGTCCCGCCGCCGGGTGGCCCTCAGCCGGCGGGAAGCGGGCGGTGCTCCCGCAGCCAGCCCTCCGTGAAGGCGACCGCCTCCGCGAGCGGGAACAGCCGCAGCCCGGCCGCCCCCGCGGAGCCCCGGGCGACGAGGGCGGCCCGCTCGGTCTCGAACGCCGCGCCGAGCCGGTCGAAGTCGTCCGGGTCGAGCAGGACGTCGGTCACCTCCTCCCATCCGTCGGGCCCGGGCCGCCCCCGCGTCCGGACGACCGGGGAGGGCACCCGGTACTCGGCCAGGTGGAAGGCGGTGCAGGAGCCGTAGTCGGCGCCCAGCAGCAGGACGCGCGCGCCGAGCCCCTCCAGCCGGGCCGGCGGGCTGCGGTCGCCGAGCGCGCAGTCCGGGGCGTGCCCCTCCGTGATCTCCCCGGCGCGCGGGCCGAGGGCGGCGAAGGAGGTCTGCGGGTGGGCGCTGCGCCGCGCGCCGGGCCAGGTGCGGACCGTCTCCGCGATCACTCCCATGTACGCGGAGGGCGTGGTCGCCGGGTCGAAGGCGGGCATCGTGGCGCGTACGGTCCCCCACCACTCCCGGGGCACCGGCGGGTTCTCCCAGTGCGCGGGGTCGGAGAGCCCGCTGGTCTGCGTGGGGACCACCAGGGTCCCCGCGGGGCCGAGCGCGTCCCGCAGCGCCCGCACGACGGCCACCGCGCCGCCGTTCACCCGGCCGAGTGAGCTGAGGGAACTGTGGACCAGGAGGACGTCGCCCGTCCGGACGCCCAGCGAGCGGAGGTCGGCGGCGAGCGAAGGGCGGGTCACGAGGGGGCCGGCGGGCGGCGCGGAGGGCATGGGAGGCAGGGTCGCGCGGCCCTGACGCGGTCCGCAAGCGCTTTTGCCGCCGGAACCCCCCGGCGCCGTCCGGGGCCTTTCCGCAGGTCAGGTTAGGTGTACCTAAGTGATGAAAGGCACCGTCGGCCCCGATGGGCGCGGCTTGTCCGCTCCCCGGTAATTACGCAACAATGGCGTTGTGAAAAACGTCGGCCAGGAAGAAACCGCGACCGGGGAGCGTTCCACACGTAACCGGGTCGCGCGCTCGATCCTGGACCACGGCCCGTCGACCGTCGCGGAACTCGCCGGGCGGCTGCGGCTCACCCAGGCCGCCGTCCGCCGGCATCTGGACGCGCTGGTCGCCGACGACGTGGTCGAGGCACGGGAGCGCCGGGTGTACGGCGCCCGCACACGCGGGCGGCCTGCGAAGGTGTTCGTGCTGACCGACGGCGGTCGCGACGCCTTCGATCAGTCGTACGACCAGTTGGCCAAGGACGCGCTGCGCTGGATCGCGGAGCAGGAGGGCGGTGAGCGGGCGGTGGCTGCGTTCGCCAAGGCCCGGCTGGCCGCGCAGGCCGGTGCGTACCGCAAGGCCCTCGAGGCCGTACCGCCGGAGCGCCGGGCGGAGGCGCTGGCCCGGGCGCTGTCCGAGGACGGGTACGCTGCCAGTGCGCGCAGCGCTCCCTCCCCGCAACTCGGCGAGCAGCTCTGCCAGCATCACTGCCCGGTCGCCCATGTCGCTGAGGAGTTCCCCCAGCTGTGCGAGGCGGAGACGGAGATCTTCTCCGAGCTGCTCGGCACGCACGTCCAGCGGCTGGCGACGATCGCGCACGGTGACGGCGTCTGCACGACGTACATCCCCAAGATTTCCACGATCGACAACGATCACTCATCATCTGCGAGCACGGCCGGGAGGAACCCCGCATGACTCTCCCCACGGAGACTGCCCACCCCGAACTCGAGGGTCTGGGTAAGTACGAGTACGGCTGGGCGGACCCCGACGCGGCCGGCGCCTCCGCCAAGCGCGGCCTGAGCGAGGACGTCGTCCGGGACATCTCGGCGAAGAAGTCCGAGCCGGAGTGGATGACCAAGCTGCGCCTCAAGGGTCTGAACCTCTTCGAGAAGAAGCCCATGCCGAACTGGGGCTCGGACCTGTCGGGGATCGACTTCGACAACATCAAGTACTTCGTGCGGTCCACGGAGAAGCAGGCGACCTCCTGGGAGGAACTGCCCGAGGACATCAAGAACACCTACGACCGCCTGGGCATCCCGGAGGCCGAGAAGCAGCGCCTGGTCGCCGGTGTCGCCGCCCAGTACGAGTCCGAGGTCGTCTACCACCAGATCCGCGAGGACCTGGAGGAGCAGGGCGTCATCTTCCTGGACACCGACACGGCCCTGAAGGAGCACCCGGAGCTCTTCAAGGAGTACTTCGGCACCGTGATCCCGGCCGGCGACAACAAGTTCGCCGCGCTGAACACGGCCGTGTGGTCCGGCGGCTCCTTCATCTACGTGCCGAAGGGCGTGCACGTGGAGATCCCGCTCCAGGCCTACTTCCGTATCAACACGGAGAACATGGGCCAGTTCGAGCGGACCCTGATCATCGTCGACGAGGGCGCCTACGTGCACTACGTCGAGGGCTGCACGGCTCCGATCTACCAGTCGGACTCCCTGCACTCCGCGGTCGTCGAGATCATCGTCAAGAAGAACGCCCGCTGCCGCTACACGACCATCCAGAACTGGTCGAACAACGTCTACAACCTGGTCACCAAGCGCGCCGTGGCGTACGAGGGCGCGACCATGGAGTGGATCGACGGCAACATCGGCTCCAAGGTGACGATGAAGTACCCGGCCGTCTACCTGATGGGCGAGCACGCCAAGGGCGAGACCCTGTCCATCGCCTTCGCGGGCGAGGGCCAGCACCAGGACGCCGGCGCGAAGATGGTCCACATGGCGCCCAACACGTCGTCGAACATCGTGTCGAAGTCGGTGGCGCGCGGCGGCGGCCGGACCTCCTACCGCGGCCTGATCGAGATCGGCGAGGGCGCCCCCGGCTCCAAGTCGAACGTGCTCTGCGACGCGCTGCTGGTGGACACCATCTCCCGTTCCGACACGTACCCCTACGTGGACGTGCGCGAGGACGACGTCTCCATGGGCCACGAGGCGACCGTCTCCAAGGTCTCCGAGGACCAGCTCTTCTACCTGATGAGCCGCGGTCTCTCCGAGTTCGAGGCGATGGCGATGATCGTGCGCGGCTTCGTCGAGCCGATCGCCAAGGAGCTCCCCATGGAGTACGCCCTCGAGCTCAACCGGCTGATCGAGCTCCAGATGGAGGGCGCGGTCGGCTGACGCCCGGCCCGCCGTCCCTCCCGTCAAGTCCCTGAAGCAACGAAAGCGAGCATGACGACAGCCATGGCTGACGCTCAGAATGCCCCGGTGGGCTCCACCACCGCCGGATCGATCGCGGTGGCCGCCGAGTCGACCGTCGCCACGCGCATGAGCGCGCCGCCCTCCTTCGACGTGGCGGACTTCCCGGTCCCGCACGGCCGCGAGGAGGAGTGGCGGTTCACCCCGCTGGAGCGCCTGCGCGGTCTGCACGACGGCACGGCGACCGCCTCCGGCGACGGCGTGAAGGTCACCGTGGACGCCCCCGAGGGCGTCACGGTGGAGTCCGCGGGCCGTGACGACGCCCGCCTCGGCCGCGCCGGCAAGCCGGTCGACCGGGTCGCGGCCCAGGCCTACTCGGCGTTCGAGCAGGCCACGGTGGTGACCGTGCCCAAGGAGACCGTGCTGGGCGAGCCGGTCCGCATCTCCGTCGCCGGCCAGGGCGGCACCTGCTACGCCCACACCGTGGTGGAGCTCGGCGCCTTCGCCGAGGCCGTCGTCGTGATGGACCACAGCGGCGACGCCGTGTACGCCGGCAACGTCGAGTTCGTCCTCGGCGACGGCGCCAAGCTGACCGTCGTCTCCGTGCAGGACTGGGACGACGAGGCCGTCCACGCCGGCCAGCACAACGCGCTGGTCGGCCGGGACGCCACCTTCAAGTCCGTCGTCGTCACCTTCGGCGGCGACGTGGTCCGCCTGCACCCGCGCGTCGAGTACGCCGCCCCCGGCGGCGAGGCCGAGCTGTTCGGCCTGTACTTCACCGACCAGGGGCAGCACCAGGAGCACCGCCTCTTCGTCGACCACAACATCCCGCACTGCAAGTCCAACGTGGTCTACAAGGGCGCCCTCCAGGGCGAGCAGGCCCACGCGGTGTGGATCGGCGACGTGCTGATCGAGGCGGCCGCCGAGGGCACCGACACCTACGAGATGAACCGCAACCTGGTTCTGACCGACGGTGCCCGCGTCGACTCCGTGCCGAACCTCGAGATCGAGACCGGCGAGATCGTCGGCGCCGGCCACGCCAGCGCCACCGGCCGCTTCGACGACGAGCAGCTCTTCTACCTGATGGCCCGCGGCATCCCGGAGTACGAGGCCCGCCGTCTGGTGGTCCGCGGCTTCTTCGCCGAGCTGGTCCAGCAGATCGGCGTCGCCGACATCGAGGAGCGCCTTCTCGCCAAGATCGACGAGGAGCTGGAGGCCGCGGTCGCATGACGGCCTTCGTACGTGCCTGCGCGCTGAGCGAGCTGGAGGAGGACACCCCGAAGCGGGTGGAACTCGACGGCACGCCGGTCGCCGTCGTGCGCACCGAGGGCGAGGTGTTCGCGATCAACGACATCTGCTCGCACGCGAACGTCTCCCTCTCCGAGGGCGAGGTGGAGGACTGCCGGATCGAGTGCTGGCTGCACGGATCCGCCTTCGACCTCCGCACCGGCAAGCCGTCCGGCCTTCCCGCGACGCGCCCCGTCCCCGTTTACCCCGTAAAGATCGAAGGAGACGGCGCAGCAGCAACTGTGCTCGTCTCCCTCACCCAGGAGTCCTGAGGCCACCATGGCAACGCTTGAAATCCGAGACCTGCACGTCACCGTCGAGGCCGACAACGCCACGAAGGAGATCCTCAAGGGCGTCGACCTGACCGTGAAGCAGGGCGAGACGCACGCCATCATGGGCCCCAACGGCTCCGGCAAGTCGACTCTCGCCTACTCCCTGGCGGGTCACCCGAAGTACACGATCACCGGCGGCACCGTCACCCTCGACGGCGAGGACGTCATCGAGATGTCCGTCGACGAGCGCGCCCGCGCCGGCCTGTTCCTCGCCATGCAGTACCCGGTCGAGGTCCCCGGCGTCTCGGTGTCGAACTTCCTGCGGACCTCCGCCACCGCCATCCGCGGCGAGGCCCCCAAGCTGCGCACCTGGGTGAAGGAGGTCAAGGAGGCCATGGAGCGCCTCAACATGGACCCCGCCTTCGCCGAGCGCAACGTCAACGAGGGCTTCTCCGGCGGTGAGAAGAAGCGCCACGAGATCCTGCAGCTGGAGCTGCTCAAGCCGAAGATGGCGATCCTCGACGAGACCGACTCCGGTCTGGACGTCGACGCCCTGCGCGTCGTCTCCGAGGGCGTCAACCGCGTGCGGGAGACCGGCGAGGTCGGCACCCTGCTGATCACGCACTACACGCGCATCCTGCGCTACATCAAGCCCGACTTCGTCCACGTCTTCGCCAACGGCCGCATCGTCGAGTCCGGTGGTCCGGAGCTCGCCGACAAGCTGGAGAACGAGGGCTACGAGGCCTACACGAAGGGTGGCGCTTCCGAGTGACACAGCTGCCGGGCCTCCTCGACGACCTTGAGGCGATCCGCAAGGACTTCCCCCTCCTGGACCGCGAGGTCCACGACGGCAAGAAGATCGTGTACCTGGACAACGCGGCGACCTCGCAGAAGCCGCGCCAGGTGCTCGACGCCCTCAGTGCCTACTACGAGCGACACAACGCCAATGTCCACCGCGGGGTGCACGTGCTCGCCGAGGAGGCCACGGCGCTGTACGAAGGCGCGCGGGACAAGGTGGCGGCGTTCGTCAACGCCCCCAGCCGCGACGAGGTGATCTTCACCAAGAACGCCTCGGAGTCCCTCAACCTGGTCGCCAACATGCTCGGCTGGGCCGACGAGCCCTACCGGGTGGACAGCGACACCGAGATCGTCATCACGGAGATGGAGCACCACTCCAACATCGTGCCGTGGCAGCTGCTGGCGCAGCGCACGGGCGCGAAGCTGAAGTGGTTCGGCCTCACCGACGACGGCCGTCTCGACCTGTCGAACATCGACGAGGTCATCACCGAGAAGACGAAGATCGTCTCCTTCGTGCTGGTCTCCAACATCCTCGGCACCCACAACCCGGTCGAGGAGATCGTGCGGCGGGCGCAGGAGGTCGGCGCGCTGGTCTGCGTCGACGCCTCGCAGGCCGCCCCGCACATGCCGCTGGACGTGCAGGCGCTGGGCGCCGACTTCGTGGCCTTCACCGGCCACAAGATGTGCGCCCCGACCGGCATCGGCGTGCTCTGGGGCCGCCAGGAGCTCCTGGAGGACCTGCCCCCGTTCCTCGGCGGCGGCGAAATGATCGAGACGGTGTCCATGCACTCCTCGACCTACGCGCCGGCCCCGCACAAGTTCGAGGCGGGCACCCCGCCGATCGCCCAGGCGGTCGGCCTCGGCGCGGCGATCGACTACCTGTCGGCCATCGGCATGGAGAAGATCCACGCGCACGAGAAGGCGATCACCGAGTACGCGGTCAAGCGCCTGATCGAGGTCCCCGACCTGCGGATCATCGGCCCGGCCACGGCCGAGGACCGCGGCGCGGCGATCTCCTTCACGCTCGGCGACATCCACCCGCACGACGTGGGCCAGGTCCTCGACGAGCAGGGCATCGCCGTCCGGGTCGGGCACCACTGCGCCCGGCCGGTCTGCCTGCGGTACGGAATTCCCGCGACCACGCGAGCGTCGTTCTATCTGTACTCCACGCCGGCCGAGGTCGACGCCTTGGTCGAGGGCCTGGAGCACGTACGGAACTTCTTCGGCTGAGAGGACGCGGCAGAGCCGTGAAGCTGGATTCGATGTACCAGGACGTCATCCTGGACCACTACAAGAACCCGCACGGGCGTGGTCTGCGCGATGGCGACGCCGAGGTGCACCACGTCAACCCGACCTGCGGCGACGAGATCACCCTGCGGGTGAAGTACGACGGCGGCAAGGTCACCGACGTGTCGTACGAGGGGCAGGGCTGCTCCATCAGCCAGGCCTCCGCGTCCGTGCTCAACGAGCTGCTGGTCGGCAAGGAGCTGGACGAGGCGCGGAAGATCCAGGAGACCTTCCTGGAGCTGATGCAGTCCAAGGGGAAGATCGAGCCCGACGACGCCATGGAGGAGGTGCTGGAGGACGCGGTCGCGTTCGCCGGCGTCTCCAAGTACCCGGCCCGCGTGAAGTGCGCCCTGCTGAGCTGGATGGCGTGGAAGGACGCGACCGCCCAGGCGCTGGGCGGCACCGAGAAGGAGACCACGGCATGAGCGAGACCGTGCAGATGAAGCCGGCCTCCGAGGAAGAGGTCCGCGAGGCCCTGATGGACGTCGTCGACCCCGAGCTGGGCATCGACGTCGTCAACCTGGGCCTGATCTACGGCATCCACATCGACGACGCGAACATCGCGACGATCGACATGACGCTGACCTCGGCGGCCTGCCCGCTGACCGACGTCATCGAGGACCAGGCCAAGTCCGCCACCGACGGGCTGGTCAGCGAGCTCCGGATCAACTGGGTCTGGATGCCGCCGTGGGGTCCGGACAAGATCACCGACGACGGCCGCGAGCAACTGCGGGCGCTGGGCTTCAACGTCTGACGTCCTCGGGCGCCGGACGCCTCACGGCCCCCCTCCACCGTCGGTCCCCACGCGGGATCCGGCGGCCGAGGGGGGCCGTCGTCGTGACCGGGGCGCCCCCGGAGGACGGCTCAGGCGCCGCCGCCGGGGAGCACCGAGGACCGCTCCCAGGCGGCGGCGCCGCGCAGGACCGAGGACCGCTCAGGCCGCGCCGCCGCGGAGGATCGAGGTCATCTTCCTGCCGCGGGCCAGTTCGTCGACCAGCTTGTCCATCCAGCGGATCCGCCGCATCAGCGGGTCCTCGATCTCCTCGACGCGGTGGCCGCAGATCACGCCGGTGATCAGCTCGGCGTTCGGGTTCATCGCGGGGGCCTCGGCGAAGAAGGTCTCCAGGTCGACCTCGTCGGCGACGGCCTTGCGCAGCCCGGCGTCGTCGTACCCGGTGAGCCAGGTGATGACCTGGTGGAGCTCCTCCACCGTGCGGCCCTTGCGCTCCACCTTGGTCACGTAGTGCGGGTGGACGGAGGCGAAGGGCATGCGTCGGATGCGGTCGGCGGCCACGGGTGGTCTCCCTCGTCGTCGGTCCCGTCCACGGTACGGCAGGGCTCCGACAGCCGGCCTCGCGTTCGGGCGCCGCCCCCGCCCGGGTGACGCCCCGCACGCGGGGAGGCCCCCGGCGGGGTCAGGCGGGGTCAGAGGGGCAGCGTGGCGCCGGGGGCCGGAGGGCCGGCCGGGCCGGCCGGCGGGGCCGCCGAGGCCAGCAGCGCCTCGGCGAAGTTCTCCCGGCGGATGCGCTGGTCCACGTAGAGCAGGCCGATGCCGTAGATGCCGAGGGTGAACGTCAGGGCCTGGACGGCGCTCATCACCAGGCCCAGGACGACCACGACCACGATCGCGGCGATCCCCAGGGACGCCCCCTGGTCGGCGTCGCCGAAGCCGGCGGAGGCGAGGAGGGGGAAGAGGACCAGTCCGCCCACCAACGCCAGGAGCATCATCGCCAGGTAGCCGATGCCGCCGCCGATCATGCCCATCAGGTACGAGATGCCGAAGATCCGCCACCAGTCGCCCTGCACCAGCGCCGCCGAGCGGCGCAGGGCGGCCACCGGGCCCAGGCCCTCCAGGACGGTGATCGCCGGGGCGAAGATCAGCCGGTAGGTCGTCCAGACGGCGCCCACGAAGCCCGCGCAGAGCAGCAGGAGGCCGAGGAGCGCCAGCGCCACGCCGCCACCGCCCCCCAGGTGGACGCCTCCCGCGATGCCGGCCACCCCCAGGCCGATCACCGCGACGAACGGCAGCGCCACGCACGCGGTGAGCAGCACCGTGGCGAGCACCCGGAGCGAGCGCGAGCCGAGCCGCTCCCACAGCACCGACCAGGTGACCTTGCGGCCCACCACCGCCTCGCGCAGCGCGGTCAGCGGAGCGGCCAGCGCCACGGCGGGGACCAGGAGGAAGGCGGCCATGACCCAGAGGGGGCCGACGGCGACCAGCCCGAACTCGGCGGACTCCCCGTCACCGGCCGCGACCAGCAGCACCGGCAGCAGGAACACCGCGGCGAGCGCCACCGTGGCGAGCAGGTAGAGCCCGACGAGTTGCGGCCAGGACCTGCCGAGCGCCAGGAAGGAGCCCTTGAGGACGTCGCCCACCCCGAGCGGCCGCAACGGGACGACACCTGGCTGCGGGGCCCAGGGCCGCGCCCCGTAGGGGTACGGGTAGGGCGGCTGATGCGGCGGACCGTACGGCGGCGGCCCGCCGTACGGAGGCGGGCCGTAGGGCGGCGGCTGGTTGTACGACATGAGGGTTCTGCTCCCACCCCTGGGCGCCGCGGGGCGGCTGCCGCCGCGGCGCGTTTCCTTCGCGAACGTCGATCTGAGTGAACGTCGATCTGAGTGAACGTCGATCTGCGTGAACATGGCGAACGTTAGTTCGCCTCCCGGTGCGCGGGCATTCCGGGTCCCGGCAAGGAACGGCGTCGTGGGCTGCCGGAACCGGCCGCCGGACGCCACCGGAGGGGAGGACGCCGAACCGTGGACACCGGTTCGCCTCCCGGCCGAGGCTCCGGATAGCGTTTCCCCATGACCGACACGACTGCCACCCGCACCACCGGCGCCGTCGCCGCGGGTCTCGCGACCATCGCCGCCGACGGCACCGTCCTCGACACCTGGTTCCCCGCCCCCGAGCTCGCCGACGCCCCCGGGCCGACCGGCACCGAGCGGCTCTCCGCCGAGCGCGCCGTCGAACTCCTCGGCGAGGGCTCCGCGAAGGCCGTCGGCCCGGACGCCCGCCGCGGCGTCGAGGTGGTCGCGGTCCGCACGGTCATCGGCTCGCTCGACGACAAGCCGGTCGACGCGCACGACGCCTACCTGCGCCTGCACCTGCTCTCGCACCGCTTGGTCAAGCCGCACGGCCAGAACCTGGACGGCATCTTCGGCCAGCTCGCCAACGTCGCCTGGACCTCGCTGGGCCCGGTCGCCGTCGACGACATCGAGAAGGTCCGGCTCAACGCCCGCGCCGAGGGCCTGCACCTCCAGGTCACCTCGATCGACAAGTTCCCGCGCATGACGGACTACGTCGTGCCCAAGGGCGTGCGCATCGCCGACGCCGACCGGGTCCGCCTCGGCGCCCACCTGTCCGCGGGCACCACCGTGATGCACGAGGGCTTCGTCAACTTCAACGCCGGCACGCTGGGCACCTCGATGGTCGAGGGCCGCATCTCCGCCGGCGTGGTCGTCGGCGACGGTTCCGACATCGGCGGCGGCGCCTCCACCATGGGCACCCTCTCCGGCGGCGGCAACGTCATCATCTCCATCGGCGAGCGCTGCCTGGTCGGCGCGGAGGCGGGCGTGGGCATCGCGCTGGGCGACGAGTGCGTCGTCGAGGCCGGCCTCTACATCACCGCGGGCACCCGGGTCACCATGCCCGACGGCGAGGTCGTCAAGGCCCGCGAGCTGAACGGCGCCTCCAACATCCTCTTCCGCCGCAACTCGGTCACCGGCACGGTCGAGGCCCGGCCCAACAACGCGGTCTGGGGCGGCCTCAACGACGTCCTGCACAGCCACAACTGATCAACGGCGGCCGTGACCTGCGGCCGCCTTATCGATCAACGTCCTGACCTGCTGCTGAGCTGTCGGTAGCTGTCGACGTTGGTCATCGTTGAGCGCCCTTCCACGGCTCAAGGACGGCCCGGGAAGGGCGCTCTCGCGTCTAGGCAATGCCGCTCCTCGCACTATTACTAGGGCGGCTAGCGCATGGCCAGAACATCCTTCACTTTTTGCAAAGCGCGAGCGCATTCCATCATGGAGAGGTAATTGGTTCGGGCGTATTCAGATACTGATGCAAGGTTTCGCACCTCAGCGCCATCTGGCCCCAGAATTATCGTTGCAAGGCTGAGTGTATCCGAGATGCGTGGCGAGATTTGCTCCTCATATGCGGCAACTCGTAACTGGCTATGCCTGCTTATGTTTCGACTATGCTCCTCGAATGACAATTTTAATGGCGGCTCATGTGCTGGATCGAAACTCTGCCAATAGGAGGAGAATCTAAGAATCTCAAGGCGTAGCGCCTCCAGTTCGACAATCGCAGAGCCGACATGGTCAGCAGTAACCTTCGAGTCTCTAGATGCCGCCATTTCTGCATTGATCTTCCAGGCGTGCAGTCCGTCCACGGTGAAGGCGTCGGGGGAGTCGTCGATTACCTTCGAGCAGGTATTGCACAACCAGATTGCGTTCTCTGCCGACCGTCGCTGCTCCCGTGACATTGTGGCGTCGTACCTCGGCCCGCCGGGGCTAGCGGCTCGAATGTGGGCTGCCACGCCCAGATTGAGAAATTGATCCACGTGGATGGGGTCGGGTCTGTTGGTGAGCAATCGACAGGTGGGATTACTGCACCGGTTCCCTGCCCGGTTGGCCACGGCCCTCTTTGTGGCGGCGAGGAAGTCGTCCCGGCTATTCCCGGCCATGCCTTCCTTTCACCTCGCATGATTTGGAGTACTGTCGAAGAAGTCGATCATAGAGGTTCCTTGTTGTCGTTGTCCTAGCGCTGCTGTGATTGCCTCCGGTTGCCGACCGCCCCAGCCACAGAGGGTGTCTCCCACCTTCATGCCCGCAGCCGCCGGGCGCGGCCAGCCGGGGCAAAGACAGGAGGCAGGCCGCATCGCTGAGGAGGCGCGCGCCCGCGCCGTGCGCGGGCCTTGATGAAGTAGAGAAAGTCTTACCGCATGGCTCTCAGGGTGCGATCGGCCTGTACGCCAGCGCTCGATCCACGACCTTCTCGGCTGTCAGCTCGGGATGAAGTCCCAGAAGATGTAGTCGCTGACGTGCGGGCATGAAAGGCCGCCGCAAGCGCACCGGTCCCCGCGGCTTCCGCGTCGGCCGGCACCTCCGCTTCGACCCGACCGACGTGGGGGCCTGGGTCGACTCCCAGATCGGGGAGGCCGCCTGATGGCCGGACACGTGCAAGACCGGTGGTACAAGAGCGTTTCTGGTCCTGACGGGAGGACCGTCAGGGCCAAGACCGATCGATACGGCGTCGGCCATCGCTACCGCGCCCGATACATCGCGCCGGACGGTTCTGAGAAGTCCATAAGCACTCCAGACAAGCAGAAGCGCAAAGCGGACCAGTGGCTCGCCAACATCGAAGCGGACATGTCGCAAGGGCGGTACATCGATCGATCCGGCTGCGGGTTCGGTGACCTTCGGTGAGTACGCCAAGAAGTGGATGGCGGCGCTCACTATCGACCCGGTGACCCGGGAGAGCGTCGAAGTCCGTCTCAGGGACCATGCCCTTCCGTACCTCGGTGACCGACCGATGGCCTCTTTCCTCCCCTCCCACCTGCGCACCTGGATGCGGGAGCTGAAGCCACGGGACGCGCGGCGTCCTACCGGCGGTCGATCTTCGCCAATGTGTCCGCCGTTTTCACGGCTGCCGTGGAAGACCGGATCATCGCCGAGAACCCCTGCCGTGCCCGCTCCGTCCGGGCGCCGTCCCTGGACGGACGCAAGGTCAAGCCCTGGTCTCGAGCGCGTGACAGCGGTACACGACGTGCTGCCCGACGCCTACCAGGAGGTGCTGTCCCTGGGGGCGGGGTGTGGCCTTCGGCAAGGCGAGATCTTCGGCCTGGCCCTCGAGGACGTCGACTTCCTCGGCGGCACGGTCCACGTCGTTCGGCAGGTCAAGATCCTTCGAGGCACCCAGGCGGTCTTCGGCCCGCCCAAGGGAGGCAAGGAACGGCATGTGCCCTTGCCCGAAACGGTCGCCTTCGCGTTGGCCGATCACATCACGAGGCACGAGCCGGTAGAGGTCATGCTGCCGTGGAAGACCCTGGATGGTCCGCCCGTGACGGCTTCGCCGCTGTTCGTCAACGTCCGGAACAAGGCTCGGGCTCTTCACCGAACACGCTTCAACCAGTACGTATGGCGGCCGGCACTTACGGCCGCCGGCATCCCGCTCGGACGCGAAAACGGCATGCACGCCATTCGGCACTTCTGCGCCTCGGTGCTCCTGGACGCGGGGGAGAGCATTAAGGCCCTGAGCGAGTACCTGGGCCACCACGACCCGAGCTTCACCCTGCGCACGTACACGCACCTGACGCCGAACAGCGAGGCACGCACGCGGGCCGCCGTCGATCGGGTCTTCCGGGGCCCGGACAGCACTGATGACGGCCCCGACACGGCCCACGGGGAGCGCTGACCTCCTGACTTGCATCGTCATCAGAACAGCCACAACTGACCCCTCGAGGGCACCGCAGCCGCCGCCCCGGCCGGGCGCCACGCACCGCGTGGTGACCCGGACCGGGGCGGCGGTCGTGTCGGTCCAGGAAGAGGTCCTGGAAGAGGCCCTGGAGGAGGCCGTGGAAGAAAAGGGCGGCGCGGAGGCATAGCGGCGGTGGTCCGCAGGCGTCCCACAGGGGGAGGGGCGGGGCATCGGGTGCCGCCGGGAGGAAGGTGACGATGGATGCCGAAGACGCGCGCGGCTTCCGCGAGTTCGTGGACCACCGGTCGTCCGCGTTGCTGACCACGGCCGTGCTGCTCTGCGGCGGCGACCGGCACGCGGGGGAGGACCTGCTGCAGAACGCGCTGGTCAAGGCCGCGGGCAGGTGGCGGCGGATCGAGGACCCCGAGGCGTACGTGCGCCGCGTCCTGTACCGGCAGCAGATCAGCCGGTGGCGGCTGAAATGGCCCCGGCGCGAGGTCCCGGTCGCCGAGCCCCCGGAGGGCCGGCCGCGGGGCGGCGACACCGAGAGCGTGGTGGAGACCCGGCTGCTGATGCGCCAGGCGCTGGCCGCGCTCACCGACCGGCAGCGCACGGTGCTGGTGCTGCGCTACTACGAGGACCTCCCGGAGGGCGAGGTGGCGCGGCTGCTGGGCTGCTCCGTGGGCACCGTGCGCTCCACCACCCACCGTTCCCTGGCGAAGCTGCGCGGTCTCGTGCCGGGGGCCGCCGAGGGCCCGAGGCGACGGCCCGCCGCCGACTGCTCCACCGTGGAGGTGCGCCCGTGAACGGGGTCGAGGAACTGGTGCGTGACGCGCTCCGGGAGCAGGCTGCCGCGCAGCGGTCCGGAGCCCCACGGATGGCCGAACGGGTGCTGGCGGCGCACCGGCGCCGGGTGCGACGACGGGTCGGGGCGGCGGCCGCGGCGGTCGCCGCCGTGGTGGGGCTGGCCTTCTGGGGCCCGCTGCCGGGCGGACCGGCCCCCTCGGCAGGGATCCGGCCGTCCGCGCCCGAGATCTCGGCCCACCCGGACCAGTCGCCGCCCAGGGACGTCATCGCGGCGGGGAACGTGGTCATGGCCGCGTACGAGCAGGCGGAGCAGGTGGACCTCGGCGGGGCGAAGGGGGGTGAATGGCGGCGCACCTACTGGCTGCTCGACCCGGACTCCCAGACGTACGAGAAGGACGAACGGTGGTCGGAGGTCGCGGTGTTCCCCGGCGCGCGGCGGGCCGTGGTGCTGGAGAGGGAACTGCCGACCCGCCGGATCGGCGTGCTCGACCTGCGGACCCGTGAGGTCGAACGCTGGATCGAGCTCGACGGGGACGAGCGGCAGGGCGTGGCGGGGCTGGCCCTCTCGGCGGACGGCGCCTCCCTGCTGGCCACCACGTACCGCGACGACCCCGATCGCCTGGAGCGGTTCACCGGGGACAACGGCAAGGTCGACCTGATGCCGCCGCGGACGTCGGCCCGTACGGGGTTCTGGGTGGTCGACGTCGCGTCGGGCCGCGGCAGCTGGAGCGAGGTGGAGGTGCCGACGGTCGAGGATCCGGTGATGCCGGGGATCTCCGCCGTCAACGCCCGGCAGGACTTCGCGTTCACCCGGGACGGCCGGGCCGTGAAGGGCGGGCTCGTCACCGAGGCGCGGAGGGAGTTCCACGACCTGCGGGGGCGCCCGGTCGAACCGCCGGCGGGCGAGGCGCACTGGGAGTGGTCGGTGGACGCCGGTCTCTCGCCGGACGGCGGGCGGGTGGCGGGACCGTTCGCCGGGGTGAGCCGGAAGACCTCGTCGTGGATCCTGGACGCCCGCACCGGCAAGCAGCTCGCCGAGATCCCCGGGCAGCAACTGGTCGCCTGGGCGGGGAAGGACCAGCTGGTGGCCTGGGACATGAGCAAGGGCAGCACGTCCGAGTACGCCACCCGGCTGGTGCTGGTCACCATCGGCAGCGACAGGACGGTCCCGCTGAGCGGGCCGCGCAGCGGCAAGGGGGACGACAAGGGCCGGTGGGAGCCGCTGTTCGTCCCCCGCTGACCCCAGTCGGCGGAGGGGGCCCCGGGCCCGGCCCCGGCCCCCGGCTCCCGACACCGGGTCCGGGCCCGCGGGCCCGGGCCTGTCCCCCCGTCGCGAGGCCCCGGCGTCGGGCCCCGGACCCGGCCTCAGGGTCCCGGCCTCGGATTCCGGCCTCGGGCCCTGGGACCCCCGGGACCCGGCCTCGGCTCCCGGCCCAGTCAGGCTCCGAGCGGGCTCTGATCAGACGCGCGGGTAAGGCGCCTCTCGGGCGTGGCGCGAGCGTCCGTCAGGTTCGGGCGGGCTCTGATCAGGCGCGGGGTCGGGCGGGGCGCCGCGCAGGGGCGGGTCAGGTGCCTGGTGAGGTGGTGGTCAGCGTCTCGTGCCGCTTTCGCAGGGCAGCCGTGACCTCCGCGGAGGCGGCGCGGAGCGGGGCGCGGACCGGGCCGGAGGGAAGGCCGAGGGAGGCGAGGAGGGCCTTGGCGGTGACCGTGCCGGGGAGGCCCGCGGACATCATCGCCTCGATCAGCGGCACCGCCGCCCGCTGCAGGCGCGCGGCCCGCCTCGTGTCCCCGGCGTCGAACGCGTCCACGATCGCCCGGAAGTGCGCGGGCGCCACGTTCGCCACCGTGCCGACGTAGCCCGCGCAGCCGATCGCGTACGAGGCCAGCACGTACTCGTCGCAGCCGGTGTAGACCGCGAGGTCGGACTCCGCCAGCAGCTTCTGCGTGCCGAGCAGGTCGTAGGCGCAGTCCTTCACCGCCACCACCCGCGGGTGCCCCGCGAGCCGCAGCATCGTCGCCGTCTCGATCCGCACCCCGGTGCGGCCGGGGATGTCGTACACCATCACCGGCAGCCCCGACGCGTCGGCCACCGCGCGGAAGTGGTCCTCCAGCGCGTCCTGCGGCGGGCGGCTGTAGTAGGGGGAGACCACCAGCAGCCCGTCCGCGCCCGCCTCCTCGGCCTGCCGGGCCAGCTCACGGGAGTGGGCGGTGTCCGCGGTGCCCACGCCGGCCAGCAGCGCGGGCCCGTCGCCCACCGCCGCGCGCACCGCGCGGATCACCGCGGACTTCTCCGCGTCGGAGGTGGTCGGGGACTCGCCCGTGGTGCCGCCCAGCACCAGCCCGTCGCACCCGCCCGCGACCAGCCGCTCGGCGAGGACGGCCGCGCCGTCCAGGTCCAGGGCGCCGTCGGGGGTGAAGGGGGTGACCATCGCGCAGAGGGCACGGCCGAAGGGATGTGTCGTCATGTCTGGAGTGTCGGCCGCCGCACGGTGAAGGTCCACTTAAAAGTTCTGCCCGGTACCCATCAGCAGAACTGAAAGGTGGTCGGCGGCCGGCCATTCACCTCGACACCTCGACGACGGCCGGACGCCACGTCAACCACTTCGCGGGGGTTCCCCTGCAAGAGGGACACGCCGTCCCGGCCCCCGCGGTCACCCGTCTAGGCTGGTCGTCCGCCCTGCGCGACCCGCGCGGCGCCACCAGATCCGCGCAGACCCTGCGACCCCGCCTCACGCGGCCCGTCCGGAGGAGAACCCACCCGATGTCAGACAGCACCCCCCTGCCGCCGGTACGGCTGCCCTCCGAGGCGGAGCTGGCGCGGGACGCGCTCGCCACCCCTCTGCTGTCCCGGGCGGCCCGGCTGGCCCGCTGGGCGGGCACGGACACCCGGGTGGACTCCGGCGGCGGCCTGGCCGAGGACCAGCTCCCCGCCGCGGCCGAGGCACTGGGCCTGCCCGTCGCCGACGCCGACCCGGAGACCGTCGAGGACGCCCTGGCGGAGGCGAGCGAGGCGTGGCGGGCCGCCGTCGACACCGGCCTGGTCGAGGTCGTGGACGAGGAGGAGGGCACCGTCCGCGCAGGCGAGAACCTGGCGCTGCTCACCGCCGGCGCGCCCGCCGACGTGCTGCGGATCTGGCTGGACGCGCTGGACGCCGCGATCGCCGACGCCACCGTCCCCGACCTGGACGAGCTGGTCGACGCGCTGGACGAGGGCGGCGAGATCGACTTCTCGACGCTGGACTGGGACCCGGAGGCCGAGGCCGAGTTCCTGGAGGGCGTCCTCGCCAACCTCTACCTGCTCACCGCCGACGAGCGGGCCCCCGAGGGCGCGCCCGTGCCGCTGCCCGCGCTGGCCGCCTCGGTGATCGTGCCGCCCGACGTCGCCGAGCCGACCGACGCGATGATGGAGGAGGTCTCCACCGCGATGATGCGGCTGGACGACCAGTTCCGGATCCTCCAGGGGACCGGCCTGGCCGACTTCCGGCCGGTCGACGAGGCGCTGCTCGTCGAGGACGGCGAGGCGGCCCCCCAGGCGCGGGACGAGGAGATGCTCGAGGACCTGGAGCGCTACGGTGTCGTCCGCCTCACCCCGCTCGGTCTCTACGGGCTCCGCGCCCGGTTCCTCGACGCCGGCCACGCCGCGCCCACGGTGGGCGAACTCGCCGACAAGGGCGCCGACGCGCTGCTCGACGGCACCGCCCACTACGGCCCCACCGCCGCCCGTTCGGAGACCGAGCTGTGGCTGGCGAGCCGCGAACCGCTCGACGCCGCACGGGAGTTGCTCGCCGCCGCGCGGGGCGGCGACCCGGCCGCCCCGCTGCGCCGCCTGCACTGCCAGCAGGCGCTGTCGCTGGTCGGCACGGAGGCGGAACCGGCCTTGCGCGAGGTCCTGGACGACCCGGAGCTCGGCGGTCTGGCCCGGGTCTGGCTGGCCGAGCACGGAGCGGCGGACATCCCGGCGCCCTCCCAGGACCTGGTCTTCTGGCTCACCGTCGACACCCTCGCCGCCCAGCTCGCCGCCGAGGGCAACAGCGCGGAGCTGGTGGCGCTGGTCGAGGGCCTGGCCGCCCAGCACAGCGGCTTCTTCGACACCGCCTGGCGGGTCGACCACCCGGCCACCGCCGAGGTGCTGGAGGCCATGGGCCGGCTCCACCCGGACAAGAAGATCGCCAAGGAGGCCCGGAAGGCCGCCTTCAAGGCCCGGTCCCAGCAGGGCGACTGACCCACGGCCGGACACCGGGGCGCGCGGGGAGTCCGCGCTTCACGCAACGGAACTCCCCGCGCCCCCCTGGTGTTCAACGGGCGTTCAGACATGGGCGCGACGGTGTGGCCGCGTCGTGGCAGCGGTCACGGCGGCGGCACGGCACGGCACCACCCCCGTCCTCTCCGTTCTCACCGTCCAGGAGAACCCATGTCACTCTCCCGCAGGGACTTCGTCGGACAGTCGGCCCTCAGCGGTGCCGGGATCGCGCTCGCCGGAAGCGTCGGCGTGTTCGCCAGCGCCCCCAACGCGCTGGCCGCCGAGGAGATCACCACCCCCGACGGCGAGGCCGTCGGCCCCGGCTACGGCCCCCTGCTGCCCGACCCCGGGGGACTGCTGGCGCTGCCCGCCGGGTTCTCCTACCGGGTCCTCACCCGTGCCGGCGAAACCCGCCTGGAGTCCGGGGAGTTCACGCCGTCCCACCACGACGGCACGGCCACCTTCGACGGCGGGCGCGGCACCGTCCTGCTGGTCAACAACCACGAACTCGGCGGCCCCCGCTCCCGCTGGGAGCACCCCGTGCCGCTCACCGAGGGCCTGGTCTACGACCCGGCGGCGGCCGGCGGCTGCACGGTCGTCGAGGTCCGCCGCGACGGCCACGTCACCGAGTGGGTGGGCATCGCCGGCACCGCCACCAACTGCGCGGGCGGCAGCACCCCGTGGGGCACCTGGCTGACCTGCGAGGAGACCGAGGACAGGGCCGGCGAGAACGGCATGACCAAGGACCACGGCTACGTCTTCGAGGTCGACCCCCTCGACGAGCGCGCCAACCGGGACCCGCAGCCGATCAAGGCGCTGGGCCGCTACGCCCACGAGGCCGTGGTGGTCGACCCCGGGCGCGGCCACCTCTACCTCACCGAGGACGCCGCCAGACCCAACGGGCTGTTCCACCGCTGGACCCCGCCGGAGGGCTTCCGCCACGGCCGCGGCCGGCTCGGCACCCTCGCCGACGACGCCGGCAGGCTCCAGGCGCCCCGCTGCTTCGACTCGGCCGGCCGGTTCGTCGACGACCTCTCCCGCGCCACCCGCATCGGCACCGTCTACGGCGTCGACTGGGTGGACGTCCCCGACCGCGACGCCCGCACGCTGCCGGTCCGCAAGCAGTTCGGCGAGGGCGAGGTGACGCGCGCCCGCAAGCTGGAGGGCATGTGGTGGGGCGACGGCGGCGCCTACCTGGTCTCCTCCTACGCCCGCTCGGAGAGCCCCGGCGCCGCCCACGACGGCGCCGTCTGGTTCTACGACCCGAAGCGGCGCACCCTCACCCTGAAGGTGCTCATCGGCGTGAACCCCGACCCGGAGGCCGAGGGCCACTTCGACGGCCCCGACAACATCACCGTGTCCCCGTACGGCGGCCTGGTCGTCGCCGAGGACGGCGAGGGCCTCAGCCACCTCTTCGGCGCCACCGACTCCGGCCGCACCTACCCCCTCGCCCGGAACGAGCTCAACGACAGCGAGTTCACCGGCGTGACCTTCTCCCCGGACGGCCGCACCCTCTACGCCTGCATCCAGTCGCCCGGCATCCTGCTGGCGATCACCGGCCCCTGGAAGCGCCGGCGGCAGAAGAGCTGACCCGAGGGCCGCCCGCCCCGGTTAATCGGCTCGCGCGACCCGAGGCCGCCCCCCTAGAGTCATGCTCGTCCAGGTGCGACAGGCAGGACCTACTTCCACTCATAATGGGGCGGTCGCGGGTTCGAGTCCCGTCATCGACTTCGGGTCGGTGTAGCTCAGTTGGCAGAGCACCAACACGGTTCCGCCGATGTGATCTCTGGACACAAGCGTCATCCGCACCTCCCGGTGCGCAGGCCGCGGCTACTTCCCTTTCCTGGATCCCGTGCCGCTGCCGACCCTGATCTCGGGAGGCGTGGCGGACGGTGCGTGCCCGGTGCGCAGGCAGCGGCTACTTCAGCGGGTCGCGGGTTCGAGTCCCGCCACCGGTCGCACGACCGGTGTAGCTCAGACGGTTAGAGCAGCTGACCCACAGCCCGCGGCCGACCTCGATCTCGGGCACGCTCCCTTTGCCACGCCTCCCCCGACTCCTTCGGACCAACGCCCAGGAATTAGGGGGGAATGCACCATGGCCCGCTTCAACACCAGGCCGCCCGCGGCGGCCCGTCCCGCCTCGCCCGTGGCCACCACCGGGCGTCCGCTCGCCACCCACCAGGGCGGCCGCGGCGCCGAACGGGACGAGCGGTCCGAGCTCTTCCTGCTCGCCGTCGACAACTTCGTGTCCCAGAGGACCTTCTACGAGCCCGGCGCCGCCCGCGACGAGCGCTTCGCCCGGCTGGTGCGCCGGCTCGCCGTGACCGACCCCGCCTGGACGGCCGGTCTGCTGGGCTGGCTGCGCGGCGAGGGCGGGATGCGCACCGCCTCGCTGGTCGCCGCCGCCGAGTATGTGAAGGCACGCCTGGACGCGGGGGCCACGGACGGCCCCGCCAACCGTGCGGTGATCGCCTCCGTGCTGCTCCGGCCGGACGAGCCCGGCGAACTGCTCGGCTACTGGACGTCCGTGTACGGGCGCGCCGTGCCCAAGCCGGTCAAGCGCGGCATCGCCGACGCCGTCCGGCGGCTGTGGACCGGCACGGCGCTGCTGAAGTACGACACCGGAACCAAGGGCTACCGGTTCGGCGACGTCCTCAACCTGGTGCACGCCACCCCGGACCCGGAGCGGCCGTGGCAGGGCGACCTGTTCCGCCACGCCCTGGACCGCCGGCACCACCCGAAGAGCGCCGAGCCGCCCGCGTCGCTGCCCGTGCTGCGGAAGCACCGCGCGCTGATGGCGCTGCCCGTGGCGGAACGCCGGGCCGTGGTCACCGGACCCGGCGGCGCCGAGCGGCTGGCGGAAGCCGGGGTCACCTGGGAGGCGCTGGCGGGCTGGCTGCAGGGGCCGATGGACAAGGAGGCCTGGGAGGCCGTCATCCCGTCCATGGGGCCGATGGCGCTGGTGCGCAACCTGCGCAACTTCGACCGGGCGGGCGTGTCCGACGAGGTGGCCGCCGAGGTCGCGCGACGGATCGCCGACCCGGCCGAGGTGGCCCGCTCACGGCAGTTCCCCTTCCGGTACCTGGCCGCGTACCGCAACGCGCCGTCGCTGCGCTGGGCGTACGCGCTGGAGCGGGCGCTCGGTCACTCGCTGGCCAACGTGCCGGCGCTGCCGGGGCGGACGCTGGTGCTGGTCGACCGGTCCGGCTCGATGTTCCACGGCCGGGTCTCCGACCGCTCCGAGCTCACCCGGGCCGACGCGGCGGCGGTCTTCGGCACGGCGGTCGCCCTGCGGGCCGCCGACGCCGACCTGGTGGAGTTCGGCACCAGCAGCCGCGCGGTGCCGTTCACGGCCGGGGAGTCGGTGCTCAAGGTGCTGGACCGGTTCCACGACCTGGGCGGGACCGACACCACCGAGGCGGTGCGCACGCACTACCGGGGGCACGACCGGGTGCTGATCGTCACCGACGAGCAGTACGCGCCCAGCCGCCACGGCTCGCCGTTGCGGCAGGTGCCGTCCCGGGTGCCCGTCTACACGTGGAACCTGGCCGGCTACCGCGCCGGACAGGGCGACTCCGGCAACTCCACCCGGCACACCTTCGGCGGCCTGACCGACGCCGCCTTCCGGATGGTGCCGCTGCTGGAGGCGGCGGGCCGGGCCGACTGGCCCTGGGAGGAGTGACCGGTGACCGCGGGGCCCGGGGCAGGGTCCCGCGGTCACCGGCCTCAGCCCACGGGCGGCGTCACAGTGCCTGGGCGCCCGGCTTGAGCATGTCGCGGACGGTGCGGGCCTTCACGAACTCGCCGATGGCCGTCATCTCCCACTCGCCGGAGTACTGGCGGATGAACTTGGCCATCATCACGCCCGTCCTGGGCTCCGCGCCGGTCAGGTCGAAGCGGACCAGCTCGTTGCCCGCTGAGTCCAGCAGGCGGCAGTAGGCCTTGGCGACCTCGGTGAACTTCTGGCCGGTGAAGGAGTTCACCGTGAACACCAGGCCGGTGACCTCCTGCGGCAGCCGGCCCAGGTCGACCGCGATCACCTCGTCGTCCCCGCCGCCCTCACCGGTGAGGTTGTCGCCGGAGTGCTTGATCGCGCCGCCCAGGATGGCCAGCTTGCCGAAGTAGCAGGCGTCGACGACGTTGCGCTGCGGGCCGTAGGCGATGACCGAGGCGTCCAGGTCGATGTCCCGGCCCCGGTAGGCGGGCTCCCAGCCGAGACCCATCCGCACCTGCGAGAGGACCGGCTGCCCGCCCTTGACCAGGGAGACCGTCTGGTTCTTCTGCAGGGAGACGCGGCCCTTGTCCAGGTTGATCTTGCCGCTGCCCGGGGCCGGGGCGGCGGGGGCGGCCGGGGCGGGGGCTGCCGGGGGAGTGGAGGCGAAGGCACGCGGGTCCGCGATCGTGGGCTGCGCGGGCGCCACCGGCGGCGCGGCGGGAGCCGGAGGCGCCGGGGGCGCGGCCGGGGCGGCCTGCGGCGGGGCCGCCGGGGCGGGGGCGGGCTCCTCCACGGAGACGCCGAAGTCGGTGGCGATGCCGGCCAGTCCGTCGGCGTACCCCTGCCCCACCGCGCGGGCCTTCCAGGTGCCGTTGCGGCGGTAGACCTCCATCACCACCAGCGCGGTCTCGGAGCCGAGGCCGGGCGGGGTGAAGGTGGCGAGGACGGAGCCGTCGGCGGCGTCCCGCAGGGTGGCGGTGGGCTCGACGCCCTGGAAGGTCTGGCCGGGGGCGTCGGGGCTGGCCGTCACCACGATCTTCTCGATGGCCGGGGGAACGGCGGCGGTGTCCACCGTGACGGAGTCCGGGGCCGTCCCGCCGCCGGAGCGGTAGGTCACGCCCGGACCGGCCGGCTGGTTGTAGAAGATGAAGTCGTCGTCCGAGCGCACCTTGCCGTCGGCGGTGAGCATCAGGCCCGAGACGTCCAGCCGCACCGGCGCGGCGACCTCGACCGTCACACGGGCGGGGCTGAGTGGAATGTTCGAGCCAGGGGTCATAGCGGTCATGTGAGGGAGAACGAGCGGGACGCTTTTACCGTTCCCTTACCGGGGCCGGACGGGTGGGATCGCCGGGGGACCGGTGAGTTTCCGTGCCCCGTGGGGTCCCCACCGGTAAGCGGGGCACACCGCACCGCGCGGCGCACCCACACCACGGAGGCTCCCGATGACCGACGCACCGCCCGACCTCGGCGCCCAGACGCGCGAACTGATCCGGCTGGCCGGAGGCGTGGACGACGCCGCCCTGGACCTCCCCACGCCCTGCCCCGACTACGCCGTCCGCCATCTGCTGGCCCACCTGGAGGGTCTGGCCGTGGCCTTCCGGGACGCCGCGCGCAAGGACCTCGGCGCCACCACGGACACCTCGCCGGACAGCGCCCTGCCCGAGCTGCGGCCCGGCTGGCGGGACCGCCTGCCGCGCGTGCTCGGCGAGCTGGCCGAGGCGTGGCGCGACCCGTCCGCCCGGGAGGGGACCACCCGGGCCGGGGGAGTCGAACTGCCGGGCGCCGTCGCCCAGGCCGTCGCGACCGACGAACTGGTGGTGCACGGCTGGGACCTGGCGCGGGCCACCCGCCAGGAGTACCACCCCGACCCGGCCGCGCTCCGCAGCGCGCACGCCTTCCTCGTCGAGACGGCCGAGGGGCCGGCCGAGGAGCGCGACGCCGTCTTCGGTCCGCTGGTCCCCGTCCCGCAGGACGCGCCGTTGGCCGACCGGGTCGCCGGGCTGAGCGGACGTGACCCGCGATGGCCGGAAAGCACGCACCGGTGAGGAATTCAGGCATTCGCCCGGCGGAATACACCGAGGCGAGCGGAAGGGAATTGAATAGCTGAAGGTCCGCCCGTTCCCTTTTCTCCGTCGCTTTCTCTCATGCCCAGGGCGCGGCTCGCCAAACGTCAAGATTCCGCGAAGATCACGGGGGTGGATCGCGGGCGTTCCCGAGTGTTACGCCAATGTAATCAGGCTCACAGGGCGTCCGTTTTGCGAGGTAATTACCGGACAAAGCGCGCGAGTTGTCGGGTCTGGGGGGCGGGCTCCGCGCCCGCGTGATATCACAGCGCGCCCGGACACGTAACCCCGCGCGGGAATGCATTTCTCATTCTCGCTGGGTAAGTTCAATTCGCATGACTGCCCTACAAGCAGCCCCGACGACGACGCAGACGACCTCTTCCGAATTCACCGGCGGATTCCGTGACGGATTCCGCGTCGACCGCCCGAACGTGGCCGACGGCGCCTCCCTCTGGCGCATCGCCCGCGACTCCCGGACGCTCGACCTCAACTCTTCCTACAGCTATCTGCTGTGGTGCCGCGACTTCTCCTCCACCTCCGCGGTGGCCCGCTCCGAGGACGGCAGGGTGGCCGGCTTCGTGACCGGCTTCCTGCGCCCCGAGGACCCCCGGGTCCTCCTCGTGTGGCAGGTGGCCGTCGACGAGCGGTACCGCGGGCACGGCCTGGCCGGCCGGATGCTCGACGAACTGGTGGCCCGGATCGACCGTGAGAGCGAGCTCGGCGTGGACACCGTCGAGACCACCATCACGCCCGGCAACCAGGCGTCCGAGCGCCTCTTCGCCTCCTTCGCGGCCCGCCACGGCGCCGACCTGACCCGCGAGGTGCTCTTCGCGGGCGACCAGTTCCCCGCCGAGGGCGAGGCCCACGCCCCCGAGGTGCTGCACCGCATCGCACCGTTGTGAGCCGACGCCGGAGGCAGCCACCGCGCCCCGGAACGTCCGTGCCCCAGCGGCCCGAGAACCCTCCCTTCTTCCGACATCTCCCGAGGAGTTGTACGTCGTGACCGTCATCCAGCCCGACCTGACCGTCTTCGAGTCCCTGGAGTCCGAGGTCCGCAGCTACTGCCGCGGCTGGCCCACCGTCTTCGACCGCGCCCAGGGCAGTCACATGTACGACGAGGACGGCCGCGCCTACCTCGACTTCTTCGCGGGCGCCGGCTCCCTGAACTACGGCCACAACAACCCGGTCCTCAAGCGCGCCCTGCTCGACTACCTGGAGCGGGACGGCGTCACCCACGGCCTCGACATGTCGACGACGGCCAAACGCGCCTTCCTGGAGACCTTCCACCGCCTGGTGCTCCAGCCGCGCCACCTGCCGTACAAGGTCATGTTCCCCGGCCCGACCGGCACCAACGCCGTGGAGTCGGCGCTCAAGCTGGCCCGCAAGGTGAAGGGCCGCGAGTCCGTCGTCTCCTTCACCAACGCCTTCCACGGCATGTCCCTCGGCTCGCTCGCGGTCACCGGCAACGCCTTCAAGCGGGCCGGCGCGGGCATCCCGCTGGTGCACGGCACGCCGATGCCGTTCGACAACTACTTCGACGGCACGGTCCCCGACTTCCTGTGGTTCGAGCGGCTCCTCGAGGACCAGGGCTCCGGCCTCAACAAGCCGGCCGCGGTGATCGTGGAGACCGTGCAGGGCGAGGGCGGCATCAACGTCGCCCGCCCGGAGTGGCTGCGCGCCCTCGCCGAGCTGTGCGAGCGGCAGGACATGCTGCTGATCGTCGACGACATCCAGATGGGCTGCGGCCGCACCGGCGCCTTCTTCTCCTTCGAGGAGGCCGGCATCACCCCGGACATCGTCACCGTCTCCAAGTCCATCAGCGGCTACGGCCTGCCCATGTCGCTCTGCCTGTTCAAGGGCGAGCTGGACGTGTGGGAGCCGGGCGAGCACAACGGCACCTTCCGCGGCAACAACCCGGCCTTCGTCACCGCCACCGCCGCCCTGGAGACCTACTGGTCCGAGGGCGACGCGCTGGAGAAGCAGACCCTGGCCCGGGGCCTCCAGATCGACCAGGCGCTGGCGCAGATCACAGCCGAGAACCGCCCCCACGTCAAGGAGTACCGCGGCCGCGGCCTGGTGTGGGGCCTGGAGTTCCACGACAAGGAGCGGGCCGGCCGGGTGGCGCGCCGCGCCTTCGACCACGGCCTGCTCATCGAGACCTCCGGCCCGGAGGGCGAGGTCGTCAAGCTGCTCCCCGCGCTGACGATCACCCCCGACGAGCTGGACGAGGGCCTCCGCGTCCTCGACCGGGCCGTGCGGGAAACGGCGTGAGGCACAGGCGCGCTGCTGCCGCCGCCGTCCCGCCCGGCCGACGAACGATCACCAGAGAGGCGAGCACAACACCGTGATAGTCCGATCCTTCAAGGAGATCGAGGGCACCGACCGGCACGTGAAGGCCGCCACCGGTACCTGGGAGAGCAAGCGCATCGTCCTCGCCAAGGAGGGCGTCGGCTTCTCCGTGCACGAGACGGTCCTCTACGCGGGCACCGAGACCACCATGTGGTACGCCAACCACATCGAGGCCGTGGTCTGCACCGAGGGCGAGGCCGAGCTCACCGACGAGACCACCGGCGAGAAGTACCTGATCACGCCCGGCACCATGTACCTCCTCGACGGCCACGAGAAGCACACCATGCGGCCGAGGACGGACTTCCGCTGCATCTGCGTCTTCAACCCGCCCGTGACCGGACGGGAGGACCACGACGAGAACGGCGTCTACCCCCTGATCACCGAGGAGGTCTGAGACACGTGTCCACCGCGACGACCACACCCGCAGGCAACGGCGTCACCGACCTGTACCCCACCCGCGGGGCGCAGGAGGTGATGGTGCCCCGCCAGGACCCCGTCGTCTGGGGCAGCCCCGACGCGCCCGGCCCGATCGTGCCCCAGGACCTCGCGTCCTTCGAGCGGGACGGCTTCCTGGCCGTCGACCAGCTGATCACCCCGGAGGAGGTCCAGGTCTACCGGCGCGAGCTGGACCGCCTGGTCGCCGACCCGGACATCCGGGCCGACGAGCGCTCCATCGTCGAGCCGCGGACCCAGGAGATCCGGTCGGTCTTCGAGGTCCACCGGATCAGCGAGCTCTTCGCCAACCTGGTCGCCGACGAACGGGTGGTGGGCCGCGCCCGGCAGATCCTGGGCTCGGACGTCTACGTCCACCAGTCCCGGATCAACGTCAAGCCCGGCTTCGGGGCCTCCGGGTTCTACTGGCACTCGGACTTCGAGACCTGGCACGCCGAGGACGGGCTGCCGAACATGCGGACCGTGTCGGTGTCGATCGCCCTCACCGAGAACTTCGACACCAACGGCGGCCTGATGATCATGCCGGGGTCGCACAAGACCTTCCTCGGCTGCGCCGGAGCCACCCCGAAGGACAACTACAAGAAGTCGCTGCAGATGCAGGACGCGGGCACCCCGTCCGACGAGGCGCTCACCGCCCTCGCCGGGCAGCACGGCATCAAGCTCTTCACGGGCAAGGCCGGCTCCGCGACCTGGTTCGACTGCAACTGCATGCACGGGTCCGGCGACAACATCACGCCGTTCCCGCGCAGCAACGTCTTCGTCGTGTTCAACAGCGTGGAGAACGCGGCCGTCGAGCCGTTCGCCGCGCCGGTGCGGCGCCCCGACTTCCTCGGGGCCCGCGACTTCACGCCGGTGCGCTGACGACCGTTTCACGGCGCGCCGACGACCGTCACGGCGCGCTGGGCATCCCCTTCGCTCAGCGCGCCAGGACGTCGAGCAGACGGTCGACGTCCGCGGGGCCGTTGTGCAGGTGGAAGGCGGCCCGCAGACTGCCCGCACGGTCGGAGACCTCGATCCCGGCCGCGGACAGCTCGGGCTGCCGTCCGCCCAGCCCCGGCACCGACACGATCGCGGACCCGGGGGAGGGCACCGGCTCGTGCCCCAGCCGCGCCAGCCCGTCGCGGAACCGCTCCGCCAGCGCCAGGTCGTGGGCGTGGATCGCCTCCACCCCCAGCTCCTCGACCAGCGCCAGCGACCGCGGGGCGGCGGCGCAGGCGACGCTCTGCGGCTCGTCGAACCGCCGCGCGGTGCGGGCGAGTTCGGTGACCGGCCCGTAGCAGCTCGCCCACGGTTCCTGGCCCGCCACCCAGCCGGCCGACAGCGGGAGCAGCCCGCCGAAGTCCTCCGGCACGGTCAGGAACGCCAGGCCGAACATGCCGCACAGCCACTTGTGCGTGACGGTCACGGTGAAGTCGTACGCGCCGGCGTCCAGCGGGAGCCAGCCGGCGGCCTGGGAGACGTCGAGGCAGATCCGGGCGCCGTGCGCGGCCGCCGCGGCGCGCAGTCCGGGCAGGTCGACCAGCCGCCCGTCGGCGGACTGGACGGCGCTGACCACGACCATCGCGGTCCCCGCGCCCACCGCGCCGGGGATCCGCTCCAGCGGCACGGAACGCACCCTGAGGTCGCCGCGCACGTGGAACGGATTGACCAGCGAGCTGAAGTCGCCCTCCGCGGTGAGCACCTCGGCCCCCGCGGGCAGCGAGGCCGCGACCAGGGCGCTGTAGGAGACCACCGACGAGCCGACCGCCACCCGGTCGGCGGACACCCCCATGATCCGGGCGTACGCCGCGCGGGCCTCCTCCACCTGGCCGAACGAGTCGGTGGGCCGACCGGCCACGCCGTCGTCCAGCGCGGCGCGGACCGCCCGCACGCTGCGGGCGGGGAGCAGGCCGACCGCCGCGGTGTTCAGGTACACGCTCTCCGGGCGGAACTCGGACGGGACGACGCTGTCGAGGATCGGCATGGCCTCACGATGCCCGTCCCGTCCGCCCCGCGTCCACAGGGCGTCCGCCCGGCGGGTCCCCGCGCCGGGTGTCCCCGCCGGGTGGGCCCGCAGGGCGTCCGCGCCGGGTGTCCCTGCCGGGCGTCCGCCGGGTGCTTCACGCCTCCTGGTGCCGCGGGACCTCACAGCCGTCGGGGCCGCAGGCGTCGCCGCCGGAGAGGACCGTCAGCGGGGTCCGCTCGCCCCAGGCCTGGGTCAGCGCCTGGGAGAAGAGCTCCGCCGGCTGCGCCCCGGAGACCCCGTACTTCCGGTCGATCACGAAGAACGGCACCCCGGTAGCCCCCAGGGCCGCCGCGTCCCGCTCGTCCGCCCGCACCTCGTCCGCGAACGCCGCCGGGTCGCCCAGCACCGTGCGCACCTCGTCCTCGTCGAGCCCGGCCCGCACGGCCAGCTCCACCAGGTACTCGTCCGCGTCGGCGAAGACGGACCGCTCCTCGGCGAAGTTGGCCCGGTAGAACAGGTCCAGCAGCTCGTCCTGGCGTCCCCGCTCCTTGGCGAGCTGCAGCAGCCGGTGCAGGTCGAAGGTGCCGCCGTGGTCGCGGCCCTCGGCCCGGTACGGCAGGCCCTCGCCGGCCGCCTGCGCCGCCAGGTTGGCCTCACCGGCCCGCGCCTGCTCCTCGGTCATGCCGTACTTCTTCGCCAGCAGCCCGAGGACGGGCTCCACGTCGCCCTTGGCCCGCCCGGGGTCCAGCTCGAACGACCGGTGCACGACCTCCACCTCGTCCCGGTGCGCGAACCCGGCCAGCGCCTTCTCGAAACGGGCCTTGCCGACGTAACACCAGGGACAGGCGATGTCGGACCAGATCTCCACACGCACGGGGGCACTCCTGAAAACTCGCGACGATACTCGGTGCGGCAACACGCGCACCCGGCCACCGCATTCCCGCAGCGGGGCGGATCGGCGCGGCGGCGCCCGGCCGGGGCCGCGGGCCGGGCGCCGTGGTCCGTACGGGAGCGGACTACCTCCAGGAGGCCGCGGCGGCCCGCAGCGCGCCCGCCAGGTCGGCCTCCACGCCGCGCTCCGCCAGCGCCGCCCCCAGCGCCGCGAGACTGCCCTGGACCGCACCCGGCGTGGCGTCCCGGCCGTAGTGGTTGACCCGGATCATCTCCGCCGCCAGCGCGCCACCCCCGGCCGCCAGCGGCAGCGCCGGGTCCGCGGCCAGCGCCCGCGCCACCAGGTCGGAGGCCACCACGCCCTCCGGGGTGCGCAGCGTGGTCGCCACCGGCGCCGCGTCCCGCGCGTCGTGGACATACGGCGTCAGCCCCCCGCCCAGCGCCAGTACCCCGGCCCGGGTCGCCGCGGCGGCCGCCGCGTGCCGGCCCATCAGGGCCTCCAGCCCCTCCTGCTCGACCCGCTCCACGCAGGCCTCCAGCGCCAGCATCTCGAGCTGCGCCGGGGCGTGCAGCAGGGCGGTGCGGCCGCGGTCGATCCAGCGCTCCTTCCAGTCCAGGAGCGACAGGTAGGAGTGGCGGGGCGCCTTCGGGTTGGCGGCCATCCGGGCCCACGCCCGCTCGCTCACCGACACCGCCGAGACGCCCGCCGGGCCGCCCAGCGCCTTCTGCGCGCCGATCACGCACAGGTCGACGCCCCACTCGTCCGTCAGCACCGGCTCGGCCCCGATGGAGGCCACCGCGTCCAGGTACAGCAGGGCGCCGTGCTCGCGGACCACCTCGCCGATCTCCGCGACCGGGTTGGTGTTGCCGGTGGCGGCCTCGGCGTGCACCAGGGAGACGAAGTCGATCTCCGGGTGCTCGGCCAGCGCCTCCCGGACCTGCCCGGCCGTCACCGCGGTGTGGAAGGGGACCGCCAGGTCGTGCACGGTCGCGCCGCAGTCCCGCAGCCAGTCGCCGAAGGTCTGCCCGTACGGACCGGTGATCACGTTCAGCGCCACCGTCCCCGGCCCCGCGCACCCGCGGATCGCGCCCTCCAGCGGGAGCAGCGCCTCACCCTGGGTGATCACGACGTCGTCGGTGGTGCCGAGGAGCCGCGCCACCCGGTCCGCGACGGCGGCGAAACGGGCGGCACCGAGCGGAGCCAGGTCCAGGAAGGGATGGGTCACGGTGGGGCTCTCTTCGCTGAGGGAGTGCGGGTGGTACGGGTGGTGCGCCCCGAGGGTAACCGGTGCCCGCGGGAGGCCGCGGACCGCCCGGTTCCGGCTCGTCGCCGTACGCGGTCCGCACCCCGGCCGAACGCCCCGGCAACGGCCGGTGAACTTCACCGGTCACTGTCCCTCCCGGACTCCCCAGGACGACGGGCCGACCGTACTTTGTGCGCATCATGGACACGATCCCCTGGGAGATCACTCTCACCGTGCTCGGCGTCGTCATCCCGACGGTGGCCGGCGTGTACGAGTTCTTCTTCATCGGCAGGAAGCGGCTCGGCTACCGGATCCAGATGGACACGCGGGCCTTCGGCGAGGACTTCGCCGGCGCCCGGCACCCGTCGCTGGTGCTGGTGCGGATCGAGAACAACGGCTCCGTGCCCGTCGACGTCGACGACTACATGGAGAGCGAGCCCGTCGGGCTGTCCGTCCGCTTCCCGCGCCGCCGCGTCGTGCGCGCCTTCGACCCCACGCGCCGCGGCCCCAGCTCGCCCACCAACGCCATCCCGCTGCTCAACCGGGACCCGGAGCGTGCCGACCCCGACGTGCTGCGGCTGCCCCGCGTCCCGCTCAACCCGAACGAGCACTACAAGGTGCTGGTGGTGCTCGACGAACTCGACGGGGACAACGCCCCCGAGCGGGACGGCGACGAGTCCGACGCGGTGATGGAGAGCCGGATCAAGGGCGGCCGGATCACCCGCACCCGCTACCGGGCCCGCGTCTCCCGCGGCGTGGTCGCGCTGATCACCGTGATGGCCTCGCTGATCGTCGCGCTGTACTACGTGTCCGAGGACAACTCCACCGCCGCGGTCGACTGCGCCTCCGGGAAGCTCGCCGTGGTCGGGTCCACCGCCTTCCGCCCCGTGCTGGAGAAGGCCGCCGCCAGCTACCGCGAGGCCTGCCGCGAAGCCCCCGGGGACGTGGAGATCGACATCCGGGCCACCGGCAGCCAGGAAGGCGTCCGCACCCTCGACGAGGCGGGCCGCGAGGCCGGCGAGGACGGCCCGGCCATGCTCGCCTTCTCCGACGGCCGGAAGGGCGACGGCCACCCGCAACTCCTGCCCCGCCCCGTGTCGTTCTCCCTGTTCACCCTGGTCGTCAACAAGGCGGCGGGGGTGCAGGACCTGACGCCGGAGCAGATCCGGCGGATCTACGCCGGCCGGTACCGCAACTGGAGCGACGTCGGCGGCAACGACCTGCCGATCGCCCTGGTCGGACGCTACTCCAACTCCGGCAGCCGCCGGGCCCTGGAGGAACGCGTGCTCGGCGGCGCCACCGAACCCAACGTCACCTCGCACGACTGCCGTGCCCGCGTCGCCCGCCCCGACCACCCCGCGCTGCGCTGCGAACGCGGCTCCACCCAGGAGGCGCTGGACACGGTGGCCGCCGTCCCCGGCGGTCTCGGCTACGCGGAGGCCCACGCCGCCGGCGCCCGGACGGACCGCCTCCGCCTGGTCCGCATCGACGGCCACCCCGCCGAACTCGACGCCGCCGACCGGGGCGTCTACCCGTTCTGGGCCACCGAGTACGCCTACACCTACGGGCAGCCGCCGGCCGACTCCCTGGTCGCCGGGTTCCTGCGGTACATGACCCTGGAGGTCGGCCAGGACGTCATCCGGGAGTACGGCCAGCGGCCCTGCGCCGACCTCGCCAACCCGAGGCTGTGCCGGCCCTCCTGACGCGGCCGGGGCGAGGGATCTAGGGTGCGTGGCATGAGTGATCACGCGGTGCTGCGGGTGAAGGGGAGGGTGCTGGTCGGGCCCGAGGAGGTCCGGGACGAGATCTGGGTGGTCGGCGGGCGGATCACCCACGACCGCCCGGCCGGCGCCCGGGACGTCCGCACCGTCGAGGGATGGGTCCTGCCCGGACTGGTCGACGCCCACTGCCACGTGGGGCTCGGCGCGGACGGGGCCGTACCGGACGACGTCTCGGAGAAGCAGGCGCTGACCGAGCGGGAGGCCGGGGCGCTGCTGCTGCGCGACGCCGGCTCGCCCGCCGACACCCGGTGGATCGACGACCGGGAGGACCTGCCGCGGATCATCCGCGCCGGGCGGCACATCGCCCGCACCCGTCGGTACATCCGCAACTTCGCCTGGGAGGTCGAACCGGAGGACCTCGTCGCGTACGTCGCGCAGGAGGCGCGGCGCGGCGACGGCTGGGTGAAGCTGGTCGGCGACTGGATAGACCGCGCCGAGGGCGACCTCGCCCCCTGCTGGCCGCGCGGGGCCGTCGAGGCCGCCATCGCCGAGGCGCACCGGCTGGGGGCGCGGGTCACCGCCCACTGCTTCGCCGAGAACTCCCTGCGGGACCTGGTCGAGGCGGGCATCGACTGCGTCGAGCACGCCACCGGGCTCACCGAGGACACCAT
This sequence comes from Streptomyces sp. NPDC047130, assembly GCF_040643475.1. Lineage (NCBI taxonomy): Bacteria > Bacillati > Actinomycetota > Actinomycetes > Kitasatosporales > Streptomycetaceae > Streptomyces > Streptomyces sp. NPDC047130. Next base: position 52,230 of record NZ_JBEYUK010000015.1, on the reverse strand, counting down.
CCCGCTCTTCGCCGAGCGGGGCGTGGCCATCGTGCCGACGCTGGTCAACATCGCGACCTTCCCGAAGCTGGCGGCGGGCGGGGAGCAGAAGTTCCCCCGCTGGTCCGCCCACATGCGGCGGCTCCACGAGCGCCGCCACGACACGGTGCGGTCCGCGTGGGACGCGGGAGTGCCGGTGTTCGTCGGCACGGACGCCGGGGGGACGCTGCCGCACGGGCTGGTGGCCGAGGAGGTCGCCGAGCTGGTGCGGGCGGGGATCCCGGCCGCCGACGCGGTGGGGGCGGCGTCCTGGGCGGCCCGCTCCTGGCTGGGCCGGCCCGGCCTCGACGAGGGCGCGCCGGCCGACCTCGTCGTCTACGAGACCGACCCGCGCGAGGACGTGGCCGTCCTCGCCGCGCCCCGCCGAGTGGTCCTCAACGGCCACGTGGTCGCGTGACGGGCCCCTGACACCGCGCCCACCCCGCGGGCCGTCGCGTCCCCGGAGGCCCACCCTGCGGCGCGAGCGGCGTCGCGGGTACGGCATGTTCGTGTCTCGGCGGAGGCCCCAACCCGCGGCACCGCCGGGGCGGCACGGGTGGGCGCCGGCGGTGCCGTGCGCAGGTGACCTCCGTACCGCGCAGCCGGTGCCGTGCGCGCGACCTCGCCGCGGCGTCGGCAGGCACCCGGCGCGGAGCGCGCCGCGCGTGACCGCACCGCGGCGCGGGGAAGTGGCCCCGCGCCGCGGCGACGGCGGCGGCGTTACTCGCCCAGGCCCGCGAGGTCGCGAAGACGGCGGCCCTGCGCGGCCCGTTCGGCGGCCCGCTGCTCGTCGAACGTCCGCCCCGCCGCCCCCTGCAGCAACGCCTTCGTCTCGATCACCGCGGACCGCGGAGCCGCCAGCAACGCCGCGGCCAGATCCCGCACCGCCCCGTCCAGCTCCTCCCGCTCGACCGCAAGGTTGGCGAGCCCGCTGCTCACCGCCTCCTCCGCGCCCACGAACCGTCCGGTGGCACAGATCTCGAGCGCACGGGCGTATCCCACGAGCGCCACCAACGGCTGCGTGCCGGTGAGGTCGGGCACCAGGCCCAGGCTGGTCTCCCGCATGGCGAACTGGACGTCGTCCGCGACCACCCGGAGGTCGCAGGCGAGGGCGAGCTGGAAACCGGCCCCGATGGCGTGGCCCTGGACGGCCGCGATCGACACGACGTCGCTCCGCCGCCACCAGGTGAATGCCTCCTGGTACCCGGCGATGATCGCGTCCATCTCGGCCTCGTCGCCGCGCGCCATGTCCAGGAAGGACGGCTCGCCGGGGAAGCCCTCCGGCGTGAACGCCTGCCGGTCGAGCCCGGCGGAGAAGGACTTGCCCTCCGCGCGGAGCACGGCGACCCGGACGGCGCCCGGAAGCACCCGGCCCGCCTCCGCCAGGGCCCGCCACAGGGCCGGGCTCTGCGCGTTGAGCTTGGCAGGGTTGGTCAAGGTCACCGTCGCGGTCTCACCGTCGACGACGAGCCGGACGCCGTCCTTGTCGAGGACAGGGTCGAGCGAAGTCATGACGCCTCCGAATGGGTGCGGTCGGCCGACGCGTCCCCGCGGAACGCGCCGGTAAGTGACTGCACAGTAACCACCCGGCCGGCCGGAGGACCGACCGGGTGGCCGCCGTCATCGGAGTCGAAGACCGGCCGGCCTCAGGCCGACTGCGCCTTCTTGCCGCGCGTCGCCCCGCCACGCCCACGCAGCGTGACGCCCGACTCGCTGAGCATCCGGTGCACGAAGCCATACGAGCGGCCGGTTTCCTCGGCCAGTGCCCGGATGCTCGCACCGGAGTCGTACTTCTTCTTCAGGTCTGCCGCGAGCTTGTCGCGCGCGGCGCCGGTCACCCGGCTGCCCTTCTTCAGAGTCTCGGCCACCCGTGCCTCCTCATGGGAAGTGCGCTCTGGTCCTCTCATGATCACCCCTTGCCGCCGTCCTGGCCACCCATTCGGCAAGGTCCGTGGGACCGGCTTTTGACGACAGGAGAGCGTGCGCACATGCGGAAAGTCTCATTCCGTCGACCGGTACCCGCACGCCTGAACGGTATTCCGGGCGAAGCAGCAGGTCATGGACGCGAAGCGGCCGGGCCCCCGCGAGGCGGGGGCCCGGCCGAGAAATGTGTGCATCACACACCCGGGTACCAGGAGTTCTCACACAGATGAAGGAGCCGGGATCGTCCGAATGATCCAATACGGGTCAGGCGAGCGCCACCAGGTCGGCGTACGAGGCGCCCCAGAGGTCCTCGATGCCGTCCGGGAGCAGGATGATCCGCTCCGGCTGCAGCGCCTCGACGGCGCCCTCGTCGTGCGTCACCAGCACCACCGCGCCCGTGTACGTGCGCAGCGCCCCGAGGATCTCCTCACGGCTGGCCGGGTCGAGGTTGTTGGTGGGCTCGTCCAGCAGCAGCACGTTGGCGGAGGAGACCACCAGCGTCGCCAGGGCCAGACGGGTCTTCTCGCCGCCGGAGAGCACCCCGGCCGGCTTGTCGACGTCGTCGCCGGAGAACAGGAACGAGCCGAGCACCTTGCGGACCTCGACCAGGTCCATGTCGGGCGCGGAGGAGCGCATGTTCTCCAGGACCGTGCGGTCCGGGTCCAGGGTCTCGTGCTCCTGGGCGTAGTAGCCCACCTTCAGGCCGTGGCCGGGGACGATCTTCCCGGTGTCGGGCTGCTCCACCCCGGCGAGCATGCGCAGGAGCGTCGTCTTGCCCGCGCCGTTGAGACCGAGGATGACCACCCGGGAGCCCTTGTCGATCGCCAGGTCGACGTCGGTGAAGATCTCCAGCGAGCCGTAGGACTTCGACAGTCCCTCCGCCATCAGCGGGGTCCTGCCGCAGGGCGCCGGCTCGGGGAAGCGGAGCTTGGCGACCTTGTCGGACTGGCGGACGTCCTCCAGGCCGGAGAGCAGCCGCTCGGCGCGGCGGGCCATGTTCTGCGCGGCGACCGTCTTGGTGGCCTTGGCGCGCATCTTGTCGGCCTGGGCGTTGAGCGCCGCGGCCTTCTTCTCGGCGTTCTGCCGCTCCCGCTTGCGGCGCTTCTCGTCCGCCTCGCGCTGCTGCTGGTACAGCTTCCAGCCCATGTTGTAGACGTCGATGGCCGCCCGGTTGGCGTCCAGGTAGAAGACCTTGTTGACGACCGTCTCCACCAGATCGACGTCGTGGGAGATCACGATGAAGCCGCCGCGGTAGCTCTTCAGGTAGTCCCGCAGCCAGACGATCGAGTCGGCGTCGAGGTGGTTGGTGGGCTCGTCGAGCAGCAGGGTGTCGGCGTCCGAGAAGAGGATGCGGGCCAGCTCGATGCGGCGGCGCTGACCGCCGGAGAGCGTGTGCAGCGGCTGCCCGAGCACGCGGTCGGGCAGGTTGAGCGCGGCGGCGATGGTGGCGGCCTCGGCCTCGGCGGCGTACCCGCCCTTGGTGAGGAACTCCGTCTCCTGGCGCTCGTACTGCTTCATCGCCTTCTCGCGCGTGGCGCCCTTGCCGCCGGCGATGCGCTCCTCGTTCTCCCGCATCTTGCGCAGCAGGACGTCGAGACCGCGGGCGGAGAGGATGCGGTCGCGGGCCAGGATGTCGAGGTCGCCGGTGCGGGGGTCCTGCGGCAGGTAGCCCACCTCGCCGGAGCGGGTGACGGTACCGGCGGCCGGGATGCCCTCGCCGGCCAGCACCTTGGTGAGCGTGGTCTTGCCGGCTCCGTTCCGGCCGACCAGGCCGATGCGGTCGCCCTTGGCGACACGGAAGCTGGCGGACTCGATGAGGACGCGTGCGCCGGCACGCAGTTCGACGCCGGTGGCGGTGATCACGGACAGACTCCAGGGCGTGAGAAGGGCGGCGGACGGGCTTCGCGGAGGCGTACCGCCGTCTAGTGCGCGAGGAGAAAGGCCATGACGGAAGTCTAACGGGCGTATGCAAGCAATTTTCCCGGCGTGCGTTGTCGGACCCGGGTGCAAGACTGTGCAACAGGTCACACATCCGGTGATAACGGCCGGTGCGTGTACCGACGTGCGAACCGACGCGAGAAGGAGGAGGTGGGGGTGATGGGAGCGATGGCCGACGGCCGGAACGGACGGCCGGGCCTGTGCCCGACGCTGCTGTACGCCGACGCCAAGGCAGCGGTGCGGCAGCTCACCGAGGCGCTGGGCTTCCGGGAACTGGCCCTGTACGAGGGCGAGAACGGCACGGTGGCGCACGCCGAGCTGACCCAGGGCGGTGGCGTGGTGATGCTCGGCTCGAAGAAGGGCGACGGCGGAGTCTTCGCCGAGGCCATGCGGGACGCCGGCCCGGCCGGGGTCTACGTGGTCGTCGAGGACACCGACGCCCACCACGCCCGGGCGGTGGAGCACGGCGTCGAGATCCTGCTGCCGCCCACCGACACGGACTACGGCTCGCGGGACTACATGGCCCGCGACCTCGAGGGCAACGTGTGGAGCTTCGGCACGTACGCCCCCGCGATACCGGACTGAGACGCCAGGACCCGGCGGCCCGAGCCACGCCGGTCCCGGCCCGAGCCACGCCGGTCCCGGCCCGAGCCACGCCGGTCCCGGCCCGGGCAGCCGGGCCGGGCCGGGGCGCGGCGGCGGGCCGGTTCAGCCGCCCCCGGTGTGCACCTGGAAGGCGGCCCGGCGCACGGCCTTCGCCAGCGCCGGGTCGGGATGCGCCGCGGCCAGCGCCACCAGCACCTGCACGGTGCGCGGGTGACCGACGGAGCGGACCTCCTCCAGCAACTGGGGCACGGTCGGCTGCAGCGCGGACTCGAGGTGGCGTACGAGCATGGGCCCCTCACCGTGGTCGGCGACGGCCGCCGCGGTGTCCACCCAGAGCCAGGTCGCCTCGTCCCGGGTGAGCACCTGGTGCGCGTCCTCCGGGTCGGCGCCCTCGTGCTCGGCGAGCCAGAGCAGCGCGTAGGGCCGCAGCGCGGCCTCCGAGGCCGCGTCGCGCACCACCGGCTCGGCCGGCGCACCGACCACGCGCAGCGCGTCGAAGGCGAGACCGCGCAGCAGGGCGTCCTCGCCGCGGGCGGCGGCCAGCAGCTCGGTCACCGCGCGGCCCACCGGGCGGGCCGCCAGCCACGCCTGGTACTCGGCGCGCGCCGCCTTGGGGCGCAGCCGGGCGCAGCCGCGGAGCATGTCCTCGGCGGCCTGCTCAATGTTGCCCGCCGGGCTCTGCGCGGCCACGCAGATCTGCTCCAGCTTGACCCAGACCGCCCAGCTGCCGAGCGGGGTCAGGGTGGCCTGACGGGCCGGGCCGTCGCCCTCCAGCTCCAAGGCGCCCACTCCGGCCAGGGCGCCCAGCGCCCACTCGAGCAGCGGGGCGAGCTCGTCCGGGGTCACCGGCAGGGAGGGCGGCCGGTCCTCCGGCCGCGGCGGTGCGGCGGCCGGCTCGGTGGGGGCGGGCCCCGCCTCGGGAACCGCCGTGTAGGGGACCTCGCAGCGCTCGGTGCGCAGTTCGTTGACGCGCTGGCCCAGCAGGTCCAGGAGCTGCTCCACCGGGACGGGCCCGGCCGACAACTGCAGGAAGGAGAGGACCTGGGGCATCGCGGAGACGGTGTCGGCGACCGCGGAGGCGCCCTGGCCGCCGGGCTCCGCACAGGTCAGCGACCAGGCGTCGAACAGGGCGACCCAGCCGCGGAGCACGGCGCTGTCGTCGCGGTCCCAGGCGCGCAGCCGCCAGCCGGGGCGGGCGTCGGCGCCGTGCACCTCGACGAGGCCGGCCAGCCGGGCGATGTCCCAGTCGGACCGGACCTGCTCGACGGTCAGGCCCAGTTCGCGGGCGGCCCGGTCGGCGGTCGGGTCGGACAGGGTGCCCTTGCCGTCGGGGGTGCCGCCCCGGGTGCCGGGGCCGAGCGCCGTGTCGGCCCAGCGGGCGACGCGCACCGCGCCAGCCAGCCGGGTGCGGGCCATCGCGGCCAGGGCGGACCGCGGCGGTGTGCCCTCGGGCGGCCGTGGCGCCGGCCTGGGGACACGCCGCTGGTCCGTCACCCGGGGGGCGGCGGCCAGGGGTCGGGTGCGGACGAGTCGAAGTCTGGAGTCGCGCGGAATACGGGACGTCACGGGGGCAGTCTCTCGGGTGGGGGACCGAAAACCCAAACGGAACGTCCGCCCGGCCTTCGGAAGGGGGTCTCGGAGGGCCGTTCCGGGCCTCACATGAAGGGCGTGAGGAAGCGGCGTACGGCCTCCTCGTAGCGCGCCGGGTCGCTGTTCCACATCGCGGCGTGCGGGGCGCCGCGGAAGGTGCGCAGGGTCACCAGCTGCGGAAGACGGTCCGCCAGCGCGCGGGAGAGCTGCCAGTCGGCGACGCGGTCGTCCGGGCCGTGCAGGATGAGGGTCGGCGTCCGCAGCGGATCCGGGTCGTCCCAGGCGGGGTCCTCGTGGGCCTGGAGCCGGCCGCGGGCGGCGCGCACCGCCAGCGGCAGCAGCGCGCGGGGCACCCCGCGGGCGGTGGCCAGGGTGCGGGCCGTCGCCTCCCAGTCCAGCACCGGGGAGTCCAGCACCACGCCAGCGACCCGGCTCCGCAGCCCGGAGCGCTGGGCGGCGCGCAGGGCCATGGTGGCGCCGGCCGACCAGCCCAGCAGGACCACCCGGCGGGCCCCGTAGCGGACGGCGTAGCGGATCGCGGCGTCCAGGTCCCGCCACTCGGTCTCCCCGAAGTGGAAGCGGCGGTCGGGGGAGCGGGGGGCGCCGGGATCGCCGCGGTGGGCCAGGGCGAGCACCGGGAAGGCCTGGTCGTGGAAGAAGGGGAGCAGGTTGAGCACCTGCTCGCGGGTGGAGCCCAGACCATGGGCGGCGATCACCCAGGTGGAGCGCTGCCCGGGCAGGAACCAGCCGGGCAGCAGGCCCAGCTCGCCCGGGACCTCGACGTCGGCGTAGGTGAGGTCCAGCGCGGTCACCGGGTTGCCGACGTGTACGGCGGAGGTGAACCAGACCCGGTCGCCGCGGCGCAGCGCGCCCCGGGAGACGCGCTCGAGCCGCCGGACCACGGCGTCGGGGGCGTGCGGCAGGTCCTCGCGCACCGGTCCGACCACGGCGTGCGGGCCGCCGTCCCCGGTGTCCCTGCCGACCAGGCCGTACACGCCGGGGCGGAGCGCCGCGAGGTCCCGGGTGAGGCTGATCCAGTCCTCGCCGACGTCGTGCACCGTGAGGTGCGGCTCGGTGGGCAGCGGCCGGTCCGGTGGAGTCCTGAGCGCGGTGTCGCCCGCGAGTCGTCCGGCGGCCACCGCTGCCGCGGCGCCGGCGACCGCGGTGACCGTCGCGGCCTTGAGGTTCACTGTGCGCACCCGTCCAGTTTCAAGGAGCTCTCCTTGCCTCGCCACCGGAGCCGCCACCGGCTCCCAGGGCTTCGTGTGCCCCGTCGCGGCGCCGTCAGCCCTCGGGCGTCCGCGGGCGGCGTCGGCCCCGGGCGTCCGCGGCGCCGTCAGCCCTCGGGCGTGGGGCCCGCGTCGTCCCCGGCCGCCGCGGGCCGGCCGTAGTGCCGCAGGCGCCGTGCCGCCTCGTCGAGCTGGGCCGGTGTGAGCAGCGTGGGGGAGCGGCCGGGGAGCGAGGAGGCCAGGAGCCACAGGCGGCACATCCACTCGAGCTGCGCGGTGCGGTCCAGCGCCTGGTCGAGGTCGTCGCCGTAGGCGACCGTGCCGTGGTTGCGCAGCAGGCAGGCGGTGCGGTCCCGCAGGGCGGCGAGCGTGGCCCCGGCCAGCTCCGGGGTCCCGTAGGCCGCGTACGGCGCGACCCGGACCGGGCCGCCGAGCGCGGCCGTCATGTAGTGGACCGGCGGGAGCTCGTCGACCAGCGTGGAGACGGCCGTGGCGTGCACGGCGTGGGTGTGCACCACGGCCCGGGCGCCGGTCGCGCGGTGGACGGCCAGGTGCAGCGGCAGCTCGCTGGTGGGCTCCGCCGTCCCCAGCCGCCGCCGCCCGTCCAGCCCCACCCCCACGAGGTGGCCGGGCCCGAGCCGGTCGTAGGGGACGCCCGAGGGAGTCACCAGCACCAGGTCCTCGCCCACCCGCACCGAGACGTTGCCGGAGGTGCCGACCACCAGGCCGTCCTCGGCGGTGCGCCGGGCGGTGGCCACCAGCCACCGCCAGGCCCGCGCGGTCTCGTCCGGTACGCTCGTCAGTTCGGTGTCCCGCATGTCCGGGATCCTGCCCGCCGCGCCGGTGCCTCCACCGGCCTTCGCGCCGGGCGTGACAAGGATCTCCACGGGGTCCGCCGTCACCTCCTGGCCGCTCCCCGCCCCGTGGCGCTCTGCACCGCCTTGACCAGGCTGTATCGACAAGTCGACACGTTCTGCCGAGCGGCCATGACCGGCACCAGCCCCTCCCGTGGGGACCGCATGGGTGACCGTAAACCGTCAGTAGGGCGTCAGTTCACCTTCCGTTCACCCTGGTTACCTACGTTCGAATCGCCAATGACGTCGAACGATTGCCTGGGTAAATGGAAAGCTTCTCGCTGATCCTCGCGATTGTGGTGATCACCGCTCTCGCGTTCGATTTCACGAACGGTTTCCACGACACCGCCAACGCCATGGCCACCACGATCTCCACCGGCGCGATGAAGCCGAAGACCGCTGTGGCCATGTCCGCCGTGCTGAACCTTGTGGGTGCTTTCCTCTCCGTGGAGGTCGCCAACACGATCTCCAAGGGACTCGTGGACGAGTCGGGGATCCAGCCCGAGGTGATCTTCGCGGCCCTGGTGGGCGCCATCCTCTGGAACCTGCTGACCTGGCTGGTCGGCCTCCCCTCCAGCTCCTCGCACGCCCTCATGGGCGGTCTGCTGGGCGCCACCGTCGCCTCCGCCGGTTTCGGCGCGGTGCACGGCGGCACGCTGGTCACCAACGTGCTCATCCCGGCGCTCGCGGCCCCGCTGGTGGCCGGCATCGCCGCCACGGTGGGCGCGCGGATCACCTACAAGCTGGGGTCGAAGACCGAGGAGCAGACGGCCAAGAAGGGCTACCGCGCCGGCCAGATCGCCTCCGCGGCGCTGGTCTCCCTCGCTCACGGCACCAACGACGCCCAGAAGACGATGGGTGTCATCACCCTGGCCCTGGTCACCGGCGGCGTCCTCGTCCCGGACTCGGACCCGCCGATGTGGGTCATCGCCTCCGCGGGTATCGCCATCGCGCTCGGCACCTACCTGGGCGGCTGGCGCATCATCCGCACCATGGGCAAGGGCCTGACCGACCTCCAGCCGCAGCAGGGCTTCGCGGCCCAGACCTCCGCGGCCACCGTGATCCTGGCCTCCTCCCACCTGGGCTTCTCGCTCTCCACCACGCACTCCGTCTCGGGTGCCGTGATGGGCGCCGGTCTCGGCCGCAAGGGCGGCGTGGTCCGCTGGTCCACCGCCGGCCGGATGCTGGTCGCCTGGGTGCTTACCCTGCCGGCCGCCGCGCTGGTCGCCGCGGGCGCCGAGTTCGTGACGCAGCAGGGCACCTGGGGCACCGTGGTGGTGGCCGTCTTCCTGGTCGGCTCCAGCCTCGCCATCTGGCTGGTCTCCCGTCGTGAGGTCGTGGACCACACCAACGTGAACGACGTCGACGAGGACGGGGTCGTCGCCGACGCGGTCGCCGCCGTCACCGTCCCCCCGACCCTCGCCGTCGAGGAGGAGCTGGAGCGCGTGATGCCCTCCCAGGCCTCCGGCCCGGCCGTCGGCGCGGACCAGGAGTCCGCGACGTCGCCCGCCAAGGTCTGACGCCCCCGCACACCGGCGAACCAGAAAGAGAAGCAGCATGAAGATCGACTGGGCGGCTCTCGGCTCCGTCTTCGGAGTCAGCCTCGTGGCCACCGTTCTCCTGGTGGGCCTGTTCACCCTCGGCATCGCCGGCCTCTCCCAGCGGGAGAAGGCGGCCCGCACCGGCGGCACGGCCCCGCTCGCGGTCGCCGCCGCGTACACCTGCTTCGCCGCCTGCGCGGCTGCGGTGGCGTTCGGGATCTACCTGATCGTGGCCTGACCCGACGGGCTCCGGCCCACGGCAATCGCCGAAGGGCCCGGCGGAGAGTCGCTCTCCGCCGGGCCCTTCGGCGTTCCCCGGCTTCACCCTTCGGCGCGTTCCCCCGGCTCACTCCACGGCGGTGACCAGGACCGCCACGGCGGCCTCCGGCAGCACCGCCGCGACCGCCTCCCGCACCCCGGTCGCCACCTCCAGCGGCCGCCTCGCCCGGCTCACGGCCACGTCCACCCGCACCAGGTGCCGTCCGGTCGCCCCGTCCCGCGACAGGTGCAGGCCCCGCCGGGCCGGACCGCCGGGCACCACCGGCATCCCGCGCGGCTCCAGCACGCCCGGGACCGCCCGCACCGCCGCCTCGACCAAGGCCTCGTCGGCCCCGGCCGGCGCCGCGTGACCGCCGGCCGGACGCGCCGGACCGGGCGGGGCCGAGGGCTCGTCGGCGTCCGCCTCGGCGTCGGCGTCGTCACCCGGACGGGCGTACTCCTCGAGAAGCAGATCCGCCACCGTCAGGTCCACCTCCTCGACGGCCAGACCGAACTCGACGGCCGCCGCGGCCACCTCCTCGCGCAGCCGGCGTGCCGCCTCGGTCACCGGCCCGCCGCCCACCGAGTCGAAGACCGCCTCCACCCGCAGTGGGCCGGGCGCCACCGCCGCCTCGGGCGCGGGCGGCGCCGGCCGTGCGGCCGAAGGGCCCGACGGCCCCAGCCGCAGGCTCCGCAGCCGGATTCCGTCCACCTGTCGCGCTGCCGTGCGCAGCGCGGCCTCGGCGGGCCGCGCGGCGATCCACAGGCCGTCCCCGGGGGCGCCCAGCGGCAACGGCCTGCCGAGCCCGGTCCGCCGCCGGACCGCCCCGGCCCACTCCTGAGAAGTCCGTCGCGCATGAGAGGTCATTCCTCCACCTTGCCGTATCCGAACGGCGAGTCATGGAAACGCCACTTAGCGTGGTCGCAGGAGGACGACCGAAAGGACGTACGGCTATGAGTGAGACGACTGGCGCCACCGGCGCCGCGGGAACCCGGGGCCGCACCACGATCGCCGACGGAGTGGTCGAGAAGATCGCCGGTCTGGCGGCCCGCGACGTGGTCGGCGTGCACGCCATGGGCAGCGGCACCTCGCGGGCGTTCGGCGCCATGCGCGACCGCGTTCCCGGCGGAGGCGGCCCCAAGGCCGTCTCCCGCGGGGTCAAGGCCGAGGTCGGCGAGGTGCAGACGGCCCTCGACCTGGAGATCGTCGTGGACTACGGCGTCTCCATCTCCGACGTCGCCCGCGACGTCCGGGAGAACGTGGTCGCCGCCGTCGAGCGGATGACCGGTCTCCAGGTGGTCGAGGTCAACATCGCGGTGAGCGACGTCAAGCTCCCCGACGAGGAGGACGAGTCGGCCCCGGAGCCCCGGATCCAGTGACCCGGTCCACCGAACAGAGGCGCCGGCCCGAAAGGGGCGGGTCCGGGACCGGCCGGACCGCGCGGCGCACGACGAGGAGCGCACGATGAGCATGGCCGTGATCGGCATGATCGCGGGAATGGCCCTGGGCTTCGCCGGATACTTCGGCGGCTTCGGCGCCTTCCTGCTGGTGGCGGCGCTGGGCGCCGTCGGCTTCCTGGTCGGCAGGTTCCTGGAGGGAGACCTGGACGCCGGCGACCTGTTCCGACCTCGCGGCGGGCGGGGGTGACGGTGCCCGACACGACCACGGCCCTCCGCCGCCCGGACACCGGTCCGGGCGGCGGCCCGGCCTCCGTGCCCGCCGCCGAACGCGGCGAGACCCGGCTCGCCGACCGCGTGGTGGCCCGGATCGCCGCGCAGGGCGCCCGGGAGGCGCTGAAGGTCCTGCCGGCCGACGCCGTCCCGCCCTACGCGAACGTCGCCGTCCACCAGGACGCCGGCACCGCCCGGGTCACCGTCAACTGCGAACTGGCCTACCCCTCCGACCTCGGCACCCAGTGCCGTGCCGTGCGCCGCCGGGTCACCGAACGGGTGGCGGAACTGGCCGGACTGAAGGTGCTGCAGGTCGTGGTGCACGTGGAACGGCTGCACTCCGGCCGGGGAGAACTGCGATGAGCGACACGACCACCGAAGAACGCCCCGATGGCCCCGAACGCCCCGAAGGCACCGAAGGCACGGCCGAGCAGCCGCAGGCGCCGGACACCGGGGCCACCATGGTCGCGCCGGGCGCCACCGGGCGGTTCTGGTCCACCCGGCGGCGGCCCTCGGCCGTGGCCGCGCTGCTGCTGCTGGCCGCCACCGTGCTGCTCCTGGCCGACCTGGCCGCCGTCCGCGCCGGACGCCCCGCGCTGGGCGGCGTGCGCCGCAGGCTCGCCAGGGAACTGTCCCAGCGCCCGCTGGACGACGTGTGGGTGCTCGTCGGGGCGGGCGTCGCGGCGGCCCTCGGCCTGTGGCTGCTGGTGCTCGCCCTCACCCCCGGTGTGCGCGGCATCCTGCCGATGCGGCGCACCAACCCCGACATCCGCGCCGGGCTCGACCGCACGGCCGCCGCCATGGTCCTCCGGGACCGGGCGCTGGAGGTGCCCGGGGTGCGCACGGCACGGGTGAAGATGCGCCGGCGGAAGGCCGACGTACGCGTCGTGGCGCACTTCAGGGAGCTCGACGAGGTCGGGGGCGACGTCCGGAGCCGGCTGGAGGAGGCGGTGCGCGGGCTGGGCCTGTCCCGGCCGCCGTCGCTCGCGGTGAAGGTGCGGCGTCCCGAGCGGAAGAAGGGGTGAACGAGGTGCTGAGGATCGTCAACCGGGTGCTGCTGGGACTGATCGGCCTGGTGCTGCTGGTGGTGGGCGGCTCGGTCCTGGCGGTCGGCCTGGGCGCGCCGTCCCCCGGCTGGTGGATCCACCAGGGGCGGGACGACGTGCTGCTGACCGTGGCGGAGCGCACCCGGTGGCACGACCAGGGCTGGTGGTGGCCCGTGGTGTTCGCCGTGCTCGCCGTGCTGCTGGTGCTGGCCCTGTGGTGGCTGACGCGCTCGGTGCAGCGGCACCGGCTCGCCGTGGTCAACGTCGACACGGGCGACGACGAGGGCGCCGCGCTGCGGGCGCGGGCGCTGGAGGACTCGGTCGCCGCCGAGGCCGGCGGGCTGGACGGCGTCGACCGGGTGCGGGTGCGGCTCACCGGGCGGCGCCGGACGCCGCGGATGCGGATGGGGGTGCGGCTGGAGCCGGACGCGGACCCGGGGCGCACCCTGGACCGCCTCACCTCCGAGACGCTGGCCCACGCCCGGGCCTCGGTGGGGATGACCTCCCTCCCGTCGGAGATCCGCATGCGCGCCGTCAAGAGCCGCCCCGAGCGCGTGAGCTGAGCCCTGCCCCCACGGCCCGGACCGGCGGCGGGAAGCCACCCGCGCGGCCCCCGCCGCCGCCCACCGCCGGAAGCGGCGGCCACCCACCGCGAGGAAGCCGAGGCCGCGGCCCCTTCACGCCAGGGGCCGTGGCCTCGGCTGCCTACCGCCACAAGCCGCGGTTCCCGCGATCCGCCGCGAGGAGCCGTGGCCTCGGCTGCCCACCGCGCGGAGTCGCGGCCACCGCCGCCCACCGCGAGGAAGCCGCGGTCCGCGGCCCCGGCTACCCGCCGCCACAAGCCGCGGTTCCCGCGGCGCGCCGCCAGGAGCCGTGGCTGCCCGCCGCGAGGGGGCGCGGCCTTGGCTGCCCATGGCGAGGAGCCGCGGCCACCGCCGCCCACCGCGGCCGCCGCGAGCCGCGGTTCCCGCGGGCCGCCGCCAGGAGTCGCGGCCTCGGCTGCCTACCGCCAGGGGCCGCGGCCTCGGCTGCCCGCCGCGAGGGGGTCGTGGCCCCCCCGTTGCCCATCGCGAGGAGTCGCGGCCCCCGGCGTCCACCGCGAGGAAGCCGCGGTCCGCGGCCGGGCCGCGGCCGTCAGAAGCCGCGGCGGGTGCCGCCGTCGACCGGGACCATCACGCCCGTCACGTAGGAGGCGGCCGGCGAGAGCAGGAACGCCGCCACCCGGCCGAACTCCTCCGGCCGGCCGTACCGGCCCAGCGGGATGCGCGACTCGTTGGCCGCCCGCGTCGCCGCCGGGTCGGCGGAGAGCGCGTCCAGCTCCCGCACCCGGTCGGTGTCGATCCTCGACGGCAGCACGCCCACCACCCGGACGCCCTGCGACCCCAGCTCGTCCGCGAGCGACTTGGCGAAGCCCGCGAGGCCGGGCCGCAGCCCGTTGGAGATGGTCAGCCCGGAGACCGGCTCGTGCACCGAGCTGGAGAGCACGAAGCCGACGACACCGCCCCGGCCCAGCTCCGCGGCGGCCGTCCGGGCCATCCGCACCGCCCCGAGGAACACCGTCTCGAACGCGCCGAGCCACTGCTCGTCGGTGTTGTCGGCGGCGAGGCCGGCCGGCGGCCCGCCCACGCTGATCAGCACGCCGTCGAAGCGCCCGAAGTGCTCACGGGCCGCGGCGATCAGCCGTTCGGGCGTACCGGGATCGCCGTTGTCGGCGGCGACGCCCACCGCGTTCGGCCCGAGCTCCTCGGCGGCCGCGGTCACCGAGGCGTCGTCACGGCCGGAGACGACCACCTTCGCCCCGTCGGCGACCAGTTCGCGCGCGGTGGCGTTGCCCAGGCCGCGGGAGCCGCCGGTGACGACGTAGACACGGTCCTTCAGTCCAAGATCCATGCCCACCATCCTGCACCCGGCACGGCCGTCAGGCGGTCGCCGGGGTCGCCTTCTCCTCCGCCGCGCCCTCGCCGGCGCCGGGCTCCCCGGCCGCCTCCCGGCGTTCCCGCAGCTCGCGGCGGACCAGCACCACCCAGCCGATCGGCACGCCCGCCGTGAACAGCCACCACTGGATCGCGTACGCCATGTGGTTGCCGATGCTCTCGTGGTCCGGGCCCTGGATCAGCTCGGGGCTGCCGTCCGACGGGGCGGGGGAGACCAGCTCGACGTACCCGCCGAGCACCTCGGCGCCCAGCCGCTCGGACTCGGACCCGCTGCTGATCAGCATCACCTGCCGGTCGGGGAGGTCGTCGAGGTCCTTGATCCCGCTCTCCTCGGTGGTCTGGTCGGCCATCAGCCGGCCGGTCACCGTCACCTCGCCGCCCGGCGGGGCGGGGATCTCGGGGAACTCGCTCTGCCTGCCGTCGGCCGGCACCCAGCCGCGGTTGACCAGCAGGTACCGCCCGTCCTCCAGCCGCAGCGGGGTCAGCACGTGGTAGCCCACCCGGTCGTCGGCGTTGGTGCGACGGCGCACCACCACCTCGCGGTCGGTCTCGAAGACGCCGCGCGCGGTCACGTGCCGGTAGTACAGGTCGCGGTCGATCCGCGCCCCCGGCCGGGTCAGCGATTCGACGGGGACCGGCCCGGCCTCCAGCGCCTGCTCGATGCGCCGGTTGGAGTCCACCCGGTCGAAATGGCGGTGCCACTGCCAGAAGCCCAGCTCGATCGTGGTGGGGACGAGCGCCAGGGCGACCAGGGTGACGATCACCCACTGCCGGGTCAACAGGAAGCGGTACACACGACGACGGTAACAACCGCCGCGTCCCGTTCGTCCGTCGGCCCCGGTCGCCCGTGGAGAACGGCCGGCGGGCCCGGCCGGCGGGCCCGGGCGGCGGCCCTCGTGCGGTGAACGGGTGGACCGGTGCCCGGCCGGACGCTGTCGCCTTGCGCGGGCCCGCCCCGCCGCGCACAGTGCGGTGCATGGCACGGTGCGAAGTGTGTGGGAATGACTACGAGCTGGCGTTCACGGTCGAGACCCGGGACGGAGCGCGGCACGTCTTCGATTCGTTCGCCTGCGCGATCCACCGGATGGCGCCCATCTGCGAGCACTGCCGGGTGCAGATCATCGGGCAGGGCGTCGAGGTGGAGGGCCACTGGTACTGCGGGGCCCACTGCGCGCGTGCGGAGGGCAGGCAGGGCATCGTCGACAAGGTCGGCTCGGCCACGTAGGCGGCCGGGGTCACCTGCCGGCGCGCCGTCGGACGACCGGCCGGGTGGTCGGGTGGCCGGCCGGGTGGCCGGCCGGGTGGTCAGCCCTCCGCCGGCGCGACGTCGCCCAGCAGCTGGCCGAAGGCGGCCTCGTCCACCACGGGCGTGCCGAACTGGCGCGCCTTGACGGTCTTGGACGTGCCCGAGTCGGGGTCGTTGGTCACCAGCAGGCTGGTCAGCCGCGAGATGCTGCCCGCCACGTGGAGCCCGGCCTCGGTGGCCCGGTCCTCCAGGAGTTCGCGCTCCACCGACGTGTCGCCCGAGAAGGCGACCCGCATGCCCTGCCGCAGCGGCTCGCCCGGCACGTAGCGGCCGGGGTTCGGGTACGGGCACGGCGGGCGCTTGCGGGAACGGTTCCACGCCGTCGGCCGGTATCCGCCGCCGGACCCGTAGCCGCCCGGCCCGCCGGGCTGCCGCCCGATCCGCGCCCCCGGCCCGTCGGACCACTCGGTGAGCGGCAGGCACTCCAGCAGCGGCAGGCGCAGCCCCGTGGCCGCCGCCGCCCGCAGGCTGGGCCGGAACGCCTCCGCCAGCACCCGGGCGTCGTCCAGGGCGTGGTGGGCCCGCCGCTGGACCACGCCGAAGTGCGCGGCGAGCGACTCCAGCTTGTGGTTGGCGAGCGGCAGCGCCAGAGCCTTCGCCAGGGCGATGGTGCACAGCCGCTGCCGCACCGGCGCCTCCCGGCCCGCCCGGGCGTACTCACGGGCGATCATCTGCCAGTCGAAGACGGCGTTGTGGGCGACCAGCACCCGGTCCGCCAGCCGCGTCGCGAACTCCTCCGCGATCTCCGTGAACAGCGGGGCGCCCTCCAGCGCGTCGCTGGTGAGCCCGTGGATCCACACCGGCCCGGGGTCGCGCTCCGGGTTGACCAGCGTGTACCAGTGGTCCTCCACCTCGCCGCGGGCGTCCAGCCGGTAGACGGCCGCGGAGATGATGCGGTCGTCCCGGGCCAGTCCGGTGGTCTCCACGTCGACGACCGCGTACCCCTGGGGATACACGGCCGGCCAGGGAGCGGTGGACGCCTCGGGCGTTCGGTCTTCGAGCATGGTCAACGAGGATAAGCGGCCGGGCCGACACCTCCGCCCTCCGGGGAGCGTCGGTACCCCACCGGACGCATGTCCGGTGCGATCCTCCCGATGTGACGGAACGACAGCAACGAGGCGAAAGCCGTCAAGGCCGCGAAGGGCGTGAAGCCCTCGAACGGGAGGAAATGGGGCGGGGTAGCACGCCCCTGGCCGCCCGGCTCAACTGGCTGCGGGCCGCCGTGCTCGGGGCCAACGACGGCATCGTCTCCACCGCGGGCCTGGTGGTCGGCGTGGCGGGGGCGACCGGGAGCCGGTCGGCCCTGCTGACCGCAGGCCTCGCCGGACTCCTGGCCGGATCGATGTCCATGGCCGCGGGGGAGTACGTCTCGGTCTCCACCCAGCGCGACTCCGAGCGGGCCGCCCTCGCCACGGTGCGGCGCAGGCTGCGCGAGCGGCCGCAGGCCAGGCTGGAGAAGCTCACCGGCCTGCTGGAGGAGCGCGGACTGCGGCGCGAGACCGCCGGGGACGCGGCCCGGCAGCTCACCGACCGCGACCCGGTGCGCGCGCACGCCGCCGTCGAACTCGGCATCGACCCCGACGACCTGACCAACCCCTGGCACGCCGCGGGCGCCAGCTTCGCCGCCTTCACCGTGGGCGCGCTGCTCCCCCTGCTCGCCATCGTGCTGCCGCCGGCCGGCTGGCGGCTGCCCGTCACCGTGGTCTCGGTGCTGCTCGCCCTGGTGTTCACCGGCTGGAGCAGCGCCCGCCTCGGCGCCGCCGACCCGCGCCGGGCCATGGTGCGCAACGTCGGCGGCGGGGCGCTCGCGATGGCGGTCACCTACGCCGCCGGCAACCTGCTCGGCGCGGCCGGGGTCTGACCGGACGTTGGCGGTGCTCCACAGGGAACGGGGTCTACCGGCGGTAATACTTGTCGGTAACGACCTCTGGCCGCCGTCCGGGAAGCGCCCTTACCGTGCAGGTATGCCGAACCTGCCCGATGTCGTGCTCTGGTCAATCCCCGCCTTCGTGCTGCTCACGGTGATCGAGATCGTGAGCTACCGCGTCCATCCGGACGAGGACGCGGCGGGGTACGAGGCCAAGGACGCCGCCACCAGCATCACCATGGGCCTGGGCAGTCTCTTCTGGGACTTCCTCTGGAAGATCCCGATCGTGGCGATCTACACGGTCGTCCACGAACTCACTCCGCTGCGGATACCCGTGCTGTGGTGGACCGTCCTGCTGATGCTGCTCGCGCAGGACTTCTTCTACTACTGGCAGCACCGCGGCCACCACGTGATCCGCGTCCTGTGGGCCTGCCACGTCGTGCACCACTCCAGCCGGAGGTTCAACCTCTCCACGGCGCTGCGGCAGCCGTGGACCTCGCTCACCGGCTGGCCGTTCTACCTCCCGCTGATCGCCCTCGGCGTGCACCCGGCGGCGCTGGCCTTCCTCCACTCGATCAATCTGGTCTACCAGTTCGGCATCCACACCGAGCGGATCGGCAAGCTGCCCCGGCCGGTCGAGTACATCTTCAACACCCCCTCCCACCACCGGGTCCACCACGCCTCCCAGGGCGGCTACCTGGACCGCAACTTCGGTGGCATCCTGATCGTCTGGGACCGGATGTTCGGCAGCTTCACGGAGGAGACCGAACGACCGGTGTACGGGCTGACCAAGAACATCGAGACGTACAACCCGCTCAGGGTGGCCACCCACGAGTACGCCGCCATCGCCAGGGACCTGCGGGCGGCGCGGAGTTGGGGCGAACGGGCGGGACGGCTGTTCCGCGGGCCGGGCTGGCAGCCGGCCCCGGACGTCCCCGCCACACCCGCCGCCCCCGTCGCGACCGCCCCGGTCGCGGCCGCCCCCGTGGCGACCACCGCCGCCCTGAAGGAGTCCGCGTGAGCACCATGACGACGACGGCGCCCCGGGCGCCGTGGCTGGGCAAGGCCCTGCCGGCCGCCTTCGTGCTGGCCTCCGCCGTCAACCTGGTCACGGTGTCCACCGGCCACGGCACCGTGGAAACCGTCTCCAAGGCGCTGCTGATGCCGCTGCTCGCGGCCACCGCCGCCCTTGCCGGAGCGCCCCGCGTGCTGCTGGTGGCGTTGGCCTTCGGCTGGGGCGGCGACGTGATGCTCTCCTGGGGCGGGGACGCGTTCCTGGTCGGCATGGGCTCCTTCGCCCTGGGCCACATCGCCTACCTGGTCCTCCTCCGCCGCCACGGCGCCGACCGGAGCAGGGCGGCGAGCGTCGGCTCGGCCGTCGTGTACGCGGCCGGACTGGCGGCGCTGATGGTGCTGCTGCTCCCGGACCTGCCGGCCGACCTGCGGGTCCCGGTGGCCGGCTACAGCTGCCTGCTCACCGCCATGGCCTGGGCCGCGGGGCGGGCGGGCCGGCTCGCCGCCGCGGGCGGAGCCCTGTTCCTGCTCTCGGACACGCTGATCGCGGCGGAACTGGCGGGCTGGGGCCCGCTGCCGGTCCACGGCCTGTGGGTGATGTCGACCTACATCGCGGCCCAGGCGCTGCTCGCCGCGGGCGTGTGCGGACGGATGCGGTCGCGGGAGCCGCGGGCGGCGGCGCTCACTGCCACCGGATCGGCACCGGCAGCGCCGTGAGCAGGCCGGAGGCGGCCACCACCAGGGCGAGCAGGGCCACCTCCGCGCGGGCCGGGACCCATGCCGTCAGCGGATCGGCGGCCCCGCGCAGCCGCAGCCGGGCCCACAGGGCGAGCGCGGCCACCGCGGCCACCAGCAGCACCTTGGCCAGCAGCGTGCGCCCGTAGGCGGTGGTCACCAGCTGCTCCAGCACGGTCCCCGGCGGCATGCGGCGCAGCGCGCTGCACACCCCGGTGGCGGTGACCGCAGCGAGCAGCAGGGCGGCCGCGCGGGCGTACCGGCCGAGCAGCGCCGCGGCCTCGGCGGGCGCCTCGGCCCGCCAGAGCCGCAGGACGCGCAGGGCGTGCAGCAGCCCGCCGGCCCACAGCGCGCCGCAGGTCAGGTGGACGGCGGTGAGCGCGGCGCCGGTCAGGGGGTCGTGGTAGTCCCAGGCGGGGTGGGCGCGCAGCGCCTCCGCCACGACCACCGCGCCCAGCGGCCACAGCTGGGCGGCCGGGCGCCGGGAGAGGGCGAGCAGCCCGGCGACCAGGAAGCCGTTGACCTCCACCAGCGCCAGCAGTCCCTCCCGGTGCGACTGCAGGCCGCCCAGGTCCAGGTCGTCCCAGCCGCCGGGCACCCGGTTCCCGGCGGCGACGACCAGCGCCAGCCCCAGCGCGGCGAGGAACCCGGCTCCGGCGGCCCACGCGGACCGGCCGGGCGGCAGAGCGCCCCGCGGTCGCAGCCGCCGAGCCGCCCGGACGACGAACAGCTCGCCCAGCGGCACGCACAGGGCCGCGAACAGCACGGCCCGCAGCAGGCCGATGCCGGGCGTGCCCGGCGCGGCGGCCTCCCCGCTGCCGTGCAGCGCCGCGGACGGGCCCAGCAGCGGGACCAGGGCGCCGGCCGTCACCAGGACGAGCAGGGCGACGGCCCGCCCGGCGGGAGCTCTGCGGGGCGCCGGTCCGTCAGGCGCCGCGGCGGGTCCGGAGGTTGGCGTCGTCACGGTCACGGGACGATCTTCACCGGAGGGGATGAATCCGGGCAAGCAGGTCACGGCAAGTGGCGGACGCGGCTCCGTTCCGCGGCCCGTGACCGCACCCGCGGCGCGCGGCCGGTGGGGGACACGCCGGTGGGGGACACGACGACGTCCGCCGGGCCGAGGGCCGGGCGGACGTCGTCGTTCTGTGGGATCGCGTGCCGCGGTGCCGCGGTGCCGTGCGGATCTGCTCAGCAGGGCCTCCGAGCCGGACCCCTGGGCCCGACCCTGGGCCGGGACCCTGCGCCGGAGCCGCCGCGCCGGTCCTACTTGGTGACCGCCTTGAGGGCGTCGACGATGCCGGCGCCGTAGAAGCCGTTCCCGCGCGGGCCGCCGACGCAGACCGCGTCCTGGACGCCGTCGTCGTTGTAGTCGTAGGTGCTGGGGCAGGGGAACTTGGTCGCCTGGGCCTTCAGCATCGCCGCCAGCGCACCGGGAGTCGCCTTCGGGTGATGGGACTTGATGAGGGCGGCGACGGCGGCCGCGTGCGGGGCGGCCATCGAGGTGCCCTGGGACCAGCCGTAGCCGCCGCCCGGGAGGGTGGACAGGATGCGGCCGTTCCCCGACGGGGTGTCCGGCGGGAGCTGGCGCGCGTCGCCACCCGGCGCGGCGACGTCGATGACGCCCTTGCCGTAGTTCGAGAAGTAGGACTTCTTGTCGAAGTAGCCCGTCGAGGAGACGGTGACCACGCCGTCGAGCTGGGCCGGCATGTCGAGGCAGACGTGCGGGTCGATGGTCCGCGTGATCGGGGTGCCGTCGTTCGGGCTGCCGTCGTCGACGATGGCGTCCGAGTCGAGGTCGAGGTACGAGTTGCCGGCCGAGGCGACGTGCAGGGTGCCCTTGGACTCGGCGTACCGCTTGGCCCGGGTGACGGCGTCCAGGAGGGCCCTCTGGTCGTCGTCGTCGGGGCAGTTGAACTCCCACGGGTCGGTGTAATAGCTGTTGTTCGTGATCTCGACGCCCTTGTCGGCGGCGAACACGAAGGCGCAGACGATCGCCTCGGTGAAGAACAGCTGGTTCTCGTCCGGCTGGGCCACCGTGATGCCCGAGACCTTCACGCCGGGCGCGACGCCGGCCACGCCGATGCCGTTGCGGGCGGCGGCTATCTCGCCGGCGACGTGGGTGCCGTGGTCGTGGTCGAGGTCGACCGGGCGCCAGGCGCCCTCGGAGGCGTCGGCCACGCCGGTGGAGCAGTCGGCGGACTGGGAGGGGGAGAAGCTGGGAGCCAGGTCC
This sequence comes from Streptomyces sp. NPDC047130, assembly GCF_040643475.1. NCBI lineage: Bacteria > Bacillati > Actinomycetota > Actinomycetes > Kitasatosporales > Streptomycetaceae > Streptomyces > Streptomyces sp. NPDC047130. The sequence continues at coordinate 30,470 of NZ_JBEYUK010000015.1, read as the reverse complement.
GGGTGCAGGTCGTCGACGCCGGTGTCGATCACGGCGACGGTGACGTCCGGGCTGCCCGGGTCGATCCTGGCGGCCTTGTCGGCGCCGATGGCCCGCAGGTCCCACTGCTCGGCCTCGAGCGGTTCGCCCAAGCCGGCCTCGGCGGAGGCCTCGGTGATCCTGGCGATCTCCTCGGCGTCGAGGCGTTCCATGGCGTCGACCTGCGTGGTGGCGACCGGTGTGAACGGCACGGTGCGGGTCGCGCCCGCGCTCTCCACACCGCGGACGGCGCGCATCGTGGCGCCGAAGGACGGGTCGGCCGAGTGGGCGACGATCACGCCGATCCTGTCGTACGACGTGAGGATCGAGCCACCGGCCCTGGCTATCTCCTTCTTGACCGAGGCGAGGGTGCGGCGATCCGTCCTGGTGTTGACGACGTAGGACATCGTCTCGCCGGCCGAGGCCGCGACCTCGGCGCCGGGGGCGACCTCGACGGCGGGTGCCGCCGCGGCGGTGGCCGGAAGGAAGCCGAGCGACGCCGTCAGCGACAGCACGACCGGCACCGCGAGGGCCAGTCGGCGTCGTGAGCCCAGATGAGCCATGGGGTCTCCACATCATCCCGAATCGAAGCCCGCCCGGGCAGAGATGGGTCGCGGGCAGGTACATGACGGATGGTTCAGGAAGAGAAGCTATCCCTCGAAGTCGCTGGCCAGCAACGCTTTGCCGCGACGATTCCCGAACATGGCGATGACGGTGAACCGGTCGCCGCTCCGCTCCGTGAAGGCGGACAAGGGGTGAAGAGCCGCGACCCCCTGTCGGATCACGTTCCGGGGCCCTAGCATCTCGACCTTGTTCAGTGATCCACGTCACAAGCAGGCTGATTTTCCTATGACCCCATCCAGCACACGAGGAGACTCCGTGGCAGACGCACCGCCGCTCGAATCGCCGCAACCACGGCAGCCGTCCACCGAGGAGTACGTCGAGGTCCAGGAAGGCGCCGAGTTCGCCGAACTACGCCGCTCCTACCGCTCGTTCGCGTTCCCGCTGACCATCGCGTTCGTCCTCTGGTACCTGCTCTACGTCCTGCTGTCCAACTACGCGGGCGGCTTCATGGGCACCAAGGTCGTCGGCAACGTCAACGTCGCCCTGGTCCTGGGCGTTCTCCAGTTCGTCAGCACCTTCCTGATCGCCTGGTGGTACGCGCGCACCGCCGCCGCCAAGCTGGACCCGAAGGCCGACGCCATCAAGTCCCGGATGGAGGGCGGCGCGTGAGCACCGACTACGTGATCCTCGCGGCCAACGAGGCCAGCGAGCACCGCACACTGATCATCAGCCTGTTCACCGCGTTCGTCGTGGCCACCCTGGCCATCACCGTCTGGGCGGGCCGCCAGACCAAGGACGCCGCCGACTTCTACGCCGGCGGCCGCCAGTTCTCCGGCTTCCAGAACGGCCTCGCCATCTCCGGCGACTACATGTCCGCCGCGTCCTTCCTCGGCATCGCCGGCGCCATCGCCCTCTCCGGTTACGACGGCTTCCTCTACTCCATCGGCTTCCTGGTCGCCTGGCTCATCGCCCTGCTCCTGGTCGCCGAACCACTGCGCAACTCCGGCCGCTACACCATGGGCGACGTGCTCGCCTACCGGATGCGCCAGCGCCCGGTCCGCACCGCGGCCGGCATCTCCACCATCGTGGTGTCGATCTTCTACCTGCTCGCGCAGATGGCGGGCGCCGGCGTCCTGGTCGCCCTGCTCCTCGGCATCACCAGCGAGTTCGGCAAGATCGGCATCGTCGCCCTGGTCGGCGTCCTGATGATCATGTACGTCTCCATCGGCGGCATGAAGGGCACCACCTGGGTCCAGATGGTCAAGGCCGTGCTGCTGATGTTCGGCGCGCTGCTGCTGACCTTCCTGGTCCTGCTGAAGTTCAACTTCAACATCTCCGACCTGCTCGGCACCGCCGCCTCCAACAGCGGCAAGGGCAGCGCCTTCCTGGAGCCCGGCCTCAAGTACGGCGTCAGCGAGATGTCGAAGATCGACTTCATCTCGCTCGGCATCGCGCTGGTCCTCGGCACCGCCGGCCTGCCGCACATCCTGATCCGCTTCTACACGGTGCCCACCGCCAAGGCCGCCCGCAAGTCCGTGCTCTGGGCCATCGGCCTCATCGGCGCCTTCTACCTGATGACCCTGGCCCTCGGCTTCGGCGCCGCCGCGCTGATGAAGCCCGAGTACATCACCGAGTCCAACGCGGCGGGCAACACGGCCGCGCCCCTGCTCGCCCTGCACCTCGGCGGCGTCGACTCCACCTGGGGCGCGATCCTGCTGGCCTCGATCTCCGCCGTCGCCTTCGCCACCATCCTCGCCGTGGTCGCCGGCCTCACCCTGGCCTCCTCCTCCTCGTTCGCCCACGACATCTACGCGAACGTGATCAAGAGGGGCCAGGCCACCGAGAAGCAGGAGATGAGGGCGGCCCGCTGGTCCACCGTCTTCATCGGCATCGTCTCCATCGCCCTCGGCGCCCTCGCCCGCGACCTCAACGTCGCCGGCCTCGTCGCCCTCGCCTTCGCGGTCGCCGCCTCCGCCAACCTGCCGACGATCCTCTACAGCCTGTTCTGGAAGCGCTTCACCACCCAGGGCGCGCTGTGGTCCATCTACGGCGGCCTGATCACCGCCGTCGGCCTGGTGCTGTTCTCGCCGGTCGTCTCCGGCGCGCCGACGGCCATGTTCCCGGACGTCGACTTCCACTGGTTCCCGCTGTCCAACCCCGGCATCATCTCGATACCGGTCGGCTTCCTTCTCGGCTGGCTGGGCACCATCCTTTCCAAGGAGCGGCCCGACACGGGCAAGTACGCCGAGCTGGAGGTCCGTTCGCTCACCGGCACCGGAGCGCACTGACCCCCGCCGTCGCACGGCACGCGCGGCCGCGCCGCCCCCGAGGAGACGGGGGGCGGCGCGGCCGCCGCCGTCACGTAGGCTCGGGGCTCGGGAACTCGACTGCGAGGGAGGGGGCCAGGTGACGCTCATCGACACCTTCGGCCGGGTGGCCACCGATCTGCGGGTCTCGCTGACCGACCGGTGCAACCTGCGCTGTACCTACTGCATGCCCGAGGAAGGCCTGCAGTGGCTGGCCAAGCCGGACCTGCTCACCGACGACGAGATCGTCCGGCTCGTCCGCATCGCCGTCACCAGCCTCGGCGTCGACGAGGTTCGCTTCACCGGCGGCGAACCGCTGCTGCGCCCCGGCCTGACCGGCATCGTGCAACGGGTCGCCGAGCTGGACCCGCGCCCCGAGATGTCCCTGACCACCAACGGCATCGGTCTCGGCCGGATCGCGCCGGCGCTCAAGGAGGCCGGACTCGACCGGGTCAACGTCTCCCTGGACACGCTGCGCCCCGAGGTCTTCAAGGCCCTCACCCGCCGCGACCGGCACCACGACGTCCTCGCCGGACTCGCCGCCGCCCGCGAGGCCGGCCTCACGCCCGTCAAGGTCAACGCCGTCCTGATGCCCGGCCTCAACCAGGACGAGGCCCCCGACCTGCTCGCCTGGGCCGTGGAGAACGACTACGAGCTGCGGTTCATCGAGCAGATGCCGCTGGACGCCCAGCATGGCTGGAAGCGCGAGGGCATGATCACCGCCGGTGACATCCTCACCTCCCTGCGCACCCGCTTCGACCTCACCCCCGAGGGCGACACCGCCCGCGGCTCCGCCCCCGCCGAACGCTGGCTGGTCGACGGCGGCCCGCACCGGGTCGGCGTCATCGCCTCGGTCACCCGGCCGTTCTGCCGCGCCTGCGACCGCACCCGGCTCACCGCCGACGGACAGGTCCGCACCTGCCTCTTCGCCACCGAGGAGACCGACCTGCGCGGCGCGCTGCGCTCCGGGGCGCCCGACGAGGAGATCGCCCGCGTGTGGCGCACCGCCATGTGGGGCAAGAAGGCCGGCTCCGGCCTCGACGACCCCGCCTTCCTCCAGCCCGCGCGGCCGATGTCGGCGATCGGCGGCTGACGCCCGCCCGCTCCCGCCTACTCCGCCGGGGTCCGCCGCGGCGGCTCGGCGTCGTGCCACTCGGTGAGCGGCACGACGTCCTTCAGGAACCCGCGCACGCCCAGGAACTGCGAGAGGTGCTCGCGATGCTCGTCGCAGGCCACCCAGGTCTTGCGGCGCTCCGGGGTGTGCACCTTGGGGTTGTTCCAGGCCAGGACCCACACGGCGGCCTCGCGGCACCCCTTGGCGGAACAGACGGCGGTCTCGTCACTCACGGTCGACTCACAGGGAAGAAGCGGAAGGGCAGGCGGGCGGGAAACGCACAAAAGATGACGCCGGGCAGCCACGGGGGGAGCTGCCCGGCGTCGGTCCATCACTCCGACGGGGGATACGGAGTGCTGGGGAAGTATGTCACGCGAGCCCCGTCCGGCGGGATGGGTTCGGCAGTTCCGGCAGGTGGCGGACCCGCTCAGACCGGCGGCCGGTCACGCTCGCCGGACGCCTGTCCGGCCCGGGCCGCCCACTCCTCGCCGGGCTTCCGGTACGGCTCCCGGTACGACTCCCGGCCGGGTTCCGCAACCGGGTCCGCCGGGGGCGGCGCGATCATCGTCCGCACCGGCGGGGCCATGAAGGTCGACGGCAGCGAGGGGGTGTTCTCCCGGCCCGCGTTGGCGATCACCACCGCCACATAGGGGAGCAGGGCGCCCAGCACCAGTGCCACCACGGCCACCGGACGCTGCACGTTCCACAGCGAGGCCGCCAGGATCACCGAAAGGGTCCGGACCAGCATGGAGATCACGTACCGCCGCTGCCGCTTGCGCACGTCCTCCGCGAGGCCCTGGCGGGCGCCGGTGATCCGGAAGACCTGGCCCGTCGAGCCGTTCCGCCGCCGCTTCCGCATCACACTCCACCATCCACCAGCATCGGTCCGAACCGGCACCCCCCACGGTACGCCCCGGTCCGCCGGGTGTGGACGGCGGGGCGGCGCCAGGAGCGGACGGGCCGGCGCCTCCCGCGTACGGACTTGTCCGACATGCGCCGTACGGAGGACGGGCGGAGACTGGGCGTAATGCTCACGTCGATCCGTACGAGGAGGCAGCCATGGGCTGGTTGTGGGCGATCATCATCGGTTTCGTGCTCGGCCTGCTGGCCAAGGCGATCCTGCCGGGCAAGCAGAACATTCCGTTGTGGCTGACGACGCTGCTCGGCATCGGCGGCGCGATCGCGGGCAACGCCATCGCCCGCGGCATCGGCATCGCCGCGACGCCAGGCATCGACTGGGGCCGGCACGCGCTGCAGCTGGTCGCGGCGATCGTCCTGGTGGCCGTCGGAGCCGCCGCGTGGAACGCCATCATGTCCAAGAGGCGGACCACCTCCACACGCGGCACCGTCGCCTAGATTTCCGAGCTGACCGACGTCGTCCGGCGGGCCGGAAGGGGCGAGTGCCCTTCCCGGCCCGCCGACCGCGATCCTCACGTCCCGCCGCGCGTCACGCCCCGGTGACCTCGACGGCCGCCAGGTTCTTCTTGCCGCGGCGCAGCACCAGCCACCTGCCGTGCAGCAGGTCCTCACGGGCCGGCACGGCGTCCTCGGCGGCGACCTTGACGTTGTTCACGTAGGCGCCGCCCTCCTTGACCGTGCGCCGGGCGGCGGACTTGCTGGCCACCAGGCCGACCTCGGCGAACAGGTCCACCACCGCCCCCAGCTCGGCGACCCGCACGTGCGGGACCTCGGAGAGCGCCGCGGCCAGCGTCCGCTCGTCCAGCTCCGCCAGCTCGCCCTGGCCGAACAGCGCCCGGGAGGCGTTGATCACGGCTGCGGTCTGGCCGGCGCCGTGCACCAGCGTCGTCAGCTCCTCGGCCAGCGCGCGCTGGGCGGCCCGCGCCTGCGGACGCTCCTCGGTCTGCCGCTCCAGCTCCTCCAGCTCCTCGCGGGAGCGGAAGGAGAGGATGCGCATGTACCGGCTGATGTCACGGTCGTCCGTGTTCAGCCAGAACTGGTAGAACGCGTACGGCGTGGTCATCTCCGGGTCCAGCCAGACGGCGCCGCTCTCGCTCTTGCCGAACTTGGTGCCGTCCGCCTTGACCATCAGCGGCGTCGCCAGGCAGTGGACGTGCGCCTCCGGCTCCAGGCGGTGGATCAGGTCCATGCCGGCCGTGAGGTTGCCCCACTGGTCGCTGCCGCCCTGCTGCAGGGTGCAGCCGTGGCGGCGGTACAGCTCCAGGAAGTCCATGCCCTGCAGGAGCTGGTAGCTGAACTCGGTGTAGCTGATCCCCTCCTGCGACTCCAGGCGGCGGGCCACGGAGTCCTTGGTCAGCATCTTGTTGACGCGGAAGTGCTTGCCGATGTCGCGCAGGAACTCGATCGCCGACAGGCCGGCCGTCCAGTCCAGGTTGTTGACCATGGTCGCCGCGTTCTCGCCCTCGAAGGACAGGAACGGCTCGATCTGCGCCCGCAGCCGGTCCACCCAGGCCGCGACCGTCTCCGGCGCGTTCAGCGTGCGCTCGGCGGTCGGCCGGGGGTCGCCGATCTGACCCGTCGCCCCGCCCACCAGGGCCAGCGGGCGGTGCCCCGCCTGCTGGAGCCGGCGCATGGTGAGCACCTGCACCAGGTGGCCGACGTGCAGCGAGGCAGCGGTCGGGTCGAAGCCGCAATAGAACGTGACGGGACCGTTCGCCAGCGCCTTGCGCAGGGCGTCTTCGTCGGTGGACTGGGCGAACAGCCCGCGCCACTTCAGGTCGTCGACGATGTCCGTCACGGTTCTCGTGTCTCCTAGAGCGATCTGCCTCGACCGCCGTCCCGGCGGTCCCTACGAGGTTATACGCCCCGCCGCCCTCGCCGGGACCGGGTTTTCCGGGGCGCGGAACGCCCCGGACGGCCCCGGCCCACGCCCGGTCCGCACCCGGCCTAGACCCCCTGGCTGACGGAACTCATGTTGAAGTCCGGCACCCGCAGCGCCGGCATCGCGGCCCGCGTGAACCAGTCGCTCCACTCCCGCGGCAGCGTCCGCTCCGTCCGCCCCGCCTCGACCGCCCTGCCCAGCACGTCCACCGGCGACTCGTTGAACCGGAAGTTGTTCACCGCCCCGGTGACCTCCCCGTTCTCCACCAGGTACACCCCGTCCCGGGTGAGCCCGGTGAGCAGCAGCGTCGCCGGGTCGACCTCCCGGATGTACCAGAGGCAGGTCAGCAGCAGTCCCCGCTCCGTGGAGGCCACCATCTCCTCCAGTGACCGGTCGTCGCCGCCCTCGAGGACCAGGTTCCCGATCGACGGCGTCACCGGCATCCCGGTGAGCGCCGCGCTGTGCCGCGTGGAGGTGAGGTGGCGCAGCTCGCCGCCCGAGATCCACTCCGTCGCCGACACCGGCAGACCGTTGTCGAACACCGACGCGTCGTCGCCCGAGGAGTGCGCCAGCACGAAGGGGGCGCACTCCAGGCCCGGCTCCAGCGGGTCGCTGCGCAGGGTGAGCGGCAGCGCGGTCAGCTTCTCCCCGACCCGCGTCCCGCCGCCCGGCTTGCTGAACACCGTCCGCCCCTCGGCGGCGTCCCGGGCCGAGGAGGACCAGAGCTGGTAGACCAGCAGGTCCGCCACGGCGGACGGCGGCAGCAGCGTCTCGTACCGCCCGGCGGGCAGCTCGACCTGCCGCTCGGCCCACACCAGCCGCCGGGCCAGCTCCGCGTCCAGCGCGGCCGGATCGACGTCGGTGAAGTCGCGCGTGGAGCGGCCCGCCCAGGCGGAGCGGAGCCGGTCGGGGGACTTGGCGTTGACCTCCAGGGTCCCGTTGGGCTGGTCGTGCCGCAGCCGCAGCCCGGTCGAGGTGCCGAGGTAGCTGGTGACCATCTCGTGGTGGGCGAAGCCGTACAGCTCCCGCCCGCCGGCCCGGGCGCGGGCGAAGGCCTCGCCGAGGGCCGGGGCGAAGGCGTCGAACACCGCGGAGGAGGTCTCGGCGGGCGCCTCGGTGAAACCGGGGGAGTGCGGCACCCCGGTGACCAGCTCGGTCGCGTCCTCGGCCGGGGCCGCGCCGCGGGCCGCCGCCTCCGCGGCCCGCACCAGCGGCTCCAGATCCTCCGCGGTGACCGCCCCGCGGCTCACCACGCCCGCCGCGGTGCCCTCCTTGCCGTCCACCGTGGCGATCACCGTGAGGTGCCGGCCCCGGGTGACGCCGTTGGTGGTGAGGGCGTTCCCCGCCCACCGCAGGTTGGCGCTGGACGTCTCCGCCGCGATCACGACACAGCCGTCGGCCTGGGACAGTGCCAGGGCACGCTCGACGATCTCGTGCGGCTTGTCGGTACGCGGGCTCATCGGCCGGCCTCCTGCGTGGTGTTCAAGATGTTGACGCCCCGGAACAGGGCCGACGGGCAGCCGTGGGAGACGGCCGCGATCTGGCCCGGCTGGGCCTTGCCGCAGTTGAAGGCGCCGCCCAGGACATAGGTCTGCGGGCCGCCCACGGCCTCCATCGACCCCCAGAACTGCGGGGTGATCCCCTGGTAGGCGAAGTCCCGCACCTGGCCGTCCACCCGGCCGTTCCTGATGCGGTAGGCCCGTTGCGCCGTGAACTGGAAGTTGTAGCGCTGCATGTCGATGGACCACGACCGGTCGCCCACCACGTAGATCCCGTTGTCCACGCCGCCGATCAGGTCCTCGGTGGACATCCCCGCCGGGTCCGGGAGCAGCGACACGTTGGCCATCCGCTGCACCGGCACATGTCCGGGGGAGTCGGCGAAGGCGCAGCCGTTGGACCGCTCGAAGCCGGTCAGCCTCGCCGTCCGCCGGTCCAGCTGGTAGCCGGTGAGCACGCCGTCCCTCACCAGGTCCCAGGACTGGCCGGCCACGCCCTCGTCGTCGTAGCCGATGGTCGCGAGCCCGTGCTCGGCGGTGCGGTCGCCGGTGACGTTCATCTTCTCGGAGCCGTACCTCAACGTGCCGAGCTGGTCGAAGGTGGCGAAGGAGGTGCCCGCGTACGCGGCCTCGTAGCCCAGCGCGCGGTCCAGCTCGGTGGCGTGGCCGATCGACTCGTGGATGGTCAGCCAGAGGTTCGACGGGTCGACGACCAGGTCGTACACCCCGGCCTTCACGCTGGGCGCGCGCATCTTCTCGCGCAGCAGCTCCGGGATCTCGGCGAGCTCCGCCTCCCAGTCCCAGCCGGTGCCGGTCAGGTACTCCCAGCCCCGGCCCACGGGCGGGGCCAGGGTGCGCATGGAGTCGAACTCGCCGGTGGACTCGTCCACCGAGACGGCGTTGAACTGCGGATGGAGCCGGACCCGCTGCTGGGTGGTGACCGTGCCGGCGGTGTCCGCGTAGAACTTGTTCTCGTGGACGGTCAGCAGCGAGGCGTCCACGTGGTCCACGCCGTCGGCGGCGAGCAGCCGGGCGCTCCACTCGGCCAGCAGCCCCGACTTCTCCTCGTCCGGCACCTCGAACGGGTCGGTCTCGTAGGCGGACACCCAGGTCTTCTCCGCGTGCACCGGCTCGTCGGCCAGCTCCACCCTCTCGTCCGACCCGGCCGCCGCGATGACCTTGGCGGTCAGCTTCGCCATCGCCACCGCCTGGGAGGCGACCTTGGCGGCGGCGTCCATGGTGAGGTCCACCCCGGAGGCGAAGCCCCAGGCCCCGCCGTGCACCACGCGCACCGCGTAGCCGAGGTCGGTGGTGTCCGACGACCCGGCCGGCCGCGCGTCCCGCAGCCGCCGGTCCGCGCTGCGCACCCGCTCGAACCGGAAGTCCGCGTGTTCCGCGCCCAGCGCCCTGGCCCGCGCCAGCGCGGCGTCGGCCAGCGGCCTCAGGGGCAGTGCCAGGAACGACGGGTCGATGTCATGGGGCACGGGCGGGAGTCCCTTCAGGCGGTCACTGCGCTGACAACAGGGCAGTACACCACGGGGCGACCGTGCCGTGCCCGGGTTTCGTCCGCCGCCGGGCCGGTCCGCTGGCGGGCTGCCACAACGGCCCCGCGACACCCGTGCGACAAGCCGCACGATCGGGGCTTCGCAGGGCCGTCGGCGACGGTGGGTGACTGTAGGGATCCCACAGCGGGCGGGGGTGCGCTGCTGTTCGTGCCCGAAGGCCCCCGGCGGCGGGCGGACCGATAGGTTTTCCAGGGAAGCCGCCCGCCGGCCGCCGGAACGCGGCCGGGCGGAAAGACCAACGAAGCACGAAGGGGGACGGATGAGCCGCTCGGTTCTCGTCACCGGAGGCAACCGGGGCATCGGCCTCGCCATCGCCCGCGCGTTCGCCCAGGCCGGCGACAAGGTCGCGTACACCTACCGCTCCGGCGAGCCGCCGGCCGAGCTCGCCGACCTCGGCTGCCTCGCCGTCCGCTGCGACATCACCGACGCCGAGCAGGTGGAGCAGGCCTACAAGGAGGTCGAGGAGCGGCACGGCCCCGTCGAGGTGCTGGTGGCAAACGCCGGCGTCACCAAGGACCAGCTCCTGATGCGGATGTCGGAGGAGGACTTCACCTCCGTCATCGACACCAACCTGACCGGCACCTTCCGCGTGGTCAAGCGGGCCAACAAGGCCATGCTGCGCGCGCGCAAGGGCCGAGTCGTCCTGATCTCCTCCGTCGTGGGCCTCGCCGGCCAGGCGGGTCAGGCCAACTACGCGGCCTCCAAGGCCGCCCTGGTCGGCTTCGCGCGCTCCCTCGCCCGTGAGCTGGGCTCGCGCAACATCACCTTCAACGTCGTCGCCCCCGGCTTCGTGGACACCGACATGACGCGCGCGCTCCCCGAGGAGACGCGCAAGGACTTCCTGTCCAAGGTCCCGCTGGGCAGGTACGCGGAGGCCGAGGAGATCGCCGGCGTGGTGCGGTTCCTCTCCTCGGACGAGGCGTCGTACATCACTGGAGCCGTCATCCCCGTTGACGGCGGATTGGGCATGGGTCACTGATCGACATGAGCGGAATTCTCGAGGGCAAGCGCATCCTGATCACCGGTGTGCTGCTGGAGTCCTCCATGGCCTTCCACACGGCCCGGCTGGCCCAGGAGCAGGGTGCCGAGATCATCCTCACCGCCTTCCCGCGGCCCACGCTGACCGAGCGGATCGCCAGGAAGCTGCCGAAGCCGACCAAGGTGATCGAGCTCGACGTCTCCAACCAGGAGCACCTGGACCGCCTCGAGGGCCTGGTCCGCGACGAGCTCGGCGGTCTGGACGGCGTCGTCCACTCCATCGGCTTCGCCCCGCAGGACGCGCTCGGCGGCAACTTCCTGAACACGCCGTTCGAGTCGGTGGCCACCGCGATGCATGTCTCGGCGTTCTCGCTGAAGTCGCTGACCACGGCCTGCCTGCCGCTCATGGAGAACGGCGGCTCGGTCGTCGGCCTCACCTTCGACGCGCAGTACGCCTGGCCGCAGTACGACTGGATGGGCCCGACCAAGGCTGCGCTGGAGGCCACCAGCCGGTACCTCGCGCGCTACCTGGGCGAGAAGGACATCCGCTGCAACCTGATCTCGGCCGGGCCGATCGGGTCGATGGCCGCGAAGTCCATCCCCGGCTTCGGGGACCTGGCGAAGGTCTGGGACAACCAGGCCCCGCTGGCGTGGGACCTCGAGGACCCGGAGCCGCCGGCGCGGGGTGTCGTCGCGCTGCTGAGCGACTGGTTCCCGAAGACGACGGGCGAGATCATCCACGTCGACGGCGGGCTCCACGCGATCGGCGCCTGAGCCCTTCTCCGCGTCCCGCTGCCGCCGCCCCGCGCCACCCGCGCGGGGCGGCGGCATGCGTACGCCCGGCGCCCACGTTCCCCCACCCGCCAGAGCGGCACGATCACCGGGCGGCACGGACACCCCCCGCGGGCGGCTGGGCCGCACAGAGGGCGGCACGGGCGGGCGCAGGGCGGCGCCATACGCGGCCGGCGGCTCGCCCTCGCCCGACCAGGCCGAGCGAGCGGTACCGAACGCACGTCGCGGCCCGCCCCACCAAGGTCAGGCCCCCGCAGGGGCCGTCACCCGGCCGGGGGAACAGCGGGGGCGGTGCGCCTCCGTGCCGGGGGAGCCTGGGAGCGCGACCACACCCCCGGGAGGCGCCGTGACCCCCCGTTTCCGCCCCGTGCACGCGGCCCTGCTCACCGCGGCGGCCCTGGCGACGATCGCCCCCGCGTCCCCGACGCCCGCCCCCGCGGAGTCCGGTGCCGACTGCGCCGTGCGGACCGCCGGCTCCACGGTGACCGCCCTCTGCCACAACCCCCACTCCCGCACGGACCGCCTCCGCCTGCACGTCGAGTGCGCCCGCTGGTGGGACGTGGACACCGACGGCGCCCCCGTCGACGCCGCCCCGGCCCGCAGCGTGGAGCTCACCGGGCGGTGCTGGAAGGAGGTCGCCTCCGCGTGGGTCAGCCACCGCCCGGCCTGAGCCCCGCCGCCGGAGGGGACTCCGCCGTCACCAGGCCCCGAGGTCCGACGACGTCCACCGCTCGGGCCGCATCCGGATCACCACCGACTCCTCCATGGCCACCGGCGACGCCAGGTACTGCTCCAGCGCCTCACCCGAGAGGTACCGCCCCGCGATCTCCCGGACCCGCTCCGCCGTCGCGGGCGCGGACTCCTCCACCGGCCCCTCCACCGACACGTACCGCACCGTCGGCGTCAGCCGCTGCACCAGCAGCGAGAAGCGGCCGGTCTCCGCGATCAGCCCGGCCTTGCGCGAGTCGCGTCCGGTGAGGATCCACGGCCGGCCGCCCGGTTCGTAGAAGTACCAGAGGGGCACCAGCAGCGGCCCCCGCTCCGGACCCGCCGCCACACCGAGCACCGCCGTCAACGGTTCTGCCAGGAACGCCTCGCGTTCCTCCTTGGAAAGCGCCATGCCCCGACGCTAGGAGGCGACGTCCGCCGCCGCGGCCGAACACACCCGGCCCGGCGGCAGAACGGCTCAAACCGTTCGCCCCGGTCGGCAGGACAGCGGGTACTCCGCCGCCACCTTCGCCGCCGTCGTCGCGTCGCCCCGGCGGACCGCCTCCACCAGCGGGGCGTGGTCCATGTACGTCTCCGGCGTGAGCGCCGCCCCGACGTCACCGCGCAGCCAGTTCCGCAGCACCTCGCCGAGGTCCGCGTACAGCGCCGTCATCACGTCGTTGTGGGAGGCGGCCACCACCGCCATGTGGAACCCGGTGTCCGCGGTGACGAACGCCTCCACGTCACCGGACTCCCACGCCTCGTCCCGCCGCCTCAGCAGCGCCTCCAGCTGCCGCAGGTCCCGCTCGGTGCGCCGCTCGGCGGCCAGCGAGGCCGCGCTCGCCTCCAGCGAGGAGCGCAGCTCGGCGACGTGCCGGGGGTCGGCGTCGGCGAAGCGGCGGTGCATCACCCCGGCCAGCTCGCTGGTGGCCACGACATAGGTGCCCGAGCCCTGGCGGATGTCCAGCAGCCCGTTGTGCGCGAGCGCGCGCACCGCCTCGCGGACGGTGTTGCGGGCCACGCCCAGCTGCTCGACCAGCTCCGGCTCGGTCGGGATGCGGGAGCCGACCGGCCACTCGCCCGAGGTGATCTGGGTCCGCAGGGACGCGATCACCTGTTCGGACAGTGCCGAGCGGCGGGGGTGGGTCAAAGGCATGGCACACCTTCGCACGAGGCGGGCCGGCGCGGAGCCGGGAGAAGTGGACAGCCAATCATCCCATGATTCTATGATGGATCCATGTCTGATGGGCGCAACGTCTCCTACGAGGCGACCGAGAACCCGGCCCGGCGGCCGGGCACCACCCGCGGCGAAGCGGACGCCGCCGTGCCCGCCGAGGCCGCGACGGCGGTGTCCACCGCCTGGCGCACCCGCCTGCTGATGGCCGCCGTGGTGCTGGCGGCGCTCAACCTGCGGCCGGCCGTCACCAGCCTCGGCGCCCTCCTCGAGGAGGTGCGCGAGGGCTTCGGGATGAGCGGCTCCGTGGCCGGCCTGCTCACCTCGGTGCCCTCCCTCTGCTTCGCCGCCTTCGGTGTCGCCGCCCCCCGGCTGGCCCGCCGCTTCGGCGCGCCCGCGGTGGTGTGCGCCGGCATGGCCGCCATCGCCGTCGGCCTGCTCGTGCGCCCCTGGACGGGCTCCACGGCCGGGCTGCTGGCCGCCACCGCGCTGGCCCTGATGGGCATCGCGGTCGGCAACATCCTGATGCCGGTGATCGTCAAGGAGCGGTTCCCCGACCGGGTCGGCCCCATGACCGGCCTGTACTCGATGGCCCTCGCCCTCGGCACCTCCACGGCCGCCGCCCTCACCGTGCCGCTGACCGGCGCCCTCGGCGGCGACTGGCGCCTCGGCCTCGCCGCGTGGTCGCTGCTCGCCGTGGCCGCCGGGCTCGCCTGGCTGCCGCTGGTGCGCGACCGGGGCGCCCGCCGGAACCGGGTGCCCGGCCCCCGCCGCGGTGCCGCGGAGCGGTCCGCGCCCGTCAAGGCGCCGACGCGGAGCATCACCCGCAGCCGCACCGCTTGGGCCCTCGCCGTCTTCTTCGGCCTCCAGGGCACCTGCGCCTACGTCACCATGGGCTGGCTCGCCCAGATCTTCCGCGACGCCGGGGTCTCGGCCGGCACGGCCGGCGTGCTGCTCGCCGTGACCATGGTGATGGGCGTGCCGCTCTCCTTCGTCATCCCGCGACTGGCCGCCCGGCTGCCCCACCAGGGCCCGATGGTGATCGCCCTCGGCGTCAGCGGCCTCGCCGGCTACGCCGGTCTGATCCTCGCCCCGGCGGCCGGGGCCTGGCTCTGGGCGGTCCTGCTGGGCATCGCCAACTGCGCCTTCCCCCTCGCCCTGACCATGGTCGGCATGCGCGCCCGCACCGGCGAGGGCGTCGGACGGCTCTCCGCCTTCGCCCAGAGCACCGGCTACCTGATCTCCATCCCCGGACCCGTGCTGGTCGGCGTCCTCTACCAGCACAGCGGCGGCTGGGGCCTGCCGCTGACGCTGATGGCGGGCCTCATGATCCCCCAGATGATCTTCGGCGTGCTGGCCGGCAAGAACCGGACCGTCGAGGACGAACTCGTACCGAGGGGGGAGCCGGACGCGCAGGCGGCCGCCGCGCGGCGCTGACCACCCGGTTCCGGGGCGGCGCCGGGGGAGTGCGAGACTGTGGCCATGGTGCTCGACCCGAACCCCCAGAACGGCCAGAAGAAGCTGCTGCTCGTTCTCAGCTCGTTCCTGCTCATCATGGTGATCATCGGCGTCATCGCCTCCATCGCCGCACCCTGACGGCGGCGGGCCCGGCGGGACTCCTCCGGCCCGCCGAGAACCTGCCCCGGAACCGGCCCGGGAAAGCGGTGGGGGTGGGGTTGTCCCCCCATCCCCTAGGGGACGGTCCTCAGGGTCGAATGGGTGGATCACCGGATGTGACGCCCGGCGTCCGGTGCGTAGCGTCGGTGGGGTGGCCGTGGAACGGCCGTCGGCCGCGTCCCGGCCGGGACGCGCCCCCCATCATCCGGAGGCATCATGCCGGTCCCCACGACGACCTCCTGCCCCGCCCGCGCCGCCGGTGACGGCGCCGGAACCGGGGACACACTGCCCTGGTGGGGCCTCCTGCCGCCCGTCCTGGCCTTCGTGACGCTGCTCCTGCTGGTCGCCGACCCGGCCGCCGACGGGGGACCGGACATCGGTGTGCTGGTGGCCCGTCTGGCGGAAATGGCCGGCCGCTGACGCCGGCCGCCGCCCCGCGGCGGTGACGCCGGCCAACTCCCTGCGCCTTGCCGCCTTTTTCGTGCCAAGCTGGGATCCATGAGCGTCGCAGAACCCCGCACGATCGTCCTTTTCCGGCACGCGAAGGCCGACTGGCCCGAGGTCGCCGACCACGAACGGCCGCTCGCCGAGCGGGGGCGCATGGACGCCCCGGTCGCCGGCCGCAAGCTGGCCGACTCCGGCATCGCCTTCGACCTGGCCCTGTGCTCCACCGCCGTCCGCACCCGCGAGACCTGGAAGCTGGCCGTCCACGAGTTCCCGCGCAGGCCCCGGACGGTCTACGAGGAGCGGATCTACGAGGCCACGCCGGGCGAGCTCGTCGCGGTGCTGAACGAGACTCCCGACGACGTGCGGAACGTCCTCATGATCGGCCACAACCCCGGCATCCACGGCGTGACCGAGGTCCTGGCGGGCGGGGACGAGGGCGACGCCCGGGAGCGGATGGTCCGCCGCGGCTTCCCCACCGCCGCGTTCGCGGTGCTCACCTTCACCGGGTCCTGGAAGTCCCTGGAACCCGGTGCGGGCACGCTGACCGACTACTGGGCGCCCACGAAGTGACGACGGGCGCGCGCCGCGCGGAGACGTCCTCCGCACGGCGCGCGCCCCTCGGTGCGTTCCCCGGTTCGCCCCTCGGTGCGCGCCGCGTCAGTGCTCGGCGAGGCCGCCGTCGGCGGCCTCGACCTCCTCGCGGCTGATCCCCAGCAGGTACAGCACGGTGTCCAGGAAGGGCACGTTCACCGCCGTGTGGGCGGCCTCCCGGACCACCGGCTTCGCGTTGAAGGCGACGCCCAGGCCCGCGGTGTTCAGCATGTCCAGGTCGTTCGCGCCGTCGCCGATCGCCACCGTCTGGGCCAGCGGCACCCCCGCCTCCGCCGCGAAGCGGCGCAGCAGCCGCGCCTTGCCCGCGCGGTCCACGACCTCGCCGACGACCCGGCCGGTCAGCCGCCCGTCGACGATCTCCAGCGTGTTGGCCTGCGCGAAGTCCAGCCCCAGCCGCTCCTTCAGGTCGTCGGTGACCTGCGTGAAGCCGCCGGACACCACACCCACCTGGTAGCCCAGCCGCTTCAGGGTCCGCACCAGGGTGCGGGCGCCCGGCGTCAGCCGCACCTCGCTGCGCACCTTCTCCACCACCGAGGCGTCCAGGCCCTCCAGGAGCGCCACCCGGGCGTGCAGCGACTGCTCGAAGTCCAGCTCCCCGCGCATCGCGGCCGCCGTCACCTCGGCGACCTGCGCCTCGCAGCCGGCGTGGGCCGCGAACAGCTCGATCACCTCGTCCTGGATGAGCGTGGAGTCCACGTCCATCACCACCAGCCGCTGGGCGCGGCGGTGCAGGCCCGCGGAGACCACGGCGATGTCCACGCCGAGGGCCGCGGCCTCGGTGGCCAGGGCGGTGCGCAGGGGTTCCGTCGCCACGCCCGAGACCGCGAACTCCACCGCGGTGACCGGGTACTTGGCCAGGCGGAAGATGCGGTCGATGTTGCCGCCGGCCGCGGTGATCCGGGAGGCGATCGCGGCGGTCGACTCGGCGGTCAGCGGGTTGCCGAGCACGGTGACGATGGAGCGGCCGCTGCCGCGGGGGCGGTTGTCGCCGGTGCCGGAGAGGATCTCCGCCTCCATCTTCATGGAGCCGGCCCAGCTGTGGACGGCGGCGCGGAGGTCGCCCTCCTGCCCGGAGGGGGGCTGGGTGATCAGTGCGCAGAGCACCATCCGGCCGCGGATGACGACCTGCTCGATGTCGACGACGTCGACCCGGTAGGCGGTGAGGGTCTCGAACAGACCGGCGGTGGTCCCGGGGCGGTCCTTGCCGAAGATCTTGACGAGGAGGGTGGGGGCGTCGGAGTTCTGCGCAGCGCTCATGGTCCTCCCACCGTATCCGCCCACCCGTCCCACCCGCCCCACCGGTCCGCCACCCGGACGCTCCACCGCCCGCGGTCCGCCATGCGCTGCGCCCCGCGCCACGCCCACGGTGCGGCCCGCGGACCGGGCAGGGAGGGCGGGGCGGTTCCGGCGCTGTCGAAGAGTCCGGGAAAGGTGGCGATTCGGTACCTGTCCTCCGTCCCGGCTTCCGGTCCCCCCACCCCGCCTGGGATAGTGCCCCCGGACGTTCGACATCCCTGGACTCCCTGTGTCGGGGGCCAATTCGGGGGACAACTCAGTGGGGCATGGAGTGCCAGAACTCGTACTCGAATTCAACGGACGGACCTGGACGCTCGATGCGTCCAGGTCCTACACGATCGGCCGGGATCCGCAAGGGGACCTGGTCGTCGACGACGCCAGGGTCTCCTGGCGCCACGCGACCGTCAGCCATGCCGACGGCGGCTGGGTGCTGGAGGACCACGGGTCCACCAACGGCACCTACGTGCAGGGCCACCGCGTCCAGCGCACGCGGCTCCAGCCCGGAACACCGGTCCACCTCGGCAACGCCACGGACGGCCCGCGGCTGAACCCCTCGGCCGCGCCCGCCGCCCAGCCGGCCCAGGCCGCCCCCGCCGCCCAGCCCGTGCAGGCCGCCGCGCCGGCCCCGCCCGTCCAGGCGGCCCGGACCCCGCAGCCCGCGCAGCACGTGCCGCACGCCGCGCCCCCGGCTCCGCACGCCCAGCCGCAGTTCCCGGCCGGCGGCGGACCGCAGGGCGCCCCCGGCTGGGGTCCGCCGTCCGCGCAGCCCTCGTTCCCCCAGCAGGGCGGGGCCCCCTCCGCGCCCCAGCAGCCCGGCGGCGGCCGGCCGGTCCACTCCGAGCGCAGCCCCACCACGTTCCACCAGCTCGCCCTCGGCCGCGTGATGCGCATCGGCCGCGCCCTGGAGAACGAGCTGGTCGTCTCGGACCTGCAGGTCTCCCGGAACCACGCCGAGTTCCACGCGATGCCGGACGGCCGCTGCGAGATCCGCGACCTCGGCTCGCACAACGGCACGTACGTCAACGGCGAGCCCGTTCCCAAGGGCGGCACCCGGGTTCTCGGCCCCGGCGACGTCGTCGGCGTCGGCCACTCGACGTTCCGGCTGGTCGGGGACCGGCTGGAGGAGTTCGTCGACACCGGTGAGGTCAGCTTCTCGGCCCGCCACCTGACGGTCACCGTCGACGGCGGCAAGCAGATCCTCAAGGACGTCTCCTTCGCCGTCCCGGAGAAGTCCCTGATCGCGGTGATCGGCCCGTCCGGTTCCGGCAAGTCCACCCTGCTCAAGGCGCTGACCGGCTACCGGCCCGCCGACCAGGGCGAGGTCCTCTACGACAACCGGAACCTCTACAAGCAGTTCGCCGAGCTCCGCCAGCGCATCGGCCTGGTGCCGCAGGACGACATCCTGCACAAGGAGCTCACCGTCAAGAAGGCCCTCGGGTACGCGGCCAAGCTGCGGTTCCCCGCGGACACCACGTCCGCCGAGCGCGCGGCCCGGATCGACGAGGTGCTGCGCGAGCTCAAGCTGGACGTGCACAAGGACAAGAAGGTCACCTCGCTCTCCGGCGGCCAGCGCAAGCGCGTCTCGGTCGCCCTGGAGCTGCTGACCAAGCCGTCGCTGATCTTCCTGGACGAGCCCACCTCCGGCCTCGACCCGGGCATGGACCGCGACGTGATGCAGCTGCTGCGCGGCCTGGCCGACGACGGCCGCACGGTCCTGGTGGTCACCCACTCGGTGGCCGAGCTGGCGCTGTGCGACAAGCTGCTGGTGATGGCCCCCGGTGGCGCGGTGGCGTACTTCGGTCCGCCGGACGAGGCGCTGAACTTCTTCGGCTACTCCACCTGGGCCGACGTCTTCTCGGCGTTCGAGAACTACCGCGACTACGACTGGTCGGGCCGCTGGAAGGGCTCGCAGCACTACCGGATGTACGCCGCGGACGCCGACGCCGCGCCCTCGCAGTCCGCGTACGCGCCGCCGCCGCAGGCGATCCGGCCGCCGAAGCCGCAGGGTTGGTTCTCCCAGTTCGTGACGCTGGTGCGGCGCTACGTGTCGGTGATCGTCTCGGACCGCGGCTTCCTGGCGCTGATGGTGATCCTGCCGGCCGTCATCGGCTCGGTGAGCCTGCTGATCAACCCGGACCGCGGCCTGCTGCCCAACCCGCTCAACCCGCAGACCGGCCGGATCGTCCCCAACGGCACGGCCACCACGGTCCTGCTGATCCTCGCCGTGGGCGCCTGTTTCGCCGGCGCGGCCAACTCGGTCCGCGAGCTGATCAAGGAACGCGTGATCTACGAGCGGGAGCGGGCCACCGGCCTGTCCCGGTCGGCGTACCTGATGTCCAAGGTCTTCGTGCTGGGCCTCATCACGGTGTTCCAGGGCCTGCTGGTGGGTGTGATCGGCTTCGCGGGCCGGGAGATCCCCGAGGAGGGGCTCGTCCTGGGCGGGATGTCGCTGGTAGAGCTCTCGCTGCCGATCATGGGCCTGGGCTTCACCTCGATGATGTTCGGCCTGATCATCTCGGCGCTGGTGAAGACGGCCGAGAAGACCATGCCGCTGCTGGTGATGTTCGCGATCATCCAGGTGGTCTTCACCGGCTGCCTCTTCGCCCTGCACGGCACGCTCGGCGTCAACGAGTTCTCGTACCTGATGCCGTCCCGGTGGGCGGTCGCGGCCGCGGGCGCCACGCTCGACTTCAACCGGATCGCCCCGCCGGAGGCCGGTGCGGACAACGACCCGCTCTGGGAGCACACCCTCGGCACCTGGTCGCTGGACATGATCGCGCTGATCGGTCTGGGCGTGATCTGCGGCTTCTTCGTGGCCCGCTTCCTGCGGCGGCACGAGCCGGAGGTCATGCGCAAGTGATCCGCGCGGACCCGTCCCCCGAGGCGGGTCCGGGCGCTTTCCGGACATGACGCGAGGGCGGCACCCCGGTGGGGGTGCCGCCCTTTCAACGTGTCAGCGGTTCCTGCTCAGAGGTCCGCGCCTGCCTCAGTACGCGCTGTTGACGTTGTCGATCGTGCCGTAGCGGTCGGCGGCGTAGTTGGCCGCGGCCACGATGTTCGACACCGGGTGGTAGATGTCGTACGGCGTGCCGTCGACGTGGTACGTCTCGAAGGTCGGCGGGATCACCTGCAGCAGGCCCTTGGACGGGATGCCGTTCTTGGCGTTGATGTCCCAGAGGTTGATCGCCTTCGGGTTGCCCGAGGACTCACGCATGATGTTCTTGTACAGACCGTGGTACGAACCCGGAATGTCCTTCTCGTCCATGATGTCGAGGGCCTCGCGGATCCAACCGTCCAGGTTGTTCGCGTAGACCTTCTTCGTCTCGGCCTTCTGGGCGACCGGACGGGCGGCGGAGCGGCTGGCTTCCTTCTCCTGGCGCTCCTCGGCGGCCTTCGCGGCGGCGGCCTTCTTGGCGGCGGCCTCGTCGGCGGCCTTCTTCTCCGCGACCTTCTGCTCCGCCTGCTGGGCGGCGACGGCCTCGGCCTTCACGCTCGCACCCGCGGCCTGGTCGGCGACGTTGGCCTTCACGTTCTCGATCCGGTCGGCGTTGTAGACCACCGGCTTGGCCTGGCCGGCCTCGCTAGTGGTGGTCTCGGCGTCGGCCGGGACGACGGTGAAGGCGAGAGCCGCGGCGCTCAGGGCACCGGCACCGGCGATGCCGATCTTCTGCATCTGCTTCTTGGTGACGGCGGTGCGATAAGCGGAAAGGTTGAACTTCGGCATGGAACCTCATTCGTTGCGCGGATGTCGCTCGGCGTCCGGGGGTTCGGACTGTCCGGACGGGCCGGACGGAAGTGCACCCGAGGGGCGTCTCTGCGCCGCGGACGAATCCGCTGCGGTGAGCGACATGAGCAATTCTTAGCGACCGCAAAATCGGCTGGCAATCATGTGATCTACGAAGCCGAATAGGAGAACGTAACCGGCAAATCGGTACAGACTCTGACTTTCATCCTGCTCAGAGAGTGTCCTAATGTCCTGCTTGTCTCCTATCTCCCTTCGTAAGTGACGGGGGTCTCGTGGACGGCCTCACACGGCACCTCGTGTCGTCTCACGCAGAGTTGCTTGCGCAATGCTTTGTGTCAGTGGATTCCGGGGGTGGACCGGGACCAGCGACCGGTCCTCGGACGGTCCTCAGGACCGATCCGGCAGCCCTCGACCGCCGGTAGCGTGACCGCCATGAACGAAGGCACCCCCCGCTCACCGGCCGGACTGGCGGCCGTCAGCGACGCCCTGCTCGCCATGAGCCGGCGCCTGGAGGTGGGAGACGTCCTCAAGACGATCGTGTGCCGCGCCCGGGAACTGCTCGGCGCCCGCTACGCCGCCCTGGGCGTGCCCGACGACTGCGGCGGCTTCGCGCGGTTCGTGGTCGACGGCGTCGACGAGCCCACCTGGAAGGCCATCGGCCCCCTCCCGCGCCAGCACGGCATCCTCGCCGCCATGCTCCACGAGGGTCCGCAGCGCCTCGACGACGTCCGCGCCGACCCGCGCTTCGAGGGCTGGCCCGACGCCCACCCGGAGATGACCGACTTCCTGGGCATGCCCATCCGCGACGGCGAGGAGATCCTCGGCGCCCTCTACCTGGCGAACAAGGAAGGCCTGGCGAACAAGGAGGGCCTGGCGACCAAGGAGGACCCCGGCCGACCGGGGGCCGCCCGGGGCGACACCGCCCCCGGTGCCTCCCGCGGCTTCACCGAGGAGGACGAGGAGCTCCTCTCCCTCTTCGCCCAGCACGCCGCCATCGCCCTCACCAACGCGCGCCTCTACGAGCGCAGCCGCGAGCTCACCATCGCCGAGGAGCGCTCCCGCCTCGCCCACGAGCTGCACGACGCGGTCAGCCAGAAGCTCTTCTCGCTCCGCCTCACCGCCCAGGCCGCGGCCACCCTGGTCGACCGGGCGCCCGCCCGCGCCAAGGACGCCCTCGGGGAGGTCGCCGCGCTCGCCGCCGAGGCCGCCGACGAACTGCGCGCCGCGGTGATCGAGCTGCGCCCCGCCGCCCTCGACGAGGACGGCCTGGTCGCCACCCTGCGCAGCCAGGTCCAGGTCCTCGACCGCGCCCACGCCGCCCGGGTCTCCTTCACCAGCCACGACGTCCGCGCGCTGTCCGCCGCCCAGGAGGCCGCCCTGCTGCGGGTCGCCCAGGAGGCACTGCACAACGCGCTGCGCCACGGACAGCCCCGCACCGTGGACGTCGTCCTCGAACGCCACGGGCCGTCGGTCGTGCTGCGGATCACCGACGACGGCCGGGGATTCGAACCCGACGCGGTCCTGAGGACCGGCCGTCACCTGGGCCTGGTCTCCATGCGGGACCGCGCCACCGGCGTGGGCGGCACGCTCACCGTCAGCTCGGCGCCCGGCAGGGGCGCCGTCGTCGAGATGGAGGTTCCCGGTGGCTGACCCGGTCAAGGTCCTGCTCGTCGACGACCACCAGGTGGTCCGGCGAGGCCTGCGCACCTTCCTCGAGGTGCAGGACGACATCGAGGTCGTCGGCGAGGCCGGGGACGGGGAGGAGGGGGTGACCCGCTGCGAGGAGCTCCGGCCCGACGTCGTCCTGATGGACGTCCGGATGCCCGGATCGGACGGCATCGAGGCCCTGCGCCGCCTGCGCGCCCTCGGCAACCCGGCCCGCGTCCTGGTGGTCACCAGCTTCACCGAGCGCCGCACCGTGGTCCCCGCGCTGCGGGCCGGCGCGGCCGGCTACCTCTACAAGGACGTCGACCCCGACGCCCTCGCCACCGCCATCCGGTCCGTCCACGCGGGGCACACCGTCCTCCAGCCGGAGGTCGCCGAAGTGCTCCTCTCCGAGGACAACGGCGCGGGCGAGGGCCGCGGCGCCGCCCTCACCGACCGGGAACGCGAGGTCCTCGCCCTGATCGCCGAGGGGCGCTCCAACCGGGAGATCGCCCGCTCCCTCTTCCTGAGCGAGAAGACGATCAAGACCCACGTCAGTTCCATCCTCATGAAACTCGACGTCTCCGACCGCACCCAGGCAGCCCTCTGGGCCGTCCGCAACGACCTCCCCTGACCCGCCTTCCCCTGAAACGGCGCGCGTGCGCGCGTGCGCGCGAGGCGCGGCGGGGGGCCAGGGGATCCGGGGTGGCCGGCGGAGCCGGGAGAGCCGGGGGAGTCGTCACCCCCGGTGACGCTCCTCCACCGCCGCGTTGTACGCGGCGACCATCGCCCGCCGGGCCGTCCGCTCCACCGGACGCAGCGCCTCCCGCCGCGCCGCCATCTCCCCGGCGCTCACCGCACCCCCGTGCCCCCGCTCGTACGCCAGTGAGACCAGCAGCCCCACCCGCTCCGCCAGCCGCAGCACCCGCGCCGCCCGCGGCGGATATCCCGGAGCCAGCGCGTCCCGTCCCTGCGCCCGCTCCGCCCGCGCCCGGTACGCGTCCAGCGCCGCCTCGGCGACCGGCCCGGACGCCGCGACGTCCAGCCGCGTCAGCACCTCCGTCGCCTCCCGCAGCGCCTCCGCCAGCTCCCGCTCCGCCTCACCCAGCGAGGGGACGTCGGCCGGCGGCGCCTCCCGCACCGGCAGGCAGTGCCAGACCACCTCGACGTGCACGTCCTCCGCCCCGCCGGCCCCCTCGGGGCCCGCCTCGTGGACCTCGGGCACCAGACCGAGCGCCACCCCGTGGCAGACCACCGCCTCCTCCGCCTCGAGCGCCCGCGCGTTGAACTCCGCCGGACCGCTCAGCCCCAGCGGATGCCCCGGCGCGGGCAGCGCCAGCCGCAGTCCGGTGGCCCCCAGGGCCCGCAGCCGGCCGAGAGCCAGCGACAGGCCGACGGCACGGTCCTCCCCGGGCAGACCCTCCACGCGGTGCAGCGCGTCGTCGCCGACAATCGCGGCCACCGCGTCATCAGGCGGTACAAGGTGGGCAAGAAGGGCATTTCCCCAGGCGGCCAGGCGCCCCGCACGTGGTTCGGTCAGCATGCGCCCAGCCTAAGGACCGTCCCACTGGATTCCCCAGGACACCGGGTGGCGTAGATTTTTCCGAAAGGGCTGCGCCCGCCGGCGCACACGACAGCCGACACCGGCCGCCGCCGTCACGACGGGGAGGGCCGAGAACGCAAGGGGAGACAGCGCGCTGATGAGCGATGTTCTGGAGCTTGAGGACGTATCCGTGGTCCGCGAGGGCCGGGCTCTGGTGGACCGGGTCTCCTGGTCGGTCAAGGAGGGCGAGCGCTGGGTCATCCTCGGGCCCAACGGCGCGGGCAAGACCACCCTGCTCAACGTCGCCTCGAGCTACGTCTACCCCAGCAAGGGCACCGCCACGATCCTCGGTGAGACCCTGGGCCGTCCCGGCACCGACGTCTTCGAACTCCGCCCCCGCATCGGCATGGCGGGCATCGGCATGGCGGAGAAGCTCCCCAAGCGCCAGACCGTCCTGCAGACCGTGCTCACCGCCGCCTACGGCATGACCGCCGCCTGGCAGGAGGAGTACGAGGACGTCGACAAGCAGCGCGCCGTCGCCTTCCTCGACCGCCTCGGCATGAGCGACTTCACCGACCGCACCTTCGGCACCCTCTCCGAGGGCGAGCGCAAGCGGACGCTGATCGCCCGCGCCCTGATGACCGACCCCGAGCTGCTGCTGCTCGACGAGCCGGCCGCGGGCCTCGACCTCGGCGGCCGCGAGGACCTGGTGCGCCGCCTGGGCCGCCTGGCCCGTGACCCGATCGCCCCCTCCATGATCATGGTGACCCACCACGTGGAGGAGATCGCCCCCGGTTTCACCCACGTCCTGATGATCCGCCAGGGCGAGGTCCTGACCGCCGGCCCCATCGAGCTGGAACTCACCTCCCGCAACCTCTCCCACTGCTTCGGCCTGCCCCTCGTCGTCGAGCAGGTCGGCGACCGCTGGACCGCCCACGGCCTGCCGCTCGCCTAGGGCCTGTCCGCACCGGCGACCCAACGGCCTTTCACAGCGCCCCCGTTCGCGCCCTGTCCGCGACGGGGGCGCGGTCCTACCATGACCCCGTGGACATCGACGCGTGGGTCTGGTGGCTGGTGGCGGCGGCGGTGCTCGGCATCGCCCTGGTGATCACAGCGATGCCCGAACTCGGGATGCTCGCCGTCGGCGCGATCGCCGCGGCCGTCACCCGAGGGCTCGGCGGCGGCATCGTGCTGCAGGTGGCGGCCTTCGTGGTCGTCTCCGTCGCTCTGATCGCCGTGGTGCGCCCCATCGCGGCACGCCACAGGAACAGGCCCCAACTCTCGAGCGGGGTCGACGCGTTGCGCGGCCGTCAGGCGGTCGTGCTCGAACGGGTGGACTCCCGGGGCGGGCGGATCAAGCTCGCCGGCGAGGTCTGGTCCGCGCGGGCCCTGGACCCCGGCACCGTCTTCGAGGCCGGGGAGGAGGTGGACGTCGTCGACATCGACGGAGCGACCGCCGTCGTGATGTGAGCCCGCCGCCCCGCCGCCCCTCCCGCGGCCCGGTCAAGTGGCCGGAACCCGCCCCAGGGACCACCGGGGTCTGCGAGACTCGAGCGGAAAGATCTTCGACAACCACGCCATCTGCCGCCCGCGACGCGGCCGAGAGGGGTACGGGGAGCCACGATGGAACCGGTCATCATCGTTCTGGTCATTCTGGTGGTGTTGGTCTTCATCGCCCTGATCAAGACCATCCAAGTCATTCCGCAGGCCAGCGCCGCGATCGTCGAGCGCTTCGGCCGCTACACCCGCACCCTCAACGCGGGCCTCAACATCGTGGTGCCGTTCATCGACACCGTCCGCAACCGCATCGACCTGCGCGAACAGGTCGTCCCGTTCCCGCCGCAGCCGGTGATCACCCAGGACAACCTGGTGGTGAACATCGACACGGTGATCTACTACCAGGTCACCGACGCCCGGGCCGCCACCTACGAGGTGGCCAGCTACATCCAGGCCATCGAGCAGCTCACCGTCACCACGCTGCGGAACATCATCGGCGGCATGGACCTCGAGCGCACCCTCACCTCCCGCGAGGAGATCAACGCGGCCCTCCGCGGCGTCCTCGACGAGGCCACCGGCAAGTGGGGCATCCGCGTCAACCGCGTCGAGCTCAAGGCCATCGAACCGCCCACCTCCATCCAGGACTCGATGGAGAAGCAGATGCGCGCCGACCGCGACAAGCGCGCCGCGATCCTCCAGGCCGAAGGTGTCCGGCAGTCCGAGATCCTGCGGGCCGAGGGTGAGAAGCAGTCGCAGATCCTGCGTGCCGAGGGTGAGGCCAAGGCGGCCGCCCTCCGCGCCGAGGGCGAGGCCCAGGCCATCCGCACGGTCTTCGAGTCCATCCACGCCGGCGACCCGGACCAGAAGCTGCTCGCCTACCAGTACCTCCAGATGCTGCCGCAGATCGCCAAGGGCGACGCCAACAAGCTCTGGATCGTTCCCAGCGAGATCGGCGACGCCCTCAAGGGCCTCGGCGGCGCCTTCGGCAACTTCGCCCCGCAGAACGGCGGTTCCCCGGGCTCCGTGCCCCGGCCCGCGGGCAACGGCAGCGAGCGCCTCGAGAAGCCGACCATCGACTGACCTGGGGACCGGCTTCCGTTCGCCGGTCATCGCCTCCCGGTCCCGCTTCCCGCTCCTGGGAACACGGCCGAGGGCCCGCCACCCGCTCGGGGTGGCGGGCCCTCGGCCGTCGTGGGGGAGGAGCTCAGGCCGCCGCCCGCACCGCCAGCCACTCCGGCAGGTCCGCGAGGTCGTGGTTCCCGCCCATGGCCAGCAGCATCGCGTCCGCGGGCGTCGGCTCGAAGGGCTGGTGCAGCAGCGGCATCCCGGCCTGATCCGGCGTCCGGTCCGCCTTCCGGTGGTTGTCCTCCGCGCACGAGGCCACCGTGTTCAGCCACGAGTCCTGGCCGCCCTGCGCCCGGGGCACGACGTGGTCGACGGTCGTGGCGCGTCCGCCGCAGTACGCGCACCGGTGCCGGTCCCGTACCAGCACACCCCGCCTCGACCACGGCGCTTGTCTTCGGAACGGCACCCTGACGTACCTGCAGAGCCTGATCACCCGTGGCGCCGGTATGTCCACCGCGGCGGCCCGCATCCGCAGTCGGGGATGGGCCTGCTCCACGACCGCCTTGTCCTGGAGGACCAGCACCACCGCACGGTTCAGCGTCACCGTCGACAGCGGCTCGAAGCTCGCGTTCAGCACCAGCGTGTCCCGCACAACCAGCCCACCTCTCGTGTGCCGGCCGCCCCCCTGGCAGGCCGGAACCCCACTGTGGCCGGGCGTGCCGCGAGGGACAACGCAATATCCGCCGCCCCAACGGCAGAAAAAAGAAGCCCGCCCCTGATCACTTCCAAGACCAGGGGCGGGCAAACGTGCCGCGCGTGACTGACGCGCGCTCAGCTTCCGGCGGGAACCTCGTATTCACCGATCAGGTGCGCCCGCGCCAGCGTGTGGAAGCGCAGGTTGAATCCGACGGCCGCCGGAGAGGCGTCCGCGTCCGGGCCGAGCTTCTCCTGGTCCACGGCGTAGACCGTGAAGACGTACCGGTGAGGTCCGTCGCCGGGCGGCGGCGCCGCACCACCGAAGTCGCGGGTGCCGTAGTCGTTGCGCACGTGCACGGCGCCCTCGGGCAGCCCCTCGAACTTCCCGGAGCCGGCACCGACCGGAAGCTCGGTCACGGTGGCCGGGATGTCGAAGAGCACCCAGTGCCAGAAACCGCTGCCGGTGGGCGCGTCCGGGTCGAAGCAGGTCACCGCGAAGCTCCTGGTCTCCGCGGGGAAGCCCTCCCAGCGCAGGTGCGGCGACGTGTTGCCCGCCGCGTGCACCTGGGCGTCCGCGAGCCTGCCGCCCGCCTCGACATCGTCGCTCGTCACCGTGAACGACGGCACCTCGGGGTGGAAGTCGTGCGGCAGCGGCGGCCTGGTGGACTGGGTCACCTCGGTACCTCCTGGCTGTGTTGCGAAAGCTGGATCTACCTGTCCCGTCCGAGCCTAGAACCAGTTGCGCCTGCTGCCGACCTCGGACAGCCACTGGTTGAGGTAGGCCGCCCAGTCGGTGGCCTGGTAGTCCTGCAGACCGACCTGGAACGAGCGGAACGTGTCGCTGCCCTCGCTGAAAAGCCCCGGCTTCTTGTCCATCTCCAGCACCACGTCCATCTCGGACTGGTCGGCGACGAAGCTGATCTCCACCTGGTTCAGCCCCCGGTACTGCTGCGGCGGCAGGAACTCGATCTCCTGGTAGAACGGCAGCTTCTGCCGGGTACCGCGGATGTGCCCGCGCTCGAGGTCCGCGTTCTTGAAACGGAAGCCCAGGCGGACGAAGGCGTCCAGTATCGCCTTCTGCGCCGGCAGCGGGTGCACGTTGATCGGGTCGAGGTCGGAGGAGTCCACCGCCCGCGCGATCGCCAGCTCCGTGGTGACTCCCACGTGCATCCCCCGCAGTGGGGAACCCTCGATCATGGTGACCGGCGTCTCCCACGGCACGTCGATGCCGAACGGCACGGTGTGCACGGCGCCGGCCTCGATCTGGAAGGCGCCGCCCAGCGGAACCTTCAGGAACTCGATGTTCTGCCGGTGCTCCGTGTCGTCCGGCCCCTCCACCTCGACCTGCGCCTGCAGGCCGACCGACAGGCCCTCGATCTGCTGGGCGACGGACCCGCCCTGGATCCGCACCTCGCCCTGGACGACGCCACCGGGCACCACGTTGACCTCGGTCAGCACGGTCTCCACCGAGGCGCCACCGGCACCGAGACTCGCGAGCAGCTTCTTGAACCCCATCTGTTCCCCTCTTCTCCAGGCGCCCCCGTGGGTCCGCGCCCGCTCAGTAGTCCCTGAAATCCTGTGATTCCTGACGATTACTGGTAACGCGCGGGACGGTGGGACGGTTCCGGTCGCCCGGATCCCCACAGAACGGACCGGAATCCTCCGCATCGGCGCTTCCGGCCGGCGACCCGCGCGGCTCCAGTACTCTCGGAGGACATGATCGCGCGCCTCGACCGTACGCCCCTGTCCAGGTCCTTCTTCGACCGCCCCGTCCTCGAGGTGGCTCCCGACCTGCTCGGCCGACTCCTGGTCCGCACGACGCCCGAGGGCCCGATCGTCCTCCGCCTCACCGAGGTCGAGGCATACGACGGCCCGAACGACCCCGGCTCGCACGCCTTCCGGGGACGTACCGCACGGAACGCGGTCATGTTCGGCCCGCCCGGTCACGTGTACGTCTACTTCACCTATGGCATGTGGCACTGCATGAACCTGGTCTGCGGACCGGAGGGACGGGCGAGCGCGGTCCTCCTCCGCGCCGGCGAGGTCCTGGAGGGTGCGGAGCTCGCCCGCACCCGTCGTCTTTCGGCCCGCCATGACAAGGAACTGGCCAAAGGCCCGGCCCGTCTGGCCACGGCCCTGGACATCGACCGCGCGCTCGACGGCACCGACGCCTGCGCCGTGACGGGGTCACCCCTGACGGTCCTCACCGGTGCGCCCGTCCCCTCCGACCAGGTGCGGAACGGCCCCCGCACCGGAGTGTCCGGCGACGGCGGCGACGGCGACGTCCACCCGTGGCGGTACTGGATCGACGGCGACCCCACGGTGAGCCCGTACCGGGCCCACGTTCCGCGTCGACGCCGGGCTTGACTCCGGCTCCAGCGATCCGTAAGGTAGCCCGAGCCGTCAGACGCGGCGGGCGTTCTGCCCTCACCGTGTGCGGCCACTCCACTACTCAACCTCTCCCCTCAGCGGGGCGAATTCTTGCGTGCCCGCACGCCCGGAATTCGAACCGCGTGACTCGATTATGAGTCCTGGGACGGAGTCGGTTAGCGTAGTGAACGTCGAAAGGCCGACGGACCTGGTCCGGAAGCCGACGGCAATCCCCTCCGACAGGGAATCGGACGCCGAAAGCGTCTGATAGAGTCGGAACCGCCGGAAAGGAAAAGCGCCGCGAAAGTGGTGCTGGAACTGGAAAGCGCCGAGGAAATCGGAACGGAAACGGTCTGATAGAGTCGGAAACGAAGGAAGCGCCCGGAGGAAAGCCCGAGAGGGTCAGTACAAAGGAAGCGTCCG
>NZ_JBEYUK010000014.1:0-177321 GCF_040643475.1 Streptomyces sp. NPDC047130 | reverse complement strand
GCCACCCTCGGGTGGCGCGGACCGCTTCCTGGTGGCCGAGGAACAAGGGGACCGACCGCACGGCGACCGCGCGGCGTTTCGCCCCGCCGGGCGGTTCGACGCCCGGCGGGGCGATGTCGCCGCGGGCCGAGGTCCGGCCCCTGGCGCGCCCTACCCCGGGAACGGCGCCGGGCCTGCGCCGACGCCGGCGAGAACGCCGGAGCTCGGCTCGGCAGCCCGTGCGAACCGCACCGTCGAGAAGAGGCACTGGACACCGTTCTGCCACATGGCGACGACCGCGCGGCGGTGTCCGTCCGGGGACGCGTCCCACGACCGCGCCTCGATCCGGCAGGGAGCGTCGAGTTCGACGTACCGGCGGAAGGAGGTCTCCACGGCCGTCACGGCCAGGGGGCGCTCGGAAGGCAGCACCAGAGCGGTCTGGCGGACGGCCTCCAGGAGGAGCAGGCCCGGCGCGTGGTCGAGCGGGTGGTCGAAGAAGAGGGGGTGCGTGGTGTCCACCCGCAGCCGCCAGCCACGGCCGCCCAGCGGGCTGAGAACCACGTCACGGCACCGCGTGCGCCCCAGGGCGGACGGCGGGACGGCCGCGGCGGGGGCGGCCGGCAGGGCGGTGACGACGTCGGGGTTCCCGTATCCGGCCCGCAGCCGCTGGTAGACGACCGGGGACTGCACGGTCAGGCGCGTGGTGCACTCGGCGAGGCGTCGCGTGCCCTGCACCACGGAGATCAGCAGGGTCAGGGCCGACACCCGGCTGCCCCTGCGGACGGACTCCAGGCAGGTGACGCGGAGTTCGAGTCTTCCCGCGCGGTCTCTGGGAAGCAGCGCCTCGGGAGTCAGTTCGTAACCGAAGGTGTCCCAGAGGAGACGGTGCCCCAGCGGTACGCCGTAGGCGCTGTGGCACAACAGGGGCAGTGACTGACGTACCGTCTCGATCAGCAGGAGCGGGTCGAGCGCGGTCGGTCCGGTCGTGTAGCACCCGTGCGCCTCGGGCCAGTGGGCCGAGACGACGAACGCGTTCTCCCCCTCGGACCGTAAGCCGGTCAGGAGCACTTCGGCGGACCGGGTCTTGTGCACCAGCTCCCCGGACACGAACACCGGACGCGGAGCGAGGGCGGCAGTGCTGCTTGTGCTTGGCATTTGTACTCCCTGGAAGGTACGGACACGAAGCGCACTCGGGCATGCCGCGCACACGCGCCGGTGCGGTCGTTCCGGCGCGGCGTACACGAAGGCCGGATGAGCGCACCTGCCTGGACGGCGTAGGCAGCGCGAGATAACATAAGCGTTATTCTTTTTTTTGTCTAGCTTTTAACTTCGATCAGCAAGCGGGGCTCAGCGTGGAACGTCAAATGCAGGAACGAGCACTTCGGACGCGCGAACTGCTGCTTCGGGCGGCGGCGGAGGAGTTCGACGCGTGTGGGTACGCGAGCACGGGACTCAGCAAGATCGCCAAGCGCGCCGGTCTGACCGTGGGGGCCGTGTACTTCCACTTCGAGTCGAAGGAGGGCATCGCCAAGGCGGTCATGCAGGCGCAGCCCCAGACGATCGAGCCGCACCTCGACAGTCGGGGGCTGCAGCGACTGGTGGACATCACCCGGGTGTGGGCACAGCAGCTCCTGCACGATCCGCTGCTTCGCGCCGGCGTCCGGCTCTCGGTGGAGCAGGGCAGTTTCGGCGTCCATGACATCACCTCCTTCGAGCAGTGGCGGGACATCATGGAGGAGTGTCTGCTGGAGGCGCGCGAGAGCGGCGAGCTGCTGCCCCGGACCGACCCGGCGCGGGTGGCCGAGTTCATCGTCAGCGCGTGTACGGGCGTCCAGCTGTACGCGCAGCTGGTGAACGGGCGCGAGGATCTGCCGGAGCGCACCCTGGAGATGTGGCGGTTGCTGCTCCCGGGGATCGCCACGCCCGGCGCGCTGACCCGCATCGACCTCGCGCCGTGGCACGGCGAGTCCTGACCCGGTCGCGGCTCGCCCGTGCCGCCCGGAACCCCGCCGCGTCCGGCGTCAGCGGTGGAGGACCGGCTCCGGCAGTTCCAGCACCTCGGCCGCCTCCCGGCCCCAGGGGAACCCGCGGTGCAGTTGAAGAACGGGCGACACCCCGCCGTCGGCCAGGAGCGCCACGGCCGCCAGCACCCCGGGCTCCGGCTCCAGCTCCAGGAACCGCCACGGCAGCGCCTCCTCGTCCTCGGGTGGCCGGAAGTGCAGGACCCCCCGCTCCTCGTGCAGGGTGAAGACGAAGCTGTCGAAGGGGAGTGCGAGACCGAGGCCGCGCGCCTTGGAGTACGCCTCCTTCAGCGTCCACAGCCGCAGCGTCCGGCAGTCCCGGGAGCGGCCGGGCGCGGCCCGCGCCACCCAGTCCCGCTCCTCGCGCGCGAAGGTGTCGACGATGGCCTCGAGCCCTTGCTCGCCGCGGTCGACCCGCTCCACGTCCACTCCGATCCGGTGCCGGCTCACCACGCCGAGCAGGTTGTGACCGCCGGCGTGGGACAGGTTGAAGTCCAGCCCCGGTCCCCCGCGGGGCAGCCCGTGGTCGGGGCGGCGCAGATACGGCCGTCCCCGCCGGGAGCGCAGGATGACGGCCTCCGCCTCGGGCAGGCCGCTCTCCAGGGCGAGGACCCGGCGCACGAGCGCGTGGGCGACGAGGTACTGGCGCCGGTCGCACGCGAACAGGAAGCGGCCCGCGATCTCCTGTTCCTCCCGGTCCAGCCAATGCCGGGCCAGCGTGTCGGCGAGGTCCGGGGCGAGCTCGTCGTTGGAGCAGAACCAGAGTTTGACGGGTTCGGTCCGCGCCGGCGCCGTCGCTTCCCCGCCGGGGAGGCGTTCGGGTGGCGGTGTGCGGCCGATCGTCGCGCTTCGCTCCAGGAGGAGACGCACGGCCTGTCCGTGTTCCAGCAGTCCGGCCGTGAACCGGGTGATGATGTCTCGTTCGTCCATCGTCCTCGCCCGCTCACACCCACTGCGGCAGGCGGGTGACCGCCTCGTCCACGGAGAGCCGGCCGTCGCGCACCGCGTCCAGAAGCGCCCCCACGCCCTCGGCCACCCGGTCGGCGGAGGGGGACCGGCCCTTCCGGGCGGCGTCCGCCACATGGGCGGCCGTCGCCAGGAGGTTCGGCTGCTCGGACAGGGTGACGACGCGCTCGTTCAATCCGTACGTCTCGTTGACGACCGCGACGAGCTTCGCCGCACGGATGGAGTCCACGCCCAGCAGCGCGAACGGGGCCGTGACGTCCACCGCGGTCGCCTCGCACCCCAGGATGTCCGCCAGCCGCTCACGCAGGACGTCGAGGACCTCCCGTACGCCGGGCCCGGGGTCGGTGTCCCTCTGCTCCCCGGCCGGCGGGGCGTCCTCGCGCCTGTTGCCGGCCTCCCGGGCCACGTGGCCGGCGAGGATCAGAGGGGTCGGGTACTCGGCCAGCGAGGTGGTCCGGAGGCCGGTCCGGTAACGGTGGTTGACGAAGGACACGAACTGCACGGCCGGTATCGATCCGACGCCCAGCGCGCGGAACGGCTGTCCGGGGTCGATGCTCCCGGGCTCCACCTTGAGCACGTGGGCCAGTCCTCGCACGAGCTCGGCCACCACAGCTGTCGGTGCCGTGTCCGCGAGGGGATGGTCGACGGGGGTCATGGGTGCTCTCCAAAATCCGAAGTGTCTGTACGGGGGGGGGGACGGCCTGGTGGAACGAGGAGGCCACGCTCATGGGGCTGCCGCGCTCCCGGGCCCGGCGACGCGGCCGGGCCCGGGAGGTCAGGTCAGCCGACGCGCGCGGCGGCCAGGTGCGCGAGGAGCGCCGCGACGACGCCCGGGCCGTCCTGGGTCAGCACGGACTCCGCGTGGAACTGCATGGAGGCGAAGTCGGCGGCCCGCAGGCCGTGCACCTCACCGGTCGACGGATCACGGCTGATCCTCACGCGCCCGTGCACGGGATGGTCGATCTCGTCCGTTTCGGCACGGGCGGAGAACGTGTTGTAGAAGCCCACCCGCGCGCGGTCGCCGAACCAGTCGATCTCGCGCTGCACTCCCTGGTTGGGCACCGGCCTGCGGTGCAGCGGCAGGCCCAGGAGGGTGCTCAGCACCTGATGGCTCAGGCACACGGCCAGGAAGGGCCGGCGCCGCGCCAGCAGGGCGGTGGCGGCGTCCCGCAGGTGGGCGATCTTGGGGTGGTCCGTGTCGCGCGGGTCTCCCGGTCCGGGCCCCAGGATCACCAGATCGTGCCCGTCCGCGTCATACGGCTCGTCGAAGCGCCGCACCGTCACCTCGTACCCCAGCGCACGCACCTGGTGGGCGATCATCTCGGTGAAGGTGTCCTCCGCGTCCACGATCAGGACCTTCTGTCCGGACGGGGTCTGCTCCCCCGCGGCCGGCTCGCCGGGACCGTGCAGCCAGAAGTCGGCGATCCCCTCGTTGCGCCGGTCGAGTGCCGCGCGGACCTCCGGGTGGGAGCCGAACCGGACGGGCTCGGGCTCGCCGAGCGCCGCGAGCAGCCCAGCGGCCTTGGCCCGGGTTTCGCGCACCTCGGACATGGGGTCCGAGTGGCGCACCAGGGTCGCGCCCGTCCCGATGCTCATCCGGCCGGCCGCGTCGATGTCTGCCGTGCGGATGAGGATCGACGAGTCGAGGGTGCGCTCCCCCGCGGCGTCGTGGCCGATGAGGGCGGCGACCCCGCTGTAGTAACCGCGGCCGGCGGGCTCGTAGCGGTGGATCACCCTGGCGGCGTTCTCCAGCGGTGAGCCGGTCACCGTCGGGGCGAAGAGCGTCTCGCGGAGGATGTCGCGGACGTCGCGATCGGTTCTGCCCTCGATGAAGTACTCGGTGTGGGCCAGGCGCGCCATCTCCTTGAGGTACGGGCCGACGACCCGGGCGCCCGACGGGCAGACCCGGCCCATCATCTTCAGCTCCTCGTCGACGACCATGTAGAGCTCGTCGGCCTCCTTGCGGTCCGCCAGGAACTCCAGGACACCGTCGAGACTGGGGCCGTCCGCGGGGTACCGGTAGGTGCCGCTGATGGGGTTCATGACGGCCACACCGCCGTGCACGCTGATGTGCCGCTCCGGTGTCGCGCCGAGGAACGTGCGCCCGTCCACGTGCACGAGGAAGGTCCAGTAGGCGCCGGCCTCGCGCTCGACGAGGCGCCGGAAGACGGACAGGGCGGCCTCCCGGGAGAAGTCGGGCAGCTGCGCGGTGAAGGAACGCTTGATGACGAAGTTGGCCCCTTCGCCCGTGCCGATCTCGGCCTCGATCACGCGGCGCACGATGTCCGCGTAGTCCGCGTCCGAGACGTCGAACTCCCCGTCGACGAACTTGACGGGCCTGCCGGGGATCATGGGCAGGGTCTCGCCCAGCGGCACGGCGGCCTGCTCACGCACGGACATGGCGAGCAACGGCTCACCGTCGTCGTGCGCCAGGTAGCCCCGCTCGGTCAGCTGCCCGTACGGGACCAGGACCAGCAGGTCGTGTCCCGCGCCGGGCCCGGAATCCTCGGCGAGCGGCAGGTCCTTGAGCGCGGTGACCTCCGTGACGTCGCCGATCAGGATCTCCAGGACGTCGGCCCCGGCACGCTCCGGTCGATGCAGCAGCGCGAAGTCGTCCGCGCCGCCGTCGAGGATCCGGGCCAGGAGCTCGGGTGTCTCAGGCGGTGATGCCATGGTGTTTCCCTTCTGCGCGTGCGCCGCGTGCCGTGTGTTCACCGGGCACTCCCGGTCCCGGCGGCGCTTGTCGGCACCTTCGCGGGCGCGCCGAGTTCGGCGAGCGCGGTGGCGGTCGTCAGCACCCGGCCGGCGCGCCGTGCGACGTAGTCCAGGGCGAGCCGGTGGTCGTCGGCCGAGAAGTCGGCCACGGCGTCGGCCACCAGGAAGGGCTGGATGTCGTGCGTGTAGGCGTCCACCGAGGTCATCAGGACACCGATGTGCGCGTACACGCCGCAGACGATCAGCTGGTCGCGCCGGTGGAGGCGCATGCGCTCCAGGAGGTCGGACTTGTGGAAGGCGCTGTACCGCCACTTGGTGAACGTCCAGTCGCCGGGCCGGGCCTCGAGTCCGGGGGCGATCCTGCGGTGCTCCGGGGTCGCGTCCATGCCCGGACCCCAGAAGTCGCGGAGGAGACCGCGCTCCTCGGGGGACATGCCTCCGGGCTGCGCGGTGTAGGCCACGGGTATGCCGAGATCCGCGCAACGCTCCCGCAGCAGCGTGGCGTTGGCGGTCAGGGAGCCGCCGGGTTCGCCGGTGCGGGGAAAGGGCCTGAGGAAGAACTCCTGCATGTCGTGCAGGAGCAGCACGGCCCGCTGAGGATCGGGGACCCAGCTCACCGTGTTGCCGGGAAGGTCTCCTTCCTCGGGCATCGGATACGGCTCGACGGGGGGTATGTGGGGCATGGGCGGTGACGTCCTCTCCGTGGAGGGTGGGCGGAGGTGGTGGCCGAGTGGCGCGCTGGAGTGCGCGACGGCTCGTGTGGGGGGCGTGGGGGTGCAAGTGCGCAGCGGCGTGTGGGGGGGCGTGGGGGTGCAAGGGAGCGTGGGGGTGCAGGGGGGCGGGCCCCGTCGTCGCGGCGGGGTGGGGGGCGGCGACAGGGCCCTGGGCGCGGTGGTGCCGGGTAACCGGCTCAGCCGCGCCAGGCCGAGACGACCTCGACCGCCTGCTGGGGGTTGAGCCGCGGGTCGCAGAAGCTCAGGTACTTCTCACCCAGGCGCCCGATCCCGCCGGCGTCGTGCACGCACTCGGTCACCGCCTCGGGCGTGGTCTCCAGGTGGAGCCCGGCGGCCACCCCGCCGTTCTCCGTCACGGCCTGCTGGAACGCGGTCATTTCCTGCACGACGGTCGTCACGTAGCGGGTCTTGGCACCTTCGGGGCCGCTGACCGTGTTGCCGTGCATGGGATCCGAGAGCCACAGCACCGGATGTCCCGCGTCGCGCACCACCTTGACCAGACCGGGAAGGACGCGGGCCGCGTTCGCCGCGCCCATCCGCGCGATGAGTGTGAGCCGGCCGGGACGGCGCTGGGCGTCGAGGCGGTCGCACAGGACGAGGAGTTCGTCGGGCGTCATCGTGGGACCGACCTTGACGGCGACCGGGTTGGAGACGGCGGCGAGCAGGGCGATGTGCGGGCCGTCGAGCTGCCGGGTCCGCTCCCCCACCCACGGCCAGTGCGTCGAGGTCAGCAGCAGGGATCCGTCCGACTCACGGCGCAGCATGGGGAGTTCGTAGTCGAGCAACAGCGCCTCGTGACTCGTCCAGACCGGGGCGTCGAGGCCCTGCCCGCTCTCGGTGCCGCGCCAGCCCAGGAAGTGGATGATGTCGCTGGCGGCGCGGTAACCGGACAGCAGGTTCCGGGGGTCCGGACGCCGCAGCTCGAGGTCGGGCTCCGGGCGGTTCACCATGTGGCCCCGGTAGACCGGGATGTCCCGCCCGTCGACCTTCTCGGTCGGGGAGGAGCGGGGCTTGGCGAACTGCCCGGCGATCCGGCCGACCCGCAGCACCGGCCGGCCCGAGACCAGGCGCATGGTGCCGGCGAGAATGTCGAGCAGGGCGCTCTTGCGCATCACGTCCGCCGGGTTCGCCTCCGCGGGGTCCTCCGCGCAGTCGCCGGCCTGGACGATCTGCAGGCGCCCCGTCGCCGCCTCCATGAGCAGGGAGCGCAGCCGTTGCACGTCTCCGGAGTCCACGAGGGCGGGCATGCGGCTCAGGTCCGCGCGGACCTTCTCGAGCTGCGGGTCACCTTCCCAGTCGGGCTGTTGCAGTGCTGACATGGAACGGAGATAAGAGACTATGTCGCTCATTGGGTTCCCTCGGATCGGCCGGAAACGCGTGTCCGGCTGTCGGCAGACCTGGTGATGCGCCCTGTCGCGACGGAAAGCGCGGGCGCGGTTGCGCATGAAGATTTCCCGCGCCGTTCGGCCTTTTCTCGGCCGGCGGATTGCTCGCGGCGTGAAGTCCGTGAACGGGCGGGCGTCGGATTGTTCGCCGCCTCGGCCCGGCAATGATGCCGCCCATGTCGCCGGCCGGGGGTTTCTCTCGAACGAGTGCCATGTTCGGCTCCGCGAAGACCGGCGGGCAAGCCGAGGCAACGTAGTCCGTCAGATGGAACGCCCCCGGTGCGCCCACGGCAGGGCGGGCCGGTCGGACCTGATGGATCGCGGGGCATCCGCTCGGACGTTCGATCGGCCCGTGCTTAGCATCGCAGCGCGCCCCCCGATGTCGCGAACGGGCGTATTCCGTTGACGAGATGCGGAGAATCATCATGCGCTTAGCGCGAGTAATGGCAGAAACCATGGAGCGCCATGCAGGGCGCCCCGCCCTCGGAGAACGGGCGAGGGAAATCGTGAAGGACAGCCGCACGGGCCGTACTCGTATTGGCCTGCTGCCCCGGTACGACATGATCACCTATGACGAACTGTGGCGCCGCGTCCGTTCGGTGGCGGGCGAATGGCATCACAGCGCCGCGTATGCGGTCCGGGCCGGCGACCGGGTGGCGATTCTCGGCTTCGCCAGTGTCGAGTACACGACCGTCGACCTGGCCTGCGCCCATCTCGGTGCGGTGAGCGTTCCGCTCCAGACCAGTTCCGCCGCGTCCCAGCTCGACGCGATCGTCGGGGAGACCGAGCCGGTCCTCATCGCCACCAGCATCGAGCGCCTGGACACGGCGGCCGAACTGGCGGCGGGCAATCCGTCGGTGCGAAGCCTGCTGCTCTTCGACTACGAACCCGCGGTGGACGAGCAGTTCGCCAGGTTCACGGCGGCCCGGGAACGTCTGCGGGGGCTCGGGCGCGACGTGGACATCGCCCTCCTGCGGGAGGTGGTGGAGCGTGGGGCCGGACGCCCCGCGGCGCCGCTGTTCGACCCCGAGGGCGACGAGGACCCACTCGCCATGCTCATCTACACCTCGGGCAGCACGGGGACGCCGAAGGGGGCCATGTACACCGACCGCCTCGCCGGCGCCATGTGGGGCGGCGCCTGGTCGCAGTTGTTCTCGGACGAGCACGCGGCCAATCTCCACTACATGCCGATGAGTCACGTCGCCGGGCATTCCTCGTTGAAGAACACGTTGGCGCGCGGCGGAACCACGTACTTCACGGCGAAGAGCGACCTTTCCTCTTTCCTGGAGGACATGGCACTCGCGAAGCCCACCGAGATCTCCTTGGTTCCGCGTGTGTGTGAAATGCTCTTCCAGAAGTACCGGAGCGACCTCGACCGCCGCACCGCCGCTTCCGGCCACGGTGTCACGGATCAGATCGAGGCGGAAGTGAAGAAGGACATCCGCGAAAACGTTCTGGGCGGTCGCGTGGGATGGGCCAGTTGTGGTTCCGCCCCACTCTCCTCCGAACTGAAGGAATTCACCGAGTCTCTTCTCGGGATCGACGTCCACATCATCTACGGTTCCACCGAGGCCGCTGCCGTATCGGTCGACGGAAAACTCCTGCAGCCGCCGGTCACCGATCACAAACTCGTCGACGTTCCCGAGCTCGGTTACTACGGGACCGATTCACCGCACCCTCGCGGGGAACTCCTGCTGAAGACCGAGGCCATGGTGCCCGGCTATTACAACCGGCCCGAGATGAACGCGGAGATCTTCGACGAGGACGGCTTTTACCGGACGGGGGACATCGTCGCGGAGATCGAGCCGGGCCGTCATGTCGTCGTGGACCGGCGGAAGAACGTCCTCAAGCTCTCCCAGGGCGAGTTCGTCGCCACCTCGCGCCTGGAGGCGGTCTTCGCCGTCAGCCCGTTGGTCCGGCAGATCTTCGTGTACGGCAACAGCGAGCGGTCCTACCTGCTCGCGGTGGTCGTCCCGACCGCGGACGTCCTCCAGCAGTACGGCGACGACAGGACGACGCTCAAGAAACTGCTCGGCGAGTCGTTCCAGGAGATCGCCAAGGACGTGGGCCTCAACTCCTACGAGATCCCGCGCGACCACCTCATCGAGACGGAGCCGTTCGGCCAGGCCAACGGCTTGCTCTCGGACCACCGCAAGCTCCTGCGCCCCCAGCTCCTGGCGAAGTACCGCGACGTTCTCGAGGACATGTACGCCGCCATCGCCACCAGGGAGAACGACGAACTGCGCGAGGTGCGCAGCCGTGGCAAGGAGCGTCCGGTCCTGGAGACGGTGCAGCGGGCCGCCCAGGCACTGCTGTCGAACTCGGCGTCCGGGGTCGGCCCCACCACGCGCTTCAGGGAGATCGGTGGGGACTCCCTGTCCGGGGCGACCTTCTCCGACCTCCTCCACGACGTCTTCGGCATCCGCGTCCCGGTGGACGTGATCATCAGTCCCGGCACCGACCTGCGACGCCTCGCGCAGTACGTCGAGGAGAAGCTCTCGACCGGGCAGAGGGGAGCGACCTTCGCGTCGGTCCACGGCGAGGGCAGCACCCGGGTCCACGCCGAGGACCTCACCCTCGACAAGTTCATCGACGAGGAGACCCTGGCAGCGGCCCGGACACTGCCCGCTGCCGTCGGTCGGCCGCGCACCGTGCTGCTCACGGGAGCGAGCGGCTATCTCGGGCGCTTCCTCTGCCTGGAGTGGCTGAAGCGGCTCGCCCCGGTGGGCGGCAAGCTCGTCTGTGTGGTGCGCGGAGCCGACGACGCCGCGGCCCTCGCACGGCTCACCGACGCCTTCGAAGGCGGGGACGGCGAGGCCTCCCGGGCCTTCCAGGAACTGGCGGACGACCACCTGGAGGTGGTGGCCGGCGACATGGCCGAGCCGCAGCTGGGTCTGAGCGACGAGGTGTGGCGGCGGCTGTCCGGCGAGGTGGACCGGATCGTCCACGCCGGCGCGCTGGTGAACCACGTGCTGCCCTACCACCACCTGTTCGACGCCAACGTGGTGGGCACCGCCGAGCTCATCCGCCTGGCCCTCACGGAGCGGCTCAAGCCGTTCACGTACATCTCCAGCGTCGCTGTCGCCGCCTCGTTGCCCGGTGACGGCGCCCTGGACGAGGACTCCGACGTCCGCCTGGCCCTCCCCGACCAGCCGGTCCACGACGGCTACGCCAGTGGCTACGCGACCAGCAAGTGGGCCGGGGAGGTGCTGCTGCGGGAGGCCCACGACCTGCTCGGGCTCCCGGTCACCACCTTCCGTTCCAACATGATCCTCGCGCACACCCGCTACGCGGGGCAGTTGAACGTCACCG
Organism: Streptomyces sp. NPDC047130; assembly: GCF_040643475.1. Lineage (NCBI taxonomy): Bacteria > Bacillati > Actinomycetota > Actinomycetes > Kitasatosporales > Streptomycetaceae > Streptomyces > Streptomyces sp. NPDC047130. The sequence continues at coordinate 166,209 of NZ_JBEYUK010000014.1, read as the reverse complement.
ACATGTTCACGCGGCTGCTGCTGAGCCTCGTGACCACGGGCATCGCCCCGTACTCCTTCTACTCGACCGACAGCGCCGGGAACCGGCAGCGCGCCCACTACGACGGCCTCCCGGTCGACTTCACCGCCGAGGCGGTGGTCGCTCTGGGCGGCGAGCCACGCACGGGGTACCGCACCTACAGTCTGGTCAACCCGCACGACGACGGCATCTCGCTCGACACCTTCGTCGACTGGCTGAACGAGGCCGGGCACCGCGTCGACCGCGTCGACGACTACGACGACTGGCTGGCCCGGTTCGAGACGGCTCTGCGCGCGGCCCCGGAAGCACAGCGCAAGCACTCGATCCTCCCGCTCCTGGACGCCCACCGCAGCCCGGAGGCCGTCGTCAACGGGTCCGCGATCCCCTCGGCCCGTTTCCGGGCCGCGGCCGAGGAGGCGGGCATCGGCCCGACGGGCGGGATCCCGCGGCTCACGCCGGCCTTCATCGAGAAGTACGCCGACGACCTCGCGCATCTGACAGCGCCGTGACCCCGACGCCCGCTCCCCGGCGACCGGGGAGCGGGCGCGGGACTCCGGCCGCTCCCGCGGCGGTCACGCGGCGGGACGGTCGGCCGACGAGGCCTCCGAGCGACGTCGTCGGGATGCCGGATCCCGATCGACGGCTCGGAGGCCTCGCTCGTCGGACCTCGTGGCCGGTGCGTCGCCGGCCCGCCCGTCACGCCTTGCTCGTCACGTGCTCCTCCGCGGGCCGCGGGTGGGCCTCGGTGGCCCCCTGTTCCGGTGCCGACCTGGGGAGCCAGCGCAGAGCCGCGGCGCCCAGGGCGGCGTGCAGAAGGCTCGCCGCGATCACGACGATGTGCAGGCCGGTGACGAAGGCGGACTTCGCGTCCTGGATCACGGGTGCGGAGAGGGAAGGCAACTGGAGCGTCTCGTCGAGTGTGGGGGCGAGGTCCGGGCCCTGAAGGCGGAAGAGCAGCGCGGCGAGCGAGCCGAGGATGGCGATGCCGAGGGCGTTGCCGATCTCGTTGCTGGTCTCGGCGATCGCGCCGGCGGAACCCGCCCGCTCCGCGGGCACCGCGCCGACCGCGGTGTCCGCCACGACGGCGAAGGAGATGCCGTAGCCCAGGCCGGCGATCACGGTCGAGGCGATGTACCAGCCGATCCCTCCGGTGACCGTGGTGGGCAGCAGCAGCAACAGTCCGGCCGCGATGGAGAAGTGGCACAGGAGGAGCGCGGCCCGCTTGCCGATGCGTTCGACGACCGCCGGCGTGACGATGCAGGAGAGGGTGAGGGCCGCCGCGCCCGGGAGGGCGAGGAGCGCCGCGTGCAGGACGCCGAGGCCCAGCACGGACTGGAGGTAGATGCCGGCCAGGTACGCCGTGGCCGACCACGCGGCCAGCGGCAGCAGGCCCGTGACGACGGCGATGGTGAAGACCCGGTCGCGGAAGAGGGAGAAGTCGATCAGCGGGTTGTCGAGGCGCCGTTGACGCAGGCCGAAGAAGATCAGTACGGCGATGCCGACGACGATCGTGGCCACGGGGAGGACGGAGATCCCGTCGGCGGCCCAGTGCTTGATGCCGTAGATCGTGAGCAGCAGGCCTCCGGCGGAGGTCACGACGCTGAGCGGGTCGACGCGCCCCGTCCCGCCCGACCGGACCTCTCGGAGGAGGACCGGAGCGAACACCAGGAAGACCGCGATGACGGGGAGGTTGACGAGGAAGACGGAGCCCCACCAGAACTGGCCGAGGAGGGTGCCGCCGATGACCGGGCCGACGGCGAAGCCGGCGGCGAAGGCCGCGGCGAAGATGCCGATGGCCTGGGCCCGGCGCCGGGGGTCGGGGAACAGTTCGCTCAGTACGGCCAGCGCCGAGGGCAGCAGGGTCGCGCCGGCCACGCCCATGAGCGCCCGGCAGAGGATGAGGAGTTCGGGCGTCGGTGCGAACGCGGCGCCGGCGGAGCCGAGTCCGAACACGGTCGCACCGATCATCAGGAGCTTCAGCCTGCCGTAGCGGTCGCCGATGCTGCCGAACGCGACCAGCAGGGAGCCGACGGCGAAGCCGTAGATGTCCAGGACCCACAGCGCCTGGTCTGCGGTGGGTGAGAGGGCCTGACTGATCCGGGGCATCGCCAGGAACAGGATCGATCCGTCCATGGAGACGAGGAGGACCGGGCCGAGGACCACCGCGAGCCCGAGCCAGGCCCGCGGTCCGGGTGCGTTGTTCGCGTGCTGTCGAGTCATGGTGCCGACCTTCGACGACGGCGCCGCCGCCAGCCATCCCCATGGCGTGGGTACACCCGACAGGTACACCCACGGAGCGGGCGGGCGCCCTACGCTCGTGTGCATGGAGAGCCTCGGAACGTTCCTGAAGAGCCGCCGTGACCGGGTCACTCCCGCGGAGATCGGTCTGCTGACCTACGGCACCTCCCGCCGGGTCCCCGGTCTCCGACGGGAAGAGCTCGCCCAGCTGGCCGGGGTGAGCCCGGGCTACTACACCCGTCTGGAGCAGGGGCAGGCCGAGACCGCCTCCGAGCAGGTGCTCGACGCGCTCGCCCGGGTGCTCCGGCTCGACCAGGTGGAGACCGCCCATCTGCACAATCTCGCGCGGCAGTCCGTGAAGCCCGGTCTGACCGAACCGCCCCGCGAGGAGCCCCACCCGCGGGTGCTGACCCTCCTGGACTCGCTGGGCGGGGCCACGCCCGCGGTGGTGCTCGGCCGGCGCGGCGACGTCCTGGCCTGGAACCGCACGGGACACGCGCTGGTCGCCGAGCACGTCCCCTTCGAGGCGCCACGCGATCCGCAGGGGCGTCCGTCGATCCCGAGGATGTTCTTCCTCGACCCGCACACCCGCGACATGTACCGCAACTGGCCGGACCTGGCCACGGTCCACGTCGCCTATCTGCGCCTCACCGCGGGCCGCTATCCCACGGACGCCCGGCTCGCCGGGCTGATCGGCGAACTCAGCATGAACAGCGTGGACTTCGGCGCGATGTGGGCGACGGGTGACGTCTCCGACTGCACAACGGGGACGATGCACCTGCAGCACCCCACCGTCGGGGCGGTGAGCGTGGACTACCAGGTGTGGCTCCAGCCCGACAGCCCCGATCACCGCGTCGAGATCTACACGCCCAACGACGCGACCTCCGCGGACGCGTTGCGCGTGCTGCACCAGCAGAGCGGCCGGGGTGACGAGCCGGAGTCGACGACCGGAGGGGCCGGGACCGGGCGGGCCGAGCGGCCTTGAGCCGCCGCGCCCCTGCCGGAGGACGCCCGCGAGCGGCGTTCCCGGTCCGCGACGACACGCGCGTCCCGGCGGCCGGGTGTGGGGGTGTCGCCCGCGGTGGTGCTACCACGGGAGCATGGATACGGGTCACGGGCACACGGCCGCCGCTCCGGAGCAGGTGTACCTGCCGAAGCACAGGGTTCTCGCGTTGACCGACGGCGTGGTGGCCATCGCCATGACGCTGCTGGTGCTCGACATCGACGTGCCCGACGGGCTCCGGGGGCAGGCCCTGTCGGACGCGCTCGGCGACGTGCTGGGCCAGGTGGGGACCTTCCTGTTGAGCGCCGCCGTGATCGCCCTGTTCTGGCGGGCCCACCACTCGGTGCTGCGCGAGGCGGAGTGGATCAACGGCACCCTCTTCTGGTGCAACGTGGCCTTCCTGGCGCTGATCTCCCTGATCCCCTTCCCGACCAGGGTGCTGGCCGACTACGGGGACCGTCCCCTCGGCCCCGGCCTGTACGGCGTGGTCATCGGCACGGCCGCCCTGGTGCTGTACGCGATGGCCGTGCGCATCGCCCGGGAGCCGGGGCGCCGGAAGCCCTTGCCGCCCCTTCCCGCGCAGGCCGGCGTCTTCCTCGTCTCCGTGGTGATCGCCCAGTTCTCCCCCGTGGCAGCCCTCTACAGCTGGATCGCCGCCGTGCCCCTCTCCGTGCTGGCCCACCGGCACGCCACCCGCGCGGCACGGCGCACCGGGCCCTGACGGGCTGATCACCGGCGGGTGCGCGTACCGGACGGGACCGGGCGCGGATCCGCCGCCGGAGCGGCGGGCGGCCTACGCCGGGCGCACCGGGCGAGGGCGACCGGTCCCGGCACCGCTACCGCCCCGCGGTGTCCGCTCCCGGCTCACGCGGTCCGGCGCTCCAGCTCCGCGCGGTACAGCTCCTCCACGACGTCCTCCGGTGCGGGGTCCGCGACCACCTCGGCGAGGTCCGCCCAGGACCTCGCCGCCACGGGTATCCCCAGCCGCGCGAGTTCCTCCGCGACCTCGGTGAACAGGCCGTCGTCCTCGTAGGCGATCTCGCCCAGGCACGCCTCGGAGAGCGTCCGTCCGGCCTGCACCAGGAAGGAGCCCTCGGTGTCGACCATGACGACCGGCGGGGGCACGTCCTGCCGCTGTCGCGGGTGCGTCCAGTAGCCGAAGCAGAGGCCGTCCTCGTGTACGGCGACGACCTTCAGGTACTCCGTCATCCGCTCGAACGCCGCGCAGGTCGCCATGATGTCGGGGTCCTGGCGGTCCTGCTCGGTGAGGTAGCTGTGGTCCGTCAGGAGGTACCGCTCACCGGGCTCCAGCACCGTGATGCCGAACCGCTGGAAGGGGTGGCCGGTCCCCTCCCACTGGGCGGTCGCCAGGATCCGCAGGTCCTCCGGCACCGCCGCTCCGTCCAGCCGCTCCCGCGAGAACGCCGCCAGCCGCTCGCCCCGCACCATCGCCCCTCCCCTGCGTCCGCATCGCCCCGACCTGGTGCGAGCCGATGCCCACGAGGTTGGCCCCCGCCTCCGACAGCAGCGCGGGGGACGGGAACGGAACGGCGGGACGGGGCGGCGGCGAGGCGGGAACGGGGCGTCGACCGGGGCGGCGACGAAGGGGGTGACGGGGCGCGGACGGTGTCGGCGGGCGGCTACGACAGTTCGTCGACGACCACGGCCGCCGCCTCCGCGATCAGGCGGTCGTCGTGGTCGGCGTCCTTCGTCCGCCGGTTCGACATGATCGCCACGACGACGGGGGCGGCGTCGGGGGGCCAGACCACGGCGATGTCGTTGCGGGTGCCGTAGGTGCTGCCGGCTCCGCTCCGGTCGCCGACCACCCAGCCCTCAGGCACCCCGGCCCTGATGAGTTCCGTGCCGGTGGTGCTCGCCCTCAGCCACCGGACGAACTGTGCGCGCTCCGCCTCGCCGAGGGCGTCCCCGAGGGCGTAGGCGCGCAGGTCGTGGGCCAGGGCCCGCGGCGTGCTGGTGTCCCGCGTGGCGCCGGGGGACCACTCGTTGAGGTCCGGTTCGTACCGCTCGGTCCGCGTCACGTCGTCGCCGATCTCCTCCAGCGCGGCCTCCAGGCCCCGGGGGCCTCCGAGTTCGTGGAGGAGCAGGTTGGCCGCGGTGTTGTCGCTGACGCGGAGCGCCGCGTCGCAGAGGTCGCGCAGGCTCATCCCGGTGCCGGTGTGCCGCTCGGTCACCGGGGAGTGCGGGACCAGGTCGCCGCGGTCGTAGGTGACGGTGCGGTCCAGGTCGCCCGGCGCGTGCGCGCGCAGCAGGGCTCCGGCGGCCAGCGCCTTGACGGTGGAGGCGTGGGGGAACCGCTCGTCGGCGTTGTGGGCGACCTCGCGCCCGGTTCCGGTGTCGACGGCGTGGACGCCCAGCCGCGCGTCGAACTCGCGCTCCAGCGCGGCGAACCGGGTGGACGACGCCGTCTCGGGAGCGGCCGTCGGCTGCGCCTTGGCGGCCGTGGGCGGGCCGGCCGGCGGTTGTCCCTCGCCGCAGGCGGCCGTCGCGAGGAGGCCGAACGCGACGAGCGGAGCGAGCACGGCGTTCAGGACGCGCCTGCGGACCGGTGCGGCGTTACGGTGCATGGGCCGGCCTCCGGAAGCGCCCCGCCCGCACGCGGGGGGTGCGGCGGGCGGACGACGGGGCGAACGGGTCCCGGGCCCCGTCCGAGGGGGATGGTGGTCGGGGTCATCCTTCCGGCCGGACGGTGACGCGGTCAAACACCCGCCGGTCGCGCGCCCCTTGCCCCACGACGGGTGGCCGCGTTCCGGACACGGCGGGTGGCCGCGTTCCGGACGCGGTGGGTGGCCGCGTTCCGGACGGCGGGTGCGGCCGTGGGCGGCGAGCAGCGCCAGCGCCTCCGGTGAGGGCGTCAACGAGCCTCCGATCGCCCTGAGCAGCGTCCACTCCCCGGGCCGCCGACGGTATCCAGGGCTCCAGGGCGGCGAGGTGACGGGCGAAGAACGTCCCCCCGGGCGGCTACCGGGTACCGCCGGCCGAGCGGGCCCGGCGGTGGGCGGCGACGCGTTCCCGGGTCGCGCACCGGCGGGAGCAGTAGCGGCGTTCGGGGCCGCTGCCCTGGCTGATGAAGACGTTGCCGCACCGGGAGGACGCGCAGACCGCGCCGGGCGGGCGCTGCCGGTCCCAGACCAGGACGGTCAGCGCCATGCAGGAGGAGGCGAGGAGCCACTCGTCCCAGGGGGCGTCGTCGTCGTGGTCGAGGTGCGGGTGCCAGGGGGTGTCGCCGTCGTGCGAGGTCAGGCGGAGCCGCCCGGTGTGGTCCCGCAGGAGGCGGTTGAGCACGGTCGCCGCGTCGTCGACGTGGTCGGCGGCGAACACCTGCCGGAGGGGTACGGCGGCGGCGCGCATCGCCGCGACGTCGTCCGGCGTGAGGTCGAGGGGCTCGGCCTCGCCGTAGGCGCGGAGCACGTCGGCGACCTCGTGCGGGGTGGAACGTTCGTCGGCGAGGACGTTGACCAGGGCGGCGGTCCGGTGCGCCGTCGTCAGCACGGAGTGCCGGGTGGACCAGTCGTCTCGGTGGGAGGAGGACACGGAGCGAAGGTAACGCATCTTGCCGACTTTTGCGTCACCTCCGTAACGTCTCGTGGATGGAAAAGGGTTACGCACTCCTCGGGTACCTCGCCGGGGCGGGGACGGCCCGTGCCGGTGACGAGATGTCCGGGCCGGCGCTGCTGCTGGCGGGGTTCGCGCTGACCGGCTCGGCCGTCGAGGCGTCCGCGCTGCTCGCGGGCGTCACCGTCTCCGCGGCCGTCGGCGGGCCGTTGCTCGGGGCGTTCCTCGACCGGGTGCCGCGGCCGGGACGCCTGCTGGCCGTGGCCCTCGGCCTGTACGCGGCGGGGCTGGTGGCGATCCTCGTGGGGCTGGGGCGGCTGCCCTTCGCGGTCACCGTGGTGATCGCCGTGTTCGCCGGGCTGCTGGGGCCGGCGCTGTCGGGCGGCTGGACCGCCCAGCTCCCGCGGGTGCTGCCGGGCGACCGGCTGCCCCGTGCGAACGCGCTGGACGCCATGACCTTCGACGTTGCCGCGCTCGCCGGTCCGGCCCTCGCCGGCGGGGTGACCGAGGCCCTGGGCGCCCCCGCGGCCGTGGTCGTCGCCGCGGCGCTGATCGCGCTGGCGGCGCCCGCCGCGTGGAGGCTGCCGGCGCGTGCCGGGCGGCCGCGCGCGGTGCGGGCGGTACCGGCGGCCTGCCTGGTCGGGGAGGGGTCCCGGATCCGGGCGGCCTCCCTGGTCCGCGACCTCGCCGCGGGGCTGCGGGTCGTCGTGGGCCGTCCCGCGCTGGCCCGGGCGACCCTCACTTCGGTGGTCTCCTGTGCGGCCCAGGGCGTCGTGGTGGCGTGCGTTCCCCTGCTGGGCGAACGCGTCCTGGGCGGGGCGGGCCGCGGGGCGCTGCTGCTCTCCTGCGCCGCCGTGTCCGCCCTGGCCGCCAACGCGGTGCTCGCCCGCCACCCGCGTGCGGTCGCCCCCGACACGATCGTCTGGGCCTCCGCCTGCGTCCAGGCCGCCTCGGCGGCAGCCGCCGCGCTGTGGGCCCACCCCGCGGCGCTCGTCCTGGCGATGGTCCTCATGGGCCTCGGCGAGGGCCCGCAGCTGACCGCCCTCTTCGCCGTCCGCCACCGTGAGGCGCCGGAGAACCTGCGGGGCCAGATCTTCACCACCGGCGCCAGCCTGAAGCTGACCGGCTTCGCCCTGGGCGCGGCGGTCGCCGGACCGGTGGCGTCCTGGTCCCTCCGGGGCGCCCTGGCCCTCGCGGCGGGCGTCGCGATCCTCGCCGCCGCCGCGTTCTTCGCGCTACCCCGGCGACCGCCCCGCGGGGACGACGGCCGGTGAGAGGGGGCGTCACACGGCGACCGCCTCGGCCATCTCCTCCTCGGCGTCCCGCTCCGCGGCCGTCGGCAGGGGTGCGGGTCGGGCGGCCCGGCGCGCCCGCCGTTCGGCCCGGTCGGCCGCCGCGAGGGCGACCAGACCCACGCCCAGCCAGAGGACCAGTGAGACGATCCTGCCGGTCAGGCCCGGGGCGGAGGGGAAGTACAGCAGGCTGCGGACGCCCTCGACGAAGCCCGCCCCGTTCCAGAAGGTGTGGAGCGCCCCGAAGAAGCCGTTCTGCAGTTCGGGGCGGAAGATGCCGCCCGACGTCGTGAAGTTGAGCATCACGAACAGCGTCATCATCGCCAGCGTGGTCCACCGCTTGAGGAACGTGTGCAGGCCGACGCCGATCGCGATGATGCCCGCCGAGTAGAGCCACGCCATCCCCCACACGGCGGCGAGGTCGTGCTCGACGATGTGGAAGACCGGGGCCGCCAGCACGATGCCGATGACGCCGACCACCAGCGAGGTGGCGAGTCCGATCGCGGCCCGGGTCCACAGCCGCAGGCCGGCGCCGGCCGCGCCGATGGCGGCGACGCTCGCGTAGGAGCCGATGCTGATCGTCACCAGGACGAAGAAGAGACCCTGTCCGGTGGGGTCCCCCTCCGGGGTGGGCGCCACGTCGGTCACCGTGAGCACGGCGTGCCGCTCGGCCGCCACCGCGCGGAAGACGGCCTCGGCGACGGTGGCCGTGGTGTCGGAGTTGGCCCTGGCGACCAGCAGCTCCGGGTGCTTCGCGGACGGCACGTAGGCGGCGGCGAGGTCCCGGTCCATCAGGCGGTCGACGGCGCGGGCGCGTGTCGGGACGGTCCTGACGTCGAGGCCGTCCCCGGCCTTGTCCTCCAGGGTCTGCGCCAGGACCTGCGCGTGGGTGCCGGTTCCGACGACCGCGACCTCCATGCCGTGCGGCGCGGGGGCGTGGAAGGCGCCGAGGTAGGCGAGCCCCATCCCCAGGCACATCAGGAGCGGGGTCAGCAGGTGCAGCACGACGTGTCCGACGCTGTCGCGCAGACGGGGAGCCGCGTGAGCGGGCACTCCTCCCGGAGCGGCGGCGGCCGGGGAAGCGGTCATGGAGGGGACCAGCCCTTCAGGTGATTGGCAAATACAACTACTTTCATTGCATAATACATCCATCTACGGTGGCTCCGCGGGGGCTTTGCGCCGTGCCGAGGCGTCGGGGATGCTGGGCCCGTGCCGGGCCGGGGAAAGAGACGACGCAGGCAAAGGGAAGCGGCGGAGCGGGACACCGCCCGCTTCGCACCCGGCGCGGGCCGCTGGGTGGTGTGCTTCGAGACGCAGGACGACGCGGAGTGGCGCGAGCACCTGCGTCGGCTCAGGAGGTCGGAGCCGGGGATCGACTGGACGGCGGTGCGGCTGGACACGTTCTGCGGGCGCGCGGCGGGGCCGACCACGTACCGGCTGAGCCGGTTCGTGCCGCACTCCGTTCCGCACCACGTTCCGCACGCGGGTCCGGGTGCGGAACGGGGTGCGGGTCCTCGTGCGGATTGAGCCTCAGTGGGAGCAGAGGCAGAACGGGTGGCCGGCGGGGTCCGCGTACACCCGCCAGTTGGCCCCCGGGCGGATCCGGTCCGTCCGCTCGAGCACCTTCGCGCCGAGGGCGAGCGCCCGCTGTTCCTCTCCGTCGAGGTCGTCGACGTCGAAGTCCAGGTGGACCTGCTGCGGCCGCTCCTGTCCGGGCCACTCGGGCGGCCGGTAGCCGTCCACGCGCTGGAAGGCGAGCGGGGCGCCCTCGAATCCGTGGACCTCGATCCAGTCGGCGTCCTCCGGGTCGGTGACCACCCGGCCTCCGAGCAGCTCCGCGTAGAACCGTGCGAGCTCCACCGGGTCGTCGCAGTCCAGCGCGACCGCCTGCAGCTTGCGGATCACCCTCGGCACCCCGTTCCTCGTCGGTTCCCGTCCGCACCGTCCGTGACGGGGCGTCCGGGAGGGCGTACCCCTCGCCCGGGGCGCCATGCCGCCGCGGCGGCGCCGACAAATCGTTGGCGCGGCGCTGCCGGACGCCGCTACCGTGCGGGCGGCCCGTCGTCCCGGGAAGGACCGCCGTTGTACACCCTGTGAGACCCCCCGAGCGCTGAATCGTCGCGCGTCGCCCTGTGCGCCGCGCCCCTTCTTGCTGCGGTCCTCTCACGGGAAACGGTGTACTCCTGTGCTCGAAAACTGGGTGGTCATGCCCACCTGCCTTCCGGTCGTCCTCCGTCGCTGCCCCACCTGTGCCTCGGGGCGCTTCCGGGCGAACGGCAAGTTCCGCGTCAACGCCAACCACAAGCGCCTTGACGCCTGGCTCCTCGTCCTCTGCACCTCCTGCGGAGGGACGGCGAAACTCACGCTCTTCGAGCGGACGAGCGTGCGCTCCGTACGCCCCGGACTCCTGGACCGGCTGCACGGCAACGACGCCACCCTGGCGGCCGAGCTGCTCCAGGACCCGGTGGTGCGGCGCCGCAACCGCTTCTCCCTGGACTGGGACGGCGCCTGGCGCCTCGACACGGGCGGGCCCGTACCCCCGGACCGCGAGGTGCTCGACGTCTCGGTCCGCTTCGCGGCGCGGATCCCTCTGCGGCCGGTACGGCTGATCTCCGAGGGCTGCGGTCTGTCGCGGGCCGAGGTGGAACGGCTGGTCGCCGACGGACGGATCGTTTCCGCGGTCCGTCCGGGCGGCCGGACGTCCGGCGACTTCACCTTCACGCTGAAGCGCTGAGACGCTGAGACGCTGAGACGTCGCCGGGTCACCGGGCCACCCGGGGGCCCGGCCGCGCGCACGGGCCAGGCCCCCGGTGCCGTTCGCGCGGCCGGGCGGCCTGGTCCCGTGGCGGAAATCGGACACATGCCCTGGCCGGTCGGCGCCGCGCTTGCCGCAGCGCTCTTGACCTGGGCTGATAGGGCGTGTTTCGCTCAGCGCCAGGTAATGGGGAGCGTCGTCGTCGGCCGTGGTGGTCCGCCCCGCGGGACGGGCCACGGCAGGGGGCGGGCGCCGGATCGGGGGCGTGAGGTGTCTCGGGGCTCTGGGGGAGCCATCGGCATGGCCGGTGTGGCGACTGCGTCGCGTGCGCGCGGGTATCGGGCGGGTCTGCTCCCGCCGCGCGGCCCGAGGACCGACTGCCCCGTGGTGGACCATCCGTCCGGGCGTGCGCCGTTCACAGCAGGGCTGGCAAGGAATTGACGAAGATATCACCGCAGGACATGTCCGGGACGGGTGGAAGAGCCGGGGTTCCCGCGCGGAGCCGGCGGCAGGTGGCCTTCTGGGCGGCGACCGCGGTCGTCGGGCTCGGTTTCCTGATCGCCCTGGAGGGGGTCGCGCGGCGCCTCGGCATACCCGGACCGATCACGACCCAGGTCCGCGAGGTCGTGTTCCCGCCGGACTCGGGCGGCCTGCTGTACGCCTCCCTGGCCCTGACGATGGTGGTGCTCACCTGGCGGGAACGTTTCCTCGCCCTGGGCGCGGCCGTCGGCGTCGACGTCCTCTTCCTCGCCGTCCGGTGGGCGCTCGACATCGAGGTGACCGAGGGCCACCCCTTCGGCAACGGCGCGCTGTGGGTGATCCTGGCCTGCGCGGTCCTCGCCCTCACCCGCCGCGCCGGCCGGGAACGGGAGCTGCTGCTCAAGGGCGTGGGGCTGGGGCTGCTGCTGGTGGCCGGCCGGAAGACCGGCGACACCTGGCTCCTGATCACCTCCGAGACCCGCCCGATGGTGCTCGACCCGTACCTGGCCGCCGCCGACCACGCGCTGGGCGACCCGTCCTGGCTGGCCGGCCGCCTGGTGACGGCCGCCGGCCCGGTCGGCTTCCACGTCCTCGACTTCGTCTACGGCAACCTCGCGGTGGCCGCGGTCGTCGTCGCCCTGTACCAGTTGCGCCGCGTGGCCGTCGAGCGCCGCATCCCCCGCCACCACCTGGTCCGCACGTTCCTGGTGATCGGTCTGCTGGGGCCGGCCTGCTACATGATCTTCCCGGTGGTGGGGCCGCTCTTCGCCTACGGCACCGGCGCCGAGTACTGGGCGGCGGTCAGCCTGTGGCAACCGGACACCCCCTCCAGCGCGCCCTGGGCCGTGGGTGAGCTGTGGCCGCGGATCCTGCCGCCGGTCGACGCCCCCGCCCCCATGCCGTTCGACGAGATCACGCCGCGCAACTGCATGCCCAGCCTGCACACCGCGTGGGCGACCGCCATCTTCCTGCACTCCCGCCAGGGCCCCCGGGCACTCCGCTACGCCGGAACCCTCTGGCTGGTCGCCACCCTCTGCGCGACGCTGGGGTTCGGCTACCACTACGGCGTCGACCTGATCGCCGGCGTGGTCTTCACCCTCACCGTCGAGGCCGCGCTGCGCTCCCACGACCGGGGCTGGCCCCGGCAGGGGATCCGGCTGGTCGCCCACGGCAGCGCGGTCTTCGTCGCGCTGCTGCTCGCCTACCGCTGGCTTCCCGTGCGGATGGCCGAGCTGCCCTGGCTCGCCGGGCCGCTGCTCCTCCTGGCGACCGCCTCGGTGGTCCACGCCTACCGGCGCACCACGGCGGACTGGCCGCCCACGCCCGCCGACCCCCCGGCCCCACAGCCGGAACCCGACCCGCTGCCGCACCCCCTCCCCCACCAGGAGCCGGCCCGCTGACCGGGCACCGCCCTGTCCTCCTGTGGGGTGAGGGCAGGGCGGTGACCGGCGGGGCGCGGAGGGGCGCGGAGGGGCGGGGCTCCGCGCGTCGTGGGCCCGCGGGAGGGCCGTCAGGTTCCTGTCGTGCCGGTGCAGGACGGGACCGGCAGTCCGTCGGCGGAGCCGTTGGCCGTGTAGCCGAAGGTGACCGTGCCCCCGGCCGCCACGCCGCCGTTCCAGGCCAGGTTGCGCACGGTGGCCCGGCCGCCGGCGGTCGTCAGGGCACCGTTCCAGACGTTGGTGACGGTCCGGGACCCGAGGTCCCAGCTCGTCGACCAGCCGGTCAGCGGGGTGGTGCCGGTGTTCCGCACCGTGACGTCCGCCTGGAAGCCGCCGGACCAGGTGCTGGTCACCTTGGCCGTCGCCGTGCAGGAACCGGGTCCCGGGGCCGGGGTCGGGGTCGGGGTGGGCGTCGGCGTGGGCGTGGGGTCGGTTCCGGTGCCGTAGGTCAGGCCGTGCCCGTAGGGGAAGAGGGCGTCCTTGCCGTCGCCCTGGTTGATCGGCTGCTGGGAGGCGCTGCGCATCCACGTCATGGGCAGCTTGCCGGTCGGCCTGTGGTCGCCGAACAGCACGTCCGCGACGCCGCCGCCCTCCGTGCCCGGCAGCCACGCCGCGAGCAGCGCCCTCCAGTCGGGCAGCTGCGCGGCGATGTCCAGCGGCCGTCCGGAGACCAGGACGACGACCACCGGCACCCCGCTCGCCTTGAGCTTCGCGAGCGTCTGGAGGTCCTCCTGGTCGAGGCCCATCGCGCCGGGCCGGTCGCCGCGCCCCTCGGCGTACGGGGTCTCGCCCACCACGGCGACGGCTGCCGTGTAGCTGCCGTCGATGCCGTTGCCGTACCGCTCGAAGGTGACGCGGGACGGGTCGTTCACGGACTCCCGGATGCCTTCCAGAACGGTGGTGCCGGGGGTGATGTCACCGCTCCTGCCCTGCCAGCTCATCGTCCAGCCGCCGCTCATGTTGCCGATGTCGTCGGCCGACTTGCCCGCGACGAACAGCTTGGCCGACTTGGCGAGCGGCAGCACGCCGCCCTCGTTCTTGAGCAGCACCTGGGACTGGCGGACGGCCTGCCGGGCCAGCGCCCGGTGCTCGGCGGAGCCGACCGTCGAGGTGTACGCGCGGTCGGTCAGCGGCTTCTCGAACAGGCCGAGGCCGAACTTCTGGGTGAGGATCCGCCGGTTGGCGTCGTCGATGCGGGACATCGGGACGCGCCCGTTGTTCACCTCGCCACGGAGGAGGCTGATGAACTTCTTGTAGTCGTGCGGGACCATCACCATGTCCACACCGGCGTTGACCGCCTTGCTCACCTCCTCCGCGGTGAACCCGGTCTGCCCGTCGAGCTGGTCGACGGCCGCCCAGTCGGAGACGACGAAGCCGTCGAAGCCCAGCTCCCCCTTCAGCAGGTCGGTGACCAGGTACTTGTGCCCGTGCAGCTTGACGCCGTTCCAGCTGCTGTACGAGAGCATCACCGAGCCGACGCCCCGGTCCACCGCCGCCTTGAACGGCGGCAGGTGGACGGCCCGCAGCTCGGCCTCGCCGAGCTGGGTGTTGCCCTGGTCGGTGCCGTTGGTGGTGCCGCCGTCGCCGATGTAGTGCTTGGCGGTGGCCAGCACCGAGGCGGGTACGGAGCCGGGTCCGCCGGGGCCCTGGAAGCCGTCGACGACGGTGGCCATGGAGGTGACCAGCTCGGGGGTCTCGCCGAAGGACTCGTAGGTGCGGCCCCAGCGGTCGTTGCGGGCCACGCACAGGCACGGCGCGAACGTCCAGTCCACTCCCGTGCCGGACACCTCCTCGGCCACCGCGCGGCCGATCCGCTGGACGAGGGCGGGATCACGGGTGGCGCCCAGGCCGATGTTGTGGGGGAAGATCGTCGCCCCGCGGACGGCGTTGGCGCCGTGCACCGCGTCGATCCCGTAGATCATCGGGATGGCGAGCGGGGTGCCGAGCGCCTGGCGCTGGAGGCCGTCGTAGGTGTCGGCCCAGGTCTGGGCATTGTTCGGGCTGACGGTGCCGTCGCCGCCGGAGAGGACGGAGCCGAGGCGGTAGGTGGCGATGTCCGACGCGGGGACGATCGCGTCCTTGTCCGCCTGGGTCATCTGGCCGATCTTGTCGTCCAGCGTCATCCGGGACAGCAGGTCGTCCACCCGGTCGTCGACGGGCAGGGAGGCGTCCTGGTAGGGCAGGGCGGCCGCCTGCGGGGCGGCGGCCGCGGACGGCTGCGCGCTCATCGATCCCGTCAGGGTGATCAACGCGGCGGTGACGGCCAGGACGGCCGTCAGCCGGCCGCGGCGGGTCGGTGGTCTCATGGGGGTCCTTCGCGGTCGCGGAAGCGGGTGCTGAGCGGGGGACGCGACAAGGCGGACGTCCACGCGCGCGTACGCCGGGGGTGGCGGCGTACGCGCGGCGCCGGCACCGGGTGTTCCCGGTACCGGCGCCGGACGCCGGCCTGCCCCAGGGGGTGCGGATCCGCCGGGGGGAAGGCCGGCGGAGCCACGGGGCAGGCATGGGGTGCGGTGGTGTTTCGTGCGGTGCGGGGGTGGTGCGACTCGGTCGTGCTGGGTCGGTGCTACTCGGTGGTGCGCGGTGGAGCGACTCGGTGGAGCGGGGTGGGTGGTACGGGTGGGCGGTGCGGGACGGTGCGGGCCCCGGTCGTTCCGGCCGGGGTCACGGCGGTGCCGTGAGAGCCCGCAGACGGCGAGGCCGCTTTACCCGTCTTCGCACCGATTCTCCCGTCGGATGACGCAAGAGGACGTACACACGCCCGGGTGGGAGCGCTCCCACCCGTCTGTTTCATGAAGCCAGCAGCGTCACCCGCTGTCAACAGCCGTCACACGACATCGTGAAACTTCCCGGGAGCACCCCGCCGCCTCCGGGGGCGCCGCGCACCACGCGCCCCTCCCGCGGCGGCGCGGATCTGTCCTGAAGACGACCCCCCGACCACTCGTAAGGCGGGTCGAATCGGCGCAGGTATGGGAGCAGTCCGCACGTACCGCCCGAGGGCGGCCCGACCGCCCTCCGAAGGAGATGGAGACCCATGCCCCACCATGACCGGAGGACGGCCGGCGGCGAGGAGTGCCGTGGCCTCGGAGCGTCGGAGAAGACCCTGCTCGCCGGTCTGGGACCGGGTCACGGCCGGCGGACCGCCCTGGCCGTGGGCTGCGGCACCGGTGAACTCGCCACCTTCCTGGCGGGTTCGGGCTACGCGGTCGACGCGGTGACCTCCACGGAGGCGGCCCCGGACCACGCCGCGCGGCCGGCCGGGGTGCGGTGGCTGTGCCTGGACGTCGAACAGGACGGCCTCACCGGACTGCGGGACGACGGCTACGACCTGATCGCCCTCCGACACGCCTACGCCCTCCTGCAGGACCGGGCCCGCGTCCTGCGCGGGCTGGGCGCCCGGCTGCGGAGGGGCGGGGCGCTCGTGGTCGTCACGCCGGTCGCCGCGGACGCCTCCGCGGAAGGCCACTTCGCAGGCCACCCCACCGCGCTGGACGAGGACGAACTGACGGTCCTCGGCGAGGGGTGGGAGTGGGCCGACCGGTTCGACGCGGACGGGCAGGCCTTCGTGGTCCTGCGTGGCCCGGTGGCGTCCTGGTGGCCGCTGGAGAAGGGGCCGCTGAAGCCGCAGGCGGTGTTCGGTGCCGCCGCGGTGGTCACCGACGAGCGGGGGCGGGTCCTGCTGGGCCGGTCGACGCGCGGCATGTGGCAGCTCCCGGGCGGGCACGTGGACGCGGGCGAGTCCGCGCAGCAGGCCGCCTGCCGGGAGTTGGCGGAGGAGGCGGGGCTGCGGGCCTCCCCCGCCGACGCCGAGCTGGTCACGATCCTCCACGGCGACCACGGAGACCACGGGAGCCACGGAGACCACGAGATCCACGGGACCCATGGCGACCACGGGACCCACGGGGCCCGGGCCGGCGGCGTGCGGCGGCTGACCGCCGTCGTCCACATCACCGCCTGGACGGGCACGCCCGGTCTGCCCGAGCCCCATCACTTCCGCCGCTGGGAGTGGCACGACCGTGAGGCGCTCGCCTCCCTCGGCCCGGTCTTCACGCCCTCGGCGCAGGCGCTCGCGGCCCTCTGGCCGGGTGTCCTGCCCGACGTGCCCGCCGCGCACTCCTACCCGCACGCCGGCCGGCGCCCCCAGGGGCGTTGAGGGGCGGCCTCCGGTGGCATCGCCCTGTACCGTGCGCCGTCCCGCTCTGGCAGCATGCTCAACGGTCCCGGCCCTCGCCCCCGTCACGGAGGACACATGCGTATCCGCGTTCTGCCCGCAGCCACGGTCGTGGCGCTCTCCCTCCTCACCGGTTGCTCCTCGGGTGACGCCTCCCCGGAGGAGGAGTCCCCGAAGGCGGGGGCGGTGGACACGGCCGCGGAGGAGAAGCCGGACACGGCCGAGACCCGGGCACTCGCGAAGGACGTGCGGACGTACATCGGCGCCTACTTCGGCAACGACGCCTCCACCTCCCTCGGGATGATGTCGCAGCGCTGCCAGGACGTGCTCGCCCACGAGGCGGAGCACGCCGACAAGAGGGGCGAGGAGGCCTACGCGGCGGTGGTGGCCGACATCGCGGAGAAGCACGGCCCCCGCGAGGCCACCGATGTGACGGTGGACGAGGTCTCCGGCGACCAGGCGCGCGTCTCCTACCGGGTGAAGGGCCTCCCCGAGTTCGACCAGAAGGGCCAGCCCTGGCTGCGTGAGAAGGGCGCCTGGAAGTACGACGCCTGCTGACGCCGCCCGCCGGCGCCGCCGGTCCTCCCGCGCGGCCGGACGCCGGGCCCGGCCCGCTCTACCCCTTCGGCAGCACGAGGCGGAACGTCGCCCCGGTGCCCGGTCCCGGGTCGAGTTCGAGGCGCCCGCCGTGGCCCTCGGCGATGGCCGCGGCGATGGCGAGCCCCAGTCCGCTGCCGCCCTGGGCGCGGGAGCGCGACCGGTCGGCCCGGTAGAAGCGCTCGAAGACGTGCCCGGCGTCCTCGGCGTTCAGCCCCGGGCCCTCGTCCGCGACCTCGACGACCGCGACGGGCGTGCCGGGCGGGAGGGCCGGGGCCGTGCCGACGCGTCCGGGCACGTCCCGGCCGCCGAGTTCGGGACCGGCCGGGCCCTCGCCCACCCGGACGTGGATGCGGGTGCCGGGCGGGGTGTGGACATGGGCGTTCGACAGCAGGTTCTCGACGATCTGCCGGAGCCGGTGCGGATCCCCGACCGCCTCCACCACGTCCAGTTCCCGTGCCGGCCCGCCCTCGGGCCCGCGCAACGGGGTCAGGTCCACCGGGTGGCTGCGCCGCTGGAGGGCCACGGTGCTGACCGCGTCGGCCGCCATGGACAGCAGGTCCACGCTCTCCCGCTGGTAGGCGGGCTGCCGGTCCAGGGTGGCGAGCAGTTGCAGGTCGTCGACGAGCAGGCCCATCCGCTCGGCGTTCTGCGCGACGAGCCGGTCGGCCTCCCGCCGTTCCTGGTCGCTGCGCCGGCCGGGGCGCAGGGCGAGCTGGGCGAAGCCCTGGATGGCGGTCAGGGGGGTGCGCAGTTCGTGGCCGGCGTCGGCGACGAACTGCCGGAGTCGGTTCTCCGACGCCTCGCGTTCCCGCAGCGCCCTCTGCAGCCGGTCGAGCATGGTGTTGAGCACGGTGCCGAGCCGCCCGATCTCGGTGCGCGGATCGGTGTCCGGCAGCCGCAGGTCGAGGCGTCCGGTGCTGATGGCGGCGGCGGTGCGCTCCATGCGGGTCAGCGGCAGCAGTCCCAGGCGGACCACTGCGCGGGCCAGGGCCAGGACGGCCGCGACGGTGACGGCGAGCAGCAGGGCGTCCATCCACAGCAGCTTGGAGGTGGCCCCCTCCACGGTGTCGAGGGGCAGGGCGACCACGGCGCCCATGCCCTGGGGGCCGGTGCGCAGCAGGACCCGCCAGTTGCCGTCGCCGCGTTCGGCCTCCACGGTGGCGGGCCGGCCGTCCTGGAGTCCGAGGTCCTGGAGGGTGTCGGCGAGCCGGGGGCCGGGCCTGTCGTTGGAGCCGAGCACGTAGTCCAGGCGCTGTCCCGAGGCGTTGTAGAAGTGGACGCGGAAGTCCGACGGCAGCGCTCCGGCGTTCTGCACGGGTGGCGGGCCGTCGGGCCGGCGGGCGTCGGAGAAGGCCGGGGGCCGCGGCGTGAACTCGGCGAGCTGCTGGTCGACGCGGTCGACGAGCCAGGAGCGCAGGACGAAGAAGCCGATCAGTTCGGCGGTGAGGACGGCCACCGTGGCCAGCACCGTGACGCCGAGGATGAGGCGGCCTCGCAGGGAGCGGGGGGCGAGATGACGGCGGAGCGCGCTCACCGGTCGGACGCTCACCGGTCGGACGTTCCCTGGTTCTCGCGCGGCAGGCGCAGGCAGTAGCCGACTCCGCGGACGGTGTGGATGAGCGGCGGTTCGAACCAGTCGATCTTCTTGCGGAGGTACTTCACGTACGTCTCGACCACGCGCGAGTCGCCCGCGAAGTCGTACCCCCAGACGTGGTCGAGGATCTGCGCCTTGCCGAGCACCCGTCCGGCGTTGTCGAGGAGGTAGGAGAGCAGCTTGAACTCGGTCGGCGAGAGCTGCACGTACTGGCCGGCCCGGTGCACCTCGTGGGCGGTCTCGTCGAGTTCGAGGTCGGCGTAGCGCAGGACGGTGTCCGGCAGCAGGGCGTCCTGGCCGAGGGTGCGGCGGAGGATGGCCTGGATGCGCAGCAGGACCTCTTCGATGTTGAAGGGCTTGGTGACGTAGTCGTCGGCGCCCGCGCTCAGTCCGGCGATGCGGTCGTCGACGCCGGTGCGGGCGGTGAGGAAGAGCACCGGCACGTCGTTGCCCGCGGCGCGCAGCCGGCGGGTCACCTCGTAGCCGTCCAGGTCGGGCAGCATCACGTCCAGGAGCAGCAGGTCGGGGTGGAGGCGTTCGGCCTCGGTCAGGGCGGCGCGTCCGGTCCCGACGCTGCTCACGCGGTAGCCGGTGAGGCGCAGGGTCGACTCGAGCAGGGTGCGGATGCTGGGTTCGTCCTCGACGACGAGGAGCCGGTGCCGGGGCTCGGCTTCGGAAGACTCGATCATGGTGCTGTGCGGTCCCGTTCTTTCGCTGCGGTCCACGGCGTGCCCGGGCCTGGGCCCGCACCGGACGTTACCTGCGGCGGGTGGCGCGACGCTCGCGGCCCGGCATGTCTCCCCCGCGGCAGTGGGGGCTGGAATGCCCGGACGCCCGGGCGGGTCCCTCGCGGGGCCCGCCCGGGCGTGGGTCTCAGCCGGCGACCTCCTCGTCCTTCGCCAGCGCCTCGGCGCGTTCGGTGACCGTCGTGCGCAGCTTCCCCACGGCGGAGTCCAGGCCCTCGGCGTCGGCGCCCGAGGCGCGGGCCGCGTCGGCGACGCGGTCGAGGGACTTCAGCGCCGTGCCCGAGCCGTAGAACTTCTCGTAGAGCTCCTGGTAGGCCTTCTTGTAGACGTCGTCGAAGGCGTCGGACTCCAGGAACCGGTCCTTCAGGGCGTGGCCGGAGAGGCCGCCCATGCCTCCCCGGCCGGCTCCGCCCTCCTCGCCGGCCGCCGCTCCCGCGCCTCCCGGCATGCCGCCCCCGGGAAAGCCCTCCGGCGGTTCCTCCGGGAAGCCCTCCGGCATCCCCTCCGGGAAGCCCTCGGGCAGCCCCGCGGGCGGGTCCCCCTCCGGCAGCCCGTCGGGCCGGTCGCCTTCCGGCGCGGCCTCCTGGCCCTCGGCGGCCGTACCGCCGCCCCGGCCGCCGGGCATGCCGCCCATGCCGGTCTGGTCGTCCGGGCCCGCCGTGGCGTCGCCGGAGAAGGTGAGGTTGTAGTCCCAGCCCAGCACCGTGAACTTCTTCGTGTCCAGGTCGTACCGGAGCAGGTAGTTCCTGCCCGGCCCGGCCATGTCGTCGCCGTTCAGCAGCAGGTTCTGCGCCGCCACGTAGGTGGCGAGGGACTCGACGTCGACGTACTGGTCGAGCTCCTTCTCGAACTCCTCGTCCGACGCCTGGTCGACCCACCGGATGAGCCTCATGACCGGCTCCAGGTCCTGGCTGCCGACCTTGTTGAGCTGCTTGAACGAGCTCTCGTAGTCGGTCGGGTCGTCCCCCACGTAGGAGAAGCTGCTGCCGGCCCGCGCCTTGTACATCACCCCGTTGCCGTCTCCGGTGGACTCGGCGTACTCGGTGTCGGGGCTCTCCACCATGAGCCGGGTGGTGACGGGCCGTCCGTCGACCTCGAAGGAGGTGAACGCGTAGCGCTCGTTCTTGAGGCCGCTGGTGTCCATCAGGCTGAGCGCCAGCGCCTCGTTGACCGGAAGCTGGTCGTCGGTTCCGGGGCGCAGCGAGATCTCCCGCTCGCCCTGGTAGGCGCGGCCTTCGACGAACTCGTCGATCTTGATCAGCCAGGGGAGTTCCTCCGGCTTCTCCGCGGAGAGGTCGTACTGCGTCATCCCGCCGCCGCCCCGGCCGCCGCCGGGCATGCCCGAACCGGAGCCCTCGCGCAGGGACATGAGCGTGGAGTTGCCCTTGAGGCGGAGCCCGACGTCCTCCAGGAGGACCCCGTCGACGACGAGGTCGGCCTCGATGTACTCCTTGCTCCCCTCCTCCTGGAACTCCTTCATCATCTTGTCGAACTCGGTCCGGTCGTAGTCCAGTTGGATCGAGTGGGCCACCGTGGTGTCGTACAGGCCGACCGTGCCCCGTATGTCCTGGGTGATGGGGTCGCCCTCCGCCGTGGAGGCGGAGGTGACGTACGGCGAGACGCGGGCGTCACCGAAGCCGTACACCATGACCGCCAGTCCCGCGCACACGGCGCCCACGGGCCTCCAGTGGTGCCGCAGCCGGACCGGGAGGCGGTCCCGCAGGCGGCGTCCGCGCGCCGCGGAGTCGCCCGCCATCACAGATCGGTGGTGTCGTAACCGGTCAGCACGGTCACCCGCTGGCCGGAGGTGCGCTCCTGCAGCGCGCTCACCAGCTCGCCGGGCTCGGTGCCCTTCTTCATGCGCACCGTGTAGAACACCTCGTTGAGCGCACCGCCCCTGATCGTCTCGGTGCTGACCAGCTCGAACTCGGTGGTGTACTTGATGAGCACGTCGCTGATGGCCGGTGCGTAGTCCTCGCCGGCCGGGACCTGGACCTTGACCACCTGGCGCTGGACGTTGAGGGCGAACCAGTTGAACTTGGACATCACCAGCACGACGGCGCAGATCACCACGGCGCCGACCGCGGCCAGCGTGTAGAAGCGGGCGCCGCAGGCCATGCCGATCGCCATGGCCAGGAAGATGAAGCCGACGTCCCTGGTCTCCTTCACCGCGTTCCGGAAGCGGACCACCGACAGGGCGCCGACGAGTGAGAAGGCCCGGGCCAGGTTCGACCCGACGACCAGCATGATCAGGGCGACGATCATGCCCACGATGACCAGCGTCTGGACGTACGACTGGCTGTAGGAGACGTTGCGGTGCGTGTACCGGTACACGTAGCCGATCAACGTGCTCAGCACGAACGACAGCGCCATGGCCGCCACGACGTCGGCGACGCTGAACGTGCCGCTGAGTTCCTGCAGTTCGAGATCGAGGTTCACTGTGCTCCTGCTTTCACCGGCGTCTCGGACGCCGGCCGCTGCCCGGGCAGCTGCTCGGTGGTCGGGTGGGGGGTCGGGGTGGTGGGTGCGGCCGGGGGCGGGTAGTCCGCCTCGTGGACGTGGAAGACGGACCGGGGGGCGCGCCCGAACGCCTCGATGGACTGGACGTACTTGGAGACCCGGACCAGGTTGAGGTTCCGGCGCGCGGCCAGGTCGGTGATCCAGTGCGGGGTGCGCTCGTTCACCTTGATCTCCATCACCGCCAGGTGCGGCGGGATGGTGAAACGGTTCTCCGGGTTCGGGATGCCGAAGTGGAAGTCGCGGTCACGGCCCCGCACGCGCCGGTCGAAAGTGACCCTCAGCCCGGTGTCGGCGTCACGGCCGACCAGGGCCTCGCGCTGGTAGCCGGTGATCGCGGTGGGCCGCAGGTCCAGCCGCACGATCAGCTCCAGGACCTCCTGGACGAAGGCGCTCTCCTTGTCGGAGTGCTCGACGGTCTCCCGACCGTCGCAGAGCCGCCGTGCGGCCCCGTAGGGCAGGGTGATCCTGCGCTTCTGGGTGACCCGGTTGACCCGCTGCTTGATCTCCACGCACACGGGCGACTCGTCGGTCACTCCGTCGAGGTCCCCGTAGTGCCGGATGCGCAGCTTGCGCCGGAACTTCAGCCCCTCGATCTTCTCCCAGTAGAAGCGCAGCTGCGCGGTGTCGTAGTAGAGACTCCACACCCCGTAGCCGCCGACCGAGCTGTGCGGGTCCCGGTCCATCCGCTCGGCCAGCTCGTCCCTGATCGCGGCGGCCTCCTCGACCGGCACCAGGTACTTCAGCTCGAACCGGTTGAACGCGTGCAGCCTGCTGGCCACGTGCAGTGGTTCCGCCATGGTGCGCCTCCTTCGTCGTGCGGTGCCGTCGACCGGCACAGCACACGGAAGCAGCGCTGTGTGAGAGAACGCCGAGAATCGCAGGGCAAACGCAGCAGAACCGGGGAGCGCCCCCGAGGTGAACGGCCACCGACGGGACCGGAAACGGTGCCGTCGGGGTGACCGGTGCTACCGGGCGTTCGGTGGCCGCTGCGCGACGCGGGTGGCCAGGTCGTCGTCCGTGATCTCCCGGACCACCCGGCACGGCGTGCCCACGGCGACCGTCATCGGGGGCACGTCACGGCTGACGACGCTGCCCGCGCCGATGACCGAGCCGTGGCCGATGCGTACGCCGGGCAGGACGACGACGTTGCTGCCGATCCACACCTTGTCCTCGACGACGATCGGCTCCGAGAAGCGGCCGAAGCCCTCGCGGCGTGCGGGGTGCACCGGATGGCCCGTCGTGGTCAGGGTCACGCTGGGCGCGATCATGACTCCGTCCCCGATGCGGATCTCCACGTCGTCGACGAAGGACAGGTAGGCGTTGCCGAAGAAGTCGTCGCCGATGTGGACGTTGCTGCCGTACGCGGCGTGGAACGGCGGCAGCAGCACGGGGCGCTCACCTACCGAGCCGAGGATCGCGCCGAGCAGCGCCCGCCTGCGCGCCGGGTCGGAGGGCGGGGTGTGGTTGTAGGCGAAGATCTCGTCCTCGCGGCGCAGCGGGCCCAGGAAAGCCGCCTCCGACTCCGTGTAGACCAGGCCGGCCGCGATCCGCGCACGGACCTCGGCCTCTGCCGCTGCCCGAGCTCCGGCCTGTGTCTCTGTGTCTGCCGCGGCCTGTGCTCCGGCCTGTGTCTCTGCCTCCGCCACGGCCCGTGCTCCGGCCTGCCCCTGTGCCTCGCGTGCGTGCTCGTGCGTGTCTCCCACGACGTCTCCCACGGCGGAACTCCCCCTCCCCGGGCGGGCCGGCGCCCGCCCCGACCGACCTTACGGCGGAGGCGGCTTTTCCACGTCGCGTCCGCGCAGGTCGGCGGGAACGGGCCTGTGCTCGGGACGACCGGTGCCGGATACTCGTCGCCGTCCGAACCGATCCGCCCCGAGAGGCATGCGCATGCGACTGCCGGAGCGCCCGGTGATCTCCGGGTTCCACCCCGACCCCAGCGTCTGCCGGGCGGGGGACGCGTACTACCTGGCCTGCTCCAGCTTCGAGTACGCCCCGGGTGTTCCGCTGTTCCGCTCCGAGGACCTCGTGCACTGGGAGCAGATCGGCCATGCGCTGGACCGGCCGTCGCAGCTCTCGCTGGACCGGGCGGGCCCCTCCGGCGGCATCTACGCGCCGACGCTGCGGTACCACGACGGCCGGTGCTGGATGATCACCACCAACTTCAGCGACCGCGACGGGATGCTGCTGGTGACCGCCGAGGACCCGGCCGGACCCTGGTCGGACCCGGTCTGGATCGACGCCCCGCCCGGCGTGGACCCCGACCTCGCCTGGGACCGGGACGGCACCTGCCACGTCAGCTGGTCCGGTACGGACGACGCCGGGCGCACGGTCGTCGTGCAGGCCACGCTCGATCCGGTCGGCGGCAAACTCCTGGACGCGCCGCGGCAGTTGTGGGGCGGCACCGGCGGCAAGTATCCGGAGGCACCTCACCTCTACCGGATCGGCGAGCACTGGTACCTGGTCGTCGCGGAGGGCGGAACCGAACGCGGTCACGCCGTCACCGTCGCCCGCGGACCGTCACCCTCCGGGCCCTTCGAGCCGGGTCCGCACAACCCCGTGCTGACGGCGCGCGGTCTGGGCACCACCGTGCAGAACACCGGGCACGCCGATCTCGTGCAGCGACCGGACGGCAGCTGGGCCATGGTCTTCCTGGGTGTGCGGGCCCTCGGCGGAACCCCGCACTGGCACGTGCTGGGCCGCGAGACCTACGCCTGCGAGGTCGTGTGGGAGGACGGCTGGCCCCGTCCGGGCGACCCGATCGAGCCGCGGTCGCCGGCGGAACTGACCGAGGAGCTGACCGGGCCGGACCTGCCGCTGTCCTGGGTCGCGGCGGGCCGGTTCCCGGCGGAGGTGCTCGGGCCCGCGGAGTCCGGCGGGCTGCGGATGACCGCCGTGGAGGGGGACGGCCGGGCGTTCGCCGGGCGTCGCCAGCAGCACCTCACCACGCGCACCCGGGTCACCGTGGACGCCTCGCACGGCGCCGGAGGGCTGGAGTTGCGCGTCGACCCCCGGCACGCCGTCACCGTGGAGGCCGGCGACGGCGCGGTGCGGGCCGTCGCCACGATCGGCGGGGTCCGCGCGGTCCTGGGCGAGCCGGCCGAGGCCGGGCCCGTCGTCACGCTGGAGCTGCGGACCGCGCCGCCGTCCGGCCCGGCCCCCTCCCACGTCCCGGGGCCGGACGAGATCGTCGCCGGCGTCGTGACCGCCGACGGCTTCCGGGAACTGGGCCGGCTGGACGGCCGCTACCTCTCGACGGAGACCGCGGGCGGCTTCACCGGGCGCCTGGTCGGCCTCACCTGCTCACGGGGCCACCTCACGGTCGCCTCGTTCACCCACCGGGGAACCGACTGGGCTGCCTGACCGGTCCGTCCAGGCCGTCCCAGGCCGTCCCAGGCCGTCCCCTTCCGGGACCGTCGAGGCCGTCGAGGAGCCGCTGAAGGCCGAACGTGAACAGCGCTGCCGCCCGGTCAGGGGGAGCGGCGGACATCGCCCTGCCGGGCCACGGCACCGAGCGGACCGCCGCACCCCGCCCCGGCGCTTGAGAGCGCTCTCAACAGGACGGCCGGAACCGCCACCTATCGCCCCGAAGCGGCGTCCCGCTGTGCGGCAAGTGTTGACACCCGCCCCCGGGAGCCCTACGTTTCCCGCGTCCTGAGAGCGCTCTCTTCCCCGCTCCCAGGAGGTTCGGAACCGCTCCTCCCCCACGATCCATCACGTCCCCCCGATGCCCCCGTGATGACAAGAGGTGTCTCCATGCCATCCCTCCCCCCGCGGCCGATCCGGCCGATCCGGCCGATCCGGCCACTCCGGGCCTTCCGGGCCTCCCGGCCCCTCCGCGCCTTGAGGCCCGCCTCGGTGCTGGTCATGGCCGCGTCGCTGGCCGCCGTCGGGCTCGGCCCCGCGGCGGCCCCGGCCGCGGCCGCCACCGTGCCCGTGGGCGCCGGAAGTTACTCGGACACCCGTCCGGCCGGCACCTCCGGTCCCACGACCAACACCGGCACGCCGGTCAAACCCAAGGTCACCGCCGCCGCCCAGGGGAAGCCGGTCCCCACCAACGACTGGTGGTCCTCCCTGGCCTTCCAGCGGTACGGCGACAACCCGTACTCCACCCCGATGTACGGTCACCCGCTCACCTACCAGGCCGTCGCCGGAGGGCTGGAGGTCGGCTACCCGACGACCCCCGCCATCGTCGGCGACGGACGGCAGTACGAGTTCGCCCACAAGCGCGACCTGACCGTCGGACTGACCGGGCTCAACTCGCCCGACACCAAGGCGGACGCCTGGTCCGACTGGACCGTCACCCCCTACTGGTCCGACGGTGCCCGCACCCTGCGGACCACCATCGGCCACGGCATGCCCTTCGTCTACGCCCAGGGCTCCGGCGGCAACGCGCGCATCAGCACCGCCGCCACGCCCACCGTCTTCTCCGACCAGGGCAACGTCCTCGGCATCACCGTGGGCGGCCACCACTACGCCCTGTTCGCGCCCACCGGCGCCGACTGGAACGTCTCGGGGACGGAGATCACCGCGGGGCTCGCCGGCAAGGACTACTTCTCCCTCGCCGTCCTGCCGTCCACGAGCGCCCTGGCCACCTACCGCAAGTACGCCTTCAGCTTCGTCACGGGGTCGAAGGTCGACTGGAGCTACGCGTCGGGCACCGTCAGGGCCACCTACTCGCTGACCACCGAGGCCAAGGAGGGCACCGAGCGCGGCGCCCTGCAGGCCCTGTACCGGCACCAGTGGCTGCACACCACCGACGCCCTCACCTCCCACACCTACGTCTCGCCGCGCGGCCAGATGAAGGTCCGGGAGGGCGCCTCCTTCAGCACCAGCATGAAGGCGGCCCCCTCACTGCCCCAGCTCCCGCGCAGCAGCGCGCTGGACACGGCCCGGCTGCGCGGCTACCTGAACGACGTCGCGAACTCCTCGGACCCGTTCTCCGGCGCCACGGACACCTACTGGACCGGCAAGGCACTCGGCAAGCTGGCCCAGCTGGTCACCATCGCCGACCAGATCGGTGAGACCGCCACCCGCGACAAGCTGCTCGGCCTGATCAAGGGCAGGCTGCAGGACTGGTTCACCGCGGGCGGGGCCAACGAGTTCTCCTACGACAAGGACTGGAAGACCCTTACCGGCTACCCGGCCTCGTACGGCAGCGACACCGAGCTCAACGACCACCACTTCCACTACGGCTACTACGTCCACGCCGCCGCGATCGTCGCCCAGTACGACCCGCAGTGGGCCGCGGACTCCGCCTGGGGCGGCATGGTGAGGACACTGGTGCGCGACACCGCCAACCCGAGCCGCACCGACGGCTCCTTCCCCTTCCTGCGCGGCTTCGACGTCTACGCCGGGCACGGCTGGGCCTCCGGCCACCAGGGCTTCGCCGCGGGCAACAACCAGGAGTCCTCCTCGGAGTCCACCAACCTCAGCGCCGCCCTCGTCCTCTACGGCTCGGCCACCGGGGACACCTCGCTGCGCGACCTCGGCGTCTTCCTCCTCACCACGGAGAGCGAGGCCATCGCCCAGTACTGGTTCGACAAGGACCAGCAGGTCTTCCCCAGCTCCTACACCCACGACACCCTCGGCATGGTGTGGGGCAGCGGCGGCGCGTACTCCACCTGGTGGACCGCCAACCCGGAGGAGATCCACGGCATCAACACCCTCCCCGTGACCGCCGCCAACGCGCTGCACCTGGGCGCCCACAAGGAGGCCGTCCGGCGCAACCTCGCCGAGATGGAGCGGGAGAACGGCGGGCCCGCCGTCGAATGGCGGGACATCCTCTGGGAGTTCGAGTCGCTGGCCGACCCGGCTGCCGCCAAGGCCAAGTGGGACGCCGGGCACGCCGGGTACACCCCGGAGGCGGGCGAGTCCAAGGCGCACACCTACCACTGGCTCACCGGCATGGACACCGCGGGCGCACCCGACACCTCGGTGACCGGCGACATCCCGACCTCCGCCGTCTTCTCCAGGAACGGCACCCGCACCTACGCGGCGCACAACCACGGCTCCACCGCGCGGACGGTCACCTTCTCCGACGGCCGGACGCTCAGCGTGCCCGCACGGTCCACCGCGACCGCCACCGGTCCCGGCGGCACCGACCCGGGCACTCCCCCGGTGTCCGGCAACACCTTCCGGCTGCGCACCGGCGGCGTGCTCACCACGGCCACCGACGGCTCGGCGGGCAGCGACACCATCGCCTCGGCCGGCGGCACCAACCGCGACGGCACGCCCCACCAGCCGCTGGTCTACGAGGTGAAGGGCGTCAACGGCACCCTCACCTCGGGCGGTTCGACGTCGTTCCGGCTGGCCGTGGACGCCGGCACCTCGGTCGGCCTCGGCCAGCAGGCCCGGATCAGCTACGACCTGACCGGTGACGGCACCTTCGACCGGACGGAGACGTACCACTACTTCGCCACCGACCCGGTGTCGGGCTGGGAGCGCTACGACCAGACCCGGGGCCTGAAGTCCGCCACCGGCACGCTGGGCAACCTGCGGGGCGGGACGGTACGGGTGGAGGTCTGGAGCGCGATCGGCAACGCGACCTCGCGGCTGCAGACGAACTCGGACGCCTCGGTGCTGGTCATTCCGTACAGCTGACGGGATCCGCCGGCGGCGGTCACCGGGGTCCGCCCGGTGACCGCCGCCGTGTCGCGGCCACCGCGTCGCCGCCCCCGCGTGCGCGCACGCCCCGGCCGGCCCCCTCAGGCGGAGGCCCGCCGCACCAGCGTGGTGGGGGTGATCACGGACGCCGGGACGGCCTCGCCCGGGCGGTCCAGCAGCCGCATCAGCAGCCTGACCATCAGCCGGCCCATGCCCGCGATGTCCTGGCGGACGGTGGTGAGCGGCGGGTCGGTGACCCCGGTGACCGCGGCCATGTCGTCGAACCCGACCACCGCGACGTCCTCGGGCACCCGCACGCCCCGCTCCCGCAGGGTGCGCAGCGCGCCCGCCGCCATCAGGTCGTTGGCCACGAACACGGCGTCCAGGCCGGGGCACCGGTCCAGCAACTCGGCCATCGCGCGGGCGCCGCCCGCCTCGGTGAAGTCCCCCTGGCACAGCAGTTCCCCGGGCGCGTCGACCAGGACGTCGCGGTACCCGTCGACGCGGTCCAGGGCGGCGACCTGGTCGCGCGGACCCGCGATGTGCGCGATCCGCCGGCGGCCCAGGGAGACCAGGTGACGCACCGCCTCCCGCGCGCCGCCGCGGTTGTCGCAGTCCACGAACGGCACACCGGGCACCGGGCCGGAGGCCGGGCGCCCGCCGAAGACCGCCGGGACGCGGGTGCCGGCGATCAGGGCCGCCAGCGGGTCGTCCGTGTGCAGGGAGAAGGCGAGCGCCCCGTCCACGTGACCGCCCTCGAGGTAGCGGGCGATCCGGTCCTGGTCACTGGAGCCCTCCGCCCACAGCAGCACCAACTGGGCGTCGTGAGCGCTCAGTTCACGGCTGATGCCGCGCACCTTCTGTTCGAAGAACGGGTCGGAGAACACCCGGAACTCGGGCTCCGCGATGATCACGGCCACCGCGCCGGTGCGGCGGGTCACCAGGGAACGGGCCGCGTGGTTGGGCACGTACCCCAGTTCCTCGACCGCCCGGCGCACCTTGTCGGCCAGGGGCGGGCGCACCCCGGCGGCCCCGTTGACCACCCGGGAGACCGTCGCCCGGGACACCCCGGCCCGTTCCGCGACGGCCTCGAGTGTCGGTCGTGGTCCCCTGGTCTGTTCGGGCAAGGCCGGGCTCCTCGTCTGCGTCTACCGGTCGGCCCGGTCCGCCGGGTCCGTGTCCCCGGGCCGGCGGGCTCCCTCGCCGCCGCCCCCGCCGGTCGCCCGGCCGCCGACCAGGATAGGGGCAACGGCGGCCCCGCTGAGAGCGCTCACAGCGAGGCCGCCGAACCGTGACATCACCCGGCTCCGGGCACGGTTCACGCCCGGTCAGGCGTACCGCTCCCGGAGTTCGATCCTGCGGACCTTGCCGGAGACCGTCATCGGGAAGGAGTCCAGCACCGCCAGGCGGCCGGGGATCGTGTAGTGGGCCAGCCTGCCCTCGCAGAAACCCCGCACCTCCTCCAGGGCCGGCGGGTCCTCGGGGTCGCGGGGGATCACGCGGGCGAGCACCTTCTCGCCGTACCGCTCGTGCGGGACTCCGGCCACCTGGACGTCGGCGACCTTGGGGCGGCGGTAGGGGAACTCCTCGATCTCACGGGGGTAGATGGTCTCCCCACCCCGGATGATCATGTCCTTGATGCGGCCGACGATCTCCCCGTAGCCGTCCTCGCGCATCACGGCGAGGTCGCCGGTGTGCATCCAGCGGGCGGCGTCGATCGCCTCGGCGGTCCGCTCGGGGTCCTGCCAGCATCCGAGCATCACGCTGTAGCCGCGGATGCGGAGTTCTCCCGCCTCGCCGCGCGCCACGGTGGCCACCCGCTTCATCACCTCCACCGGGCAGGGCGAACCGGCCATGATGCCGGTGCGCAGGGTGGAGAGGTCGTAGGACGCGAAGTCCGGGAGGCGAGCTCGGCGGCGTCCACGGCCGCTGGGCCGCGGTGGCGGCCGCGCGCCGGGCGGGGGGCCTGCCGTGACCGCCGCGCGGTGGTCCGCGCCCTCGGGGCCGGGCGCGCCGGCGGGGGCATGCCCCGGCCCGCCGGCGCGGTGCCGGCGGGCCGGGGTGCGGTCGGCTCCGTCAGGGGTCCGACCCGTCAGGCGGCCGGGCGTTCCTTCCGGCACGGGGTGGCCGGCTGCGCGCCGTGGCCGTGGTGGCCCGGCTTGTCCTTGCAGGGCTTGCCGTGGCCGTGGCCGTGGCAGTGCTTGCCGTGGCACGGCTTGCGCTCGACCTGGACGGTCGCCGAGTCGGTGTCCGAGCGGACCCCGCCCTCCGCGGTGGCGACGGCGTTGTTGGTGATCCGGCCCTGCCGCGCGTCCTCCTTGGTGACCACGTAGGTCCCGGTGCAGGTCATGGCCTCACCCGGCTCGAGCGTCGTGTCGGGGCAGACGACCCGCCCGACGCGGTCGTCCCGGACGGCGACCCCGTCGAGCGGGGAGTCGCCGGTGTTGGTGACGACGTACGCGTAGGAGACGGTCTCACCGACCCGGTAGGTGCGGTCGTCGTCGACCCGCTTGTCGAGGGTGAGTCCGGACTCCCCGCCGCCGGTGACCTCGATGCGCGCGGTGTCCTCGGGGGACTCGACCGTGGTCCCGTCGAAGTCGCCCAGCGCGCGGGCCCTGTTGGTGACCGAACCGGCCCGGCCGTCGGCCTCGGTGACCACGTAGGTGCCGGTGCAGGTCGTCTCCTCACCGGGCCTGAGCGACGTGTCGGGGCAGCCGACGGTCGCCACGCGGTCGTCGGCGATCCGGACGTCGGTGAGGGTGGTATCGCCGGTGTTCCGGACGAGGTACTCGTAGGTGACGGTGTCCCCGACGCGGTAGGTGCGGTCGTCGTCGACCCGCTTGTCGACCGTCAGCCCGCTCCGCAGACCGGCCACCTCCACCTGCGCGGCGTCGAAGCCGGACTCCACGGCGGTCTCGCCGGACCGGCCGAGGGCCTGGGCGACGTTCACCACGTAGCCGTCCGTCGCGTCCTCCGCGGTGACGGTGTACTCGCCCCGGCAGGTGGTGGCCGCGCCGGAGGCCAGGGTGGTGGCCCGGCAGGTCACGTCGTCCACCCGGTCGTCGTCGACCCGGAGGCCGGTGATGTCCGTCCCTCCGGTGTTGGTCACCGTGTAGAGGTAGGTGACGACCTCGCCCACCCGGTACTCGCGGGGATCCGCCACCTCCTTGACGATGCTCAGGCCGGGCGCGCCCGGCGCGAGGATCTGGATCCGCGCGCTGTCCGGCTCCGACTCCGTCTGCCGGGCGAGGAAGCGGCCCCTGGCGAAGGCCTCGTTGACGACGTTGCCGTCGGCGACGTCCTCCTCGCGCACGATGTACGTCCCCCGGCAGGTGGTGACCGCCTCCGGAGCGAGCGTGGTGTCGTCGCAGCGGATGCCGGTGATCCGGTCGTCCACTACGACGAGGTCGGTGATCTCCAGGTCGCCGACGTTGGTGACGCGGTACTCGTACTCGACCCGGTCACCCACCTCGTAGGCGCGGGAGTCGTCGACCGACTTGTCCAGGAGCAGTGCCAGGGAGTTGGCGACACCGACCGTCATGTCGTCCTCGGCCGACCGGACGCCCTCGCCGTCCGCCCGCCCGACGGCGGTGGCCACGTTCTTCACGAAGCCGTTCTCGGCGTCCGCCTCGGTCACGGTGTATCTGCCGACGCACTTGGTGGTGTCGCCGTCCTCACCCTCCGGGGCGAGGGTGAGGACGGCGCAGTCGATGCCGGTGACGCGGTCGTCCTCGACGGCGAGAGCGGTGATCTCCACCGGCCCGGTGTTGCTCACCGTGTAGCGGTAGGTGACCGTTTCGCCGACCTGGTAGGTGCGGGTGGCGTCGGCGGTCTTCTCGATCCGCAGCCCCGGTCCGCGCTGCACGGGCAGGGTGAGGTCGGCGGGCGGTGCGTCGACCCCCGTGCCGTTCGACCGACCCGAGGCGTTGGCCACGTTCCTGACCTGTCCCGCCTCGGCGTCCGCGTCGGTCACCGCGTAGGTCCCCGCGCAGGTCATCGACGCCCCGACGGCGAGGGTGGTGCCGGGACAGGAGATCTCCGTGACCCGGTCGTCCCTCACCGCGACGTCGGTGAGCGGGGTGTTCCCGCTGTTGGTGACGACGTACTGGTACGGGACCTGCTGCCCGGGGCGGAGGGGCAGCGGGATCTCCGGGTCCCTGGCCACCTGCTTGACCAGGTTGAGCTGCGGGAGGTCGGCGGCCGGGTGGACCGTGACGTTGCGGATCAGGTGCACGTCGGTCCACAGGCCGGTCGACGCGCCGAAGCCGAACTTGTAGGTGGAGGGCACCGGCCGGGGGGCGGGGGCGCTCAGCACCTCCTGGAAGCCCTCGCCGTCGAGGAAGTCGATCCGCACGGTCACCACGGGGTCGTCTCCGGGCGAGACCTCCACCTGCACACGGCGGCGCGACGGTTCCAGCAGCGCCTCGGCCTGCTGCGGGGTGGCGTCGGCGGGGATGCTGGTCGTCGGCCCGTGCAGGTCGCCGGGCAGGGTGCTCGGCCAGGGCCCGGTGGTGCTGTCCAGGTTCTCGGCGGTGGAGGTGAGGAAGCAGTAGCCCTCGGTTCCGTGGCCGGGGCCGCGCAGGGTCACCTTGTTCGGCTCGGACGGACGGATGGCGGTCCCGGCGGGCGAGCGGGTCTCGCAGCCGTTGCCCCGGTGCTCCCAGTCGCCGAAGTAGTTGCCGAGGACGTCGAGGCCGACGCCCAGGTAGCCGTGGTCGACGCCGGGCAGGAACTCCTCGCCCGGGTCGTCGTCGGGCAGTTTCTGCGCGTAGCCGAGGCTGCCGCCGAAGGCGCCGGGCGCGGTCAGCTCGGCGGCGCCGTCGATCAGGAAGAAGGAGATCCCGTCGGCCGCCCGGGAGGTGGTGCTGCCGTACTGCCACTGGTCGAAGGTGACCACCACGCCCTGGTTGGCGGGCAGGGCGTGGTTGTACAGGACGGCGGCGGACTGGTCGGGGTCGGCACTGGTGAGGCGGAGGTAGCCGTGCGGATCGGCGTCGTTCGGCGGGATCGGTCCCGCCCCTCCGGGCGGACAGCCCGTCAGCTCGTGGGGCCCCGTCGGCGGCGGGGCGGACGCCTCGGGCGCTCCGGTCAGGCACGCCGGGCCGTACCCGACGAACTGCGGGTCGGCCGTGGCCCTGGTGAACGTCTCGTCGACCAGCGGCACGCCCGCCGGCTGGGCCTGGGCCGCGGGATGCAGCCCCAGACCGGCGGCCACCATGCCCGCCACACCCAGTGCGCATCCGACGCGGCGGCGGGCGCCGCCGCGCGAGGACGGCGATCTCAGAAATGATCTCATGGCCGGAACGTAAGGTCATGGGCCGATGTGCGCCTGCCCGGTGTGCCGACCGGAGGGCGACACACCACCTGGGTGGCGTGTCGCCCCTGCAAGCGGGTGCGCGCACGTGTCGTGCCGTCACCCCTCGACGCCGGCAGTGCGCGTGTCGTGCCGTCATGCCCGCGAGGCGGGCGCGGCGCCGCCTCCGCCTGCTCCCCGGCGCCGCGCCCGCCGTCTCACAGCGAGGGCACGAACGGGATCCCGGCCGGCTTCGCCTTCTCCAGGTGCGAGACGTAACTGCTGTCCTTGAGACCGAAGTTGGCACTGCCCCAGTTGGCCTGGGAGAGCTTGTCGCGCAGCCCCGCCGGGTAGCCGCCCCAGCCGACCAGCGGCGGGTACTGCCAGGTCGCCCGGTGGTTCTCCGGCGGCTCGTCCCCGGCCGAGGCGGCGCGGAAGCAGTGGGTGCTCACGCCGTCCTTGTGGTAGACGACCTTGGGGTGGGTGCCCTCCCACGGGATGCGGTCGCGGTCGTGGACGGTGAAGGAGCCGTGGTTCGAGGTGGCCACGAAGCGGGCGGTGTCGGTGGCCTGCTCGACCCAGACCACGATGTGCTCCCAGTCGTGCCGGTGGCCTCCGATGCTGGTGCCGGGGAGAGCCTGGTCCTTCTCGAAGTAGAGGCCGTAGATCACCGCGCACCAGCCGTTGTTGCAGGTGACGCGGGAGTAGGCGTTGGTGTTGCCCAGGTCGAAGGAGTCGCGGCAGTCGCCGTTGAGGGCGCCGGTGGGGTTCAGTCCGCCGTTGAGCGAGCCGTCCGGGCCGATGGCGGGCGTGGGGTAGCAGCCGTCCTTGTCGTAGTCGAGCGCGGGCTGGAACTGCCGCTCGAGCGTGGTGGCGTTGGCCGGCAGCGCGGCGGGCGGGGCCGCCTGCGCGGGCCCCGCGAGGGCGAGCAGCAGGGCGAGGGCGCCACCGGTGGTGGTGAGTGCGCGCGCGGTGCGGCGGGTGCGGGGTCTGGCCGGGGAGGCGTTCCGTACGGGCAAGGCGTACTCCCTAACACGTCTGTGGGCGGGGGGACTTGAGACGCCGGACGGTGCGCGTCTCGCACAGGGACACCCTGCCGGAAATTGATGACGTGCTCATGAAAAACGGCCCAACAGTGCCAGGAGGAACGGCCCCGGCCGCGGCGCGGCGGTGTGCGCCGGCCCGCGGCCGGGGCCGGGTGCGTGGCGTCAGAGCTGTTCGAGGACCGCCATCGCGGCGTTGTGCCCGCCCAGCGCGGAGACCGCGCCTCCGCGGACCGCGCCGGAACCGCAGAGCAGCACCGACGGGTGGCGGGTGGCCACGCCCCAGCGGGCCGCGGGGGTGGCGAGGTCCGCGTCGTCGGGGGCCCAGGGCCAGGCCAGGTCGCCGTGGAAGATGTGGCCGCCGGGCATCGCCACGTCCGCCTCGACGTCCTGGGGGATCTTGGCCTCGACGCAGGGCCGCCCGTCGGCGTCGCGGGCCACCACCGAGTCGATCGGGTCGAGCAGGTGCCGGTCCAGGGAGGCGACGGCCCGGCGTACCGCCTCCGCCTTGCGCGCGTCACGGGTGGCCGGGTCGGCGAAGAGCGTGGCGGGGAGGTGG
The DNA here is from genome assembly GCF_040643475.1 of Streptomyces sp. NPDC047130. Classification (NCBI taxonomy): domain Bacteria; kingdom Bacillati; phylum Actinomycetota; class Actinomycetes; order Kitasatosporales; family Streptomycetaceae; genus Streptomyces; species Streptomyces sp. NPDC047130. The sequence continues at coordinate 130,282 of NZ_JBEYUK010000014.1, read as the reverse complement.
AGGCCGAAGTAGGTGAGGGTGTGGGTGCCCTCCGGGACGTCGCCCAGGACGGAGGGGTCGGTGAGCGAGTGGCAGTACACCTCACCGGGGAGCCGGCGCGGGATGCGGCCGGCGGCGGCCTGGGCGTGGGCGGCCTCCAGGTCCGCGTAGTCCTCGTCGAGGTGGAGGGTGCCGGCGAAGGCGACACGGGGGTCGGCGCCGGACTTCAGGCGGGGCAGCCGGTCCAGCAGGAAGTTGATCTTGAGCTGGGCGCCCACCGGTTTGCCGGCCGGGTCGCGGTCCGCTCCGAGCAGGCCGTCGAGCACCCAGGGCGCGGCGTTGGAGAGCACGAACCGGGCGCCGAGCACGGTCCCGTCCGCGACGGCGACCTCGGCGCCGTCCGGTCCGGGTCGCACCGCGGTGACCTCGGCCCCCGTCACCAGCTCGGCGCCCGCGCGCAGGGCCGAGGCGGCCAGGGCGTCGGTCACCGCGCCCATCCCGCCGACCGGGACCCGCCACTCCCCCGTTCCGTTGCCGATCAGGTGGTAGAGGAAGCACCGGTTCTGGATCAGCCGGGGGTCGTGGAGGGCGGCGAAGGTGCCGATCAGGGCGTCGGTGGCGACCACGCCGCGGACCGTCCCGTCGGTGAACCGCCGCTCCAGCGTCTCCCCCAGGGGCCTTCGCACGATCTCCTCCCACACGCCGGCGTCGACCCGGGCCCGCAGCGCGCCCTCCCGGGGCAGCGGTTCGGTGAGGGTGGGCGCCAGGACCTCGGCGAGCTCGCCCACCCCGGCGTAGAAGGCGCTCCAGGCCTCGTACTCGGCGTCCGACCCGGTCAGCCGGCGGAAGCTCTCCCGTGTCGCCGGGCCCTCGGGGCGCTCCACGAGCAGTCCGCCGGGCATGCCGTCCCGCAGGACCGGGGTGTAGGAGGCGGTGGAACGGGAGGCCAGTTCGAGTTCCAGCCCCAGGTCGTCCACGATCCGGTCCGGCATCAGGGAGACCAGGTAGGAGTAGCGGGAGAGGCGGGCCGGCCGCCCCGGGAAGGCCCGCGCGGAGACCGCGGCGCCACCGGTGCGGTCCAGGCGCTCCAGCACGACGACGGAGAGGCCCGCGCGGGCGAGGTAGGCCGCCGCGGCGAGTCCGTTGTGGCCGCCGCCGACCACGACGACGTCGTAGGCGGTGCGGCTCGTCCTGATCGATGTCATGGCCCATACCCTCGCCCACGGCCGGGGGCCCTGGGCAGGGGCGCGCGCGCACGGACCGGCGGCACCGGCCCGGCGGCACCGACCGGCGGCACCGACCGGTGGCACCGGCCTGCGGGCACGGACGCGCGTGCATGGACCCCGGTGCACCGGTGACCCGGAGGATGTACGCGAGGGGCCGCCGGAAGGGAACCCGGCAGCTCGAGGGACACGTTCCACCGGTGCGAGTACTGTGAGCGCACGCTGCCAGGGGGAAGGACCAGAATATGATCATTTTCGGCACCAAGGGCTACCTGTACCAGCTGGCCATGCTGACGCTGGTGTGCGGCAACTGCGGCAACCCCTCCGCGCACGCGCTGCGCAAGCACGTCACGAAGTTCACGCTGTTCTTCGTGCCGCTGTTCCCCGTCTCGGTGAAGTACTCGTCGCAGTGCACCTTCTGCGGCACCCAGCGCCGGCTGACCGCCACGGAGGCCGAGCAGTTGCAGGCCGGTGCGGCGGGCGGACCGGGCCACCCGGTCCACGGACGGCCGCAGCAGCCGTACCAGTCCTGACGTCCTGACGCTTCCGTCACCACGCCGGTGCCGCCGGGTCGAGCGTTGCGGGTCGAGCGGGCGGGTCGAGCGGGCCGGCCGGGCGGGCGACGGCGGACCGGAGCGGTCCGCCGTCGCCGTGCGCCCGGCGGGCGTCCTAGCGGTGCGAGCGGAACTCGACGACCTGCTGGTAGGTGGGGCGGTTCTGCCAGCTGATCGGGGCGTGGGTGATGCCGCCGAGCGCCCGGTGGATGACGGCGTCGGCGCACCACTGGTCCCCCGCGTCGCAGTGCTCGTCACCGGGGTAGACCTGGGCGGCGGTGCGGCCGGCCGCCTCCTTCAGCGTGCGGGCCAGCACCTCGCGGCAGTCGGCCAGGTCGCCCGCGCCGCAGTACGGACGGGCCAGGCCGCCGCGCACCTCCTCCCCGAGCACGGCGCGGAGGTCCTTGTCGACATGGCTCCACCAGCCGTACTGGAAGGCGCTGCCCGCGTGCCCGCCGGTGGGACCGTGCGAGGCGCCCGGCGGTTCGTCGATCGGCAGGTTGGCCGTGAAGGCGTCGTACAGCTCCTCGCCCAGACCGGGCGTGAACTGGGCCTCCACCAGCAGCGGCCACCACGCGTCGAGGATCCGGACGGCGTCCGCGTGCGCGTACCGCTTCGAGCCGCGTGAGGTCTCCGTGCGCAGGGCGCCGTCCTGGACCCAGGCGGAGAGCCGGTCGACCGCGTCGGCGACCGCGGGGTCGTCCGCCGGGCCGCTGCGCAGCACCCTCAGCAGCCGGGGCAGCACCTGTTCGGCGCGCAGGTCCGCCAGGCCGGCCTCCGCCATGGCGCGGGTCAGCGACGCCCGGGTGACGTTCCCGTCCTCGACGAGCGCGGCGACGCGGTCGTCGAGCAGGTCACCGCGGTGCACGGAGCCGCTGCCCCAGGAGGCGACGGTGTACCCGTGGGCGAGCTTGTTGTTCCAGGAGATGTAGTAGTCCTGGTCGAGCGACTGCGGGTGCTGGGCGGGTGGCGTGTAGTCGGCACGGTTGTCCGACGGGTCCCAGTCGCGCCACTCGTAGCGGGGGTCGGCCCAGGCCGGGAAGTCCGGATCGACGCCCGCGGCGCGGACCGGGTTGTCGCCGCTGTTGTAGTAGGCGGTGCGTTCGGAGTCGGCGTAGAACCAGTTGAACGTGAAGTTGATGTGGCGCGTCGCCTCCTGGAAGGTCTCCGGGCCGGTGACGTGGCCGGGGTCGTTGAGCATCTGGAAGCCGATGATGGAGTCGACCTCGTGCCGGTAGGAGGAGCGCAGGCTGGTGTAGGCGACCTTCTTGCCGCCGACGGTGGCCCGGTACTCCACCGGCCCGTACCTGGTCAGCCAGGCCCGCATGGTGTAGGAGCCGCGCGGGGTGGAGTCGGCGACGGTGGGCTTCCAGGAGTTGGTGTGCTCCACCTTCTCCATGGCCACGCACTCGCCGCGGTACAGGTAGTGGTGGTCGTCCTGGCACAGTTCGACGGCGTAGGTGTCGGTGATGTCCTGCGCCGAGGTGGTGGCGGACCAGGCGTAGTCCTGACCGCGGCCGAGCTGGACGTACATCGACAGTCCGGCGAACGAGGCGCCGCGGGCGCTGATGCCGGGTCCCTGGATCTCCTGGAGCAGCAGGAGCTGGGGGGCGAAGTAGCCGGTCTGGGGACCGAAGACGGCGACGGGGTGGCCGCTCGCGGTGTGCTCCCCGCTGACCACCAGGGCGTTCGACATGCCGCGCCGGGCGGAGCCGACGGCGGCCTTCGCCGCCGCCTCGGTGACGGCGTCCGCGGCGGTGGTGGCGGCGCTCCCGGTGCGGTTGTGCACCAGCGGTTCGCGGGTCACCGATCCCGGGTCGGGCAGGGCCGCGCCCCGCGGGTCGGCGGGCCGGCCGGCGTACGGGAAGCGGGCGCCGCGGACGGTCACCGCGGCCTCCGGGTCGTCGCGTTGACGGAAGGACTCCCAGACCCGGGTGCCCTCCTCGACGCCGTAGCGGGACTGCGCGGCGAGCAGCGAGAGGGCGTTCTCCACCTCGCCCCCGCCGCCGGAGCCGAAGAGCGCGCCGATCACGGAGGCCAGCGCGACCAGGTCGGTCAGCTGGAAGCGCTCGATCTTCCCGAGGTTGAGGAGGGGGTCCTTGTGTCCGGTGAGCACGTACTCGCCGGGGAAGTAGCGGCCCCGGTCGGCGGCGTCGATGTAGGCGTTGATGCCGTCCAGGTAGGCCTGGGCGTCCGCCAGGGCCTGCCGGCCGCGTTCGCCGTTCTCGGCGGCCACCCGGTCGATCTGGGCCTTGAGTTCGGCCTCGGTGTAGGGGGCGGACCGCCAGAACTCCTGCTCCAGGGCCTGGTTGCCCGGGGCGCCGCCCGCGAAGGAGGTGAGCTGTCCTCGGCCGACGTGGCGGAAGACGTCCATCAGCCACAGCCGGTCCTCGGCGGCCGCGTAGCCGGCGCCGAACTCGGTGCCGTAGCGGGTGGTTCCGGTGATGTGGGGCACGCCGGTGGCCTTGTCGCGGACGATCGTCACGTCGGTGCGTCCGGCGGGCCGCTTGGTGGAGGCCACCTGGTCGGCGGGGACGCCGAAGGAGGCGTCGTTGAAGAAGTCGTCGATGGTGGAGGCGGTCAGCTCCGGGTAGCCGGTGGCCAGATCCGCGTAGGGGCCGAGCTGGTCCCCGCTGTGCGCGGGGATGAGTCCGGTGGTCTGGTCGAGCAGGATCTCGGCGAGGGTCGCGGTGCCGTCCGCGCCGGGCGGCAGGATGTCCGAGCAGCCGTCGCCGCAGTGGTCGGGGACCGCGGCGGCCGCCGGGGCGGCGGGGGCCGGGGCCTCCGGTGCGGCGGCGGACGGGAAGACCGGGGTCAGCAGGGCGCAGAGCAGGGCGCCGGTCACCAGTCCGGCGCCTCTGCGGGCGGTGCGTCTGCTCGGGGCGGTGCGTGGGGTGTGCCGAGTCACGGCAGCTCCTCCCGACGGGAACGGGGGCAGGAGGTTACCGCCGGTAGTCGATCCGTTAGAAGACGCGGGCACGCCAGTTTCCGGGCAGGGATCGCGGGGTTTGTGAGCAAGGGGTGGAGGGTATCCGCGCCCTCGGGACCGACCGGGGCGGCCGGGCGCGGAAGGCGTCCGACGCGGCCTCCGGCGGGTTTCCCGTCCGCCGAACCGCCGCTTTTATTACGGGCATCGGGCGCCTACACGCCCAGACCGTTCCGTATGGAGTGCGGTGGGGGAGCCCGTGGACCGGGGCCGGGCCGGGCGCCGGAAGGCCCCCCGTATCGTGGGCGCATGGATCTTCGATTGCCCAGGTGGCCACGGAAACGTGTGCTCGCCGCGGCCGCGACCGCCGTCGTGCTCGCGGGCGCCGCGTCCGCCGGGATTGCGGCGGCCACGGCCTCCGGGGACGACGCGCCCCCGGTCCGGCACGCCGAACAGATGATGACGATGGACGGCGGGGTGCGGATCGACACCTCGTACTTCACCTCCGGCCCGTCCGAGGAGCGCCGCCCGGCCGTCCTGCTCGGCCACGGTTTCGGCAACGACAAGAGGGAGGTCCGCGAGCAGGCGGAGGAACTCGCCCGGGAGGGGTACGCGGTCCTGACCTGGTCGGCCCGCGGTTTCGGGCGGTCCACCGGGAAGATCGGCATCAACGACCCGAAGGCCGAGGTCGCCGACGTCTCCCGGCTGATCGACTGGCTGGCCACCCGCCCCGAGGTGCGGCTGGACAAGAAGGGCGACCCGCGGCTGGGGGCCGCGGGCGCCTCGTACGGCGGCGCCATCGCCCTGCTGGCGGCAGGGCACGACGGCCGGATCGACGCGCTCGCCCCCGCGATCACCTACTGGAACCTGTCGGACGCGCTCTTCCCCGACGGGGTCTTCAAGAAGCTCTGGGCCGGGATGTTCATCAACTCCGGCGGCGGCTGCTCCCGTTTCGAGGAGGAGCTGTGCCGGATGTACGAGCGCGTCGCCCAGTCCGGCAAGCCGGACGTCGAGGCGATGGAGCTGCTGGCCGAGCGCAGCCCGGTGGCCGTCGGCGACCGCATCAAGGCGCCCACGCTGCTGCTGCAGGGCCAGAGCGACTCGCTGTTCCCCCTGGACCACGCCGACGAGGCGGCCCGCGCCATCCGCGCCAACGGCGCCCCGGTGGCGATCGACTGGATCGCCGGCGGCCATGACGGCGGCGACTCCGAGGGCGACCGGGTGCTGGCCCGCACCGGGGCCTGGTTCGACCGCTACCTCAAGGGCGAGGAGGGCACGGACACCGGTCCCGCCTTCCGTGTCACCCGCACCGGCGGCGTGGACTCGCGGGACGGCGACGCCCAGCTCGCCGGGGCCACCTCCGAGGAGTACCCCGGTCTGAACGGCGACCCGCTGCGGGTCCCGCTCGCCGGGAAGGAGCAGCGGGTGGAGAACCCGGCGGGCGCCGCGCCGCCGGCCGTCTCCTCCCTGCCGGGCATCGGCGCCGCGGCCGGCGGCGGCATGTCCCAGCTCTCCGCACTGGGCGTCGGCGTCTCCCTGGACCTGCCCGGTCAGTTCGCGGCGTTCGAGTCGAAGCCGATGACCGAGGACGTCCGGATCACCGGGTCCCCGACGGCGACCGTCCACGTGGAGTCCACCGCCGAGGAGGCGGTGCTCTTCGCCAAGGTCTACGACGTCGGCCCGGACGGCCGCCAGCAGGTCCTGCCGTCGCAGCTCGTCAGCCCGGTACGGGTGCCGGCCGGCCAGGACGCGCGGCTCGCGCTGCCGGTCGTCGACCACGAGGTCCGCTCCGGGCACCGGCTGCGGCTGGTCCTGGCTTCCACCGACCTCGCCTACGCCTCCCCGGCCGCCCCGGCGACGTACACGGTGTCCCTGCGCGGCGACCTGATGGTGCCGACCGCCGAGGACGTGCGCACGGCGGCCACCCCGCTGCCCGCCCGCGTCTGGTGGCTGCCGCTGGCCGGTCTGGTGATCGCGCTCGCGCTGATCGTCACCGCACGCCGCCGGGCCGCCACCCCGCCGCCGTCGGCGGAGCTCGCGGAGGTGCCGCTGGAGATCGTCGGGCTGAGCAAGCGGTACGCCGGTTCCCGCGACCGCTACGCGGTGAAGGACCTCTCCTTCCGGGTGGAGCGGGGCCAGGTCCTCGGCCTGCTCGGCCCGAACGGCGCGGGCAAGACCACCACCCTGCGGATGCTGATGGGGCTGATCCGGCCGGACGAGGGCGAGATCCGGGTCTTCGGCCACGCGATCCGGCCCGGCGCGCCGGTGCTCTCCCGGGTCGGCGCCTTCGTCGAGGGCGCGGGCTTCCTCCCGCACCTGTCGGGCCGGGAGAACCTGGAGCTGTACTGGCGGGCCACCGGTCGTCCCGCGGAGGACGCCCACCTGGAGGAGGCGCTGGAGATCGCGGGGCTGGGCGACGCGCTGGAACGCGCGGTGCGCACCTACTCCCAGGGCATGCGGCAGCGCCTGGCCATCGCCCAGGCGATGCTCGGGCTGCCGGACCTGATGATCCTCGACGAGCCCACCAACGGGCTCGACCCGCCGCAGATCCGCGAGATGCGCGAGGTGATGATCCGGTACGCGGCCGGCGGCCGCACCGTGATCGTCTCCAGCCACCTGCTTTCGGAGGTGGAGCAGACCTGCACGCATCTGGTGGTGATGGACCGGGGCCGGCTGGTGCAGGCCGGTCCGGTGGCGGAGATCGTCGGCACCGGCGACACCCTGCTGGTGGGGACCGCCGAGCCGGTGGCCGCGCCGCTGGCCGAGAAGATCGCCGCGCTCCCCGAGGTGGACACCGCGGTGGTCACCGACGACGGCCTGCTGATCCGGCTGAAGGCGGGCGGCGGCACCAGCCGTCTGGTCTCCGAACTGGTGCGGCTGGACGTGCCGGTGGAGTCGGTGGGTCCGCACCGGCGCCTGGAAGACGCGTTCCTCACCCTGATCGGAGGCTCCGCATGAGCACGCTCACCGAGCCCGCGGCCGCCCCGGCGCGGAACGCGACCGCCGACGGCTACCGGCCGGGCCGGACCCTGCCGCTGCGCGTCGAGTTCGTCCGGCAGCTCAAGCGCGGCCGGACCCTCGCCGTGGGAGCCGTGCTGACGCTGCTCCCGGTGGTGATGGCGGTGGCCTTCGCCATCGGCGACGACGAGGAGGGTCCGGGCCGCCGGATCAACCTGATGGACACGGCGACGGCGTCCGGGGCCAACTTCGCGGCGACGTGCCTGTTCGTCTCGGCGAGTCTGCTGCTGGTGGTGCCGGTGGCGCTGTTCTGCGGCGACACCGTGGCCTCCGAGGCCAGCTGGTCCTCGCTGCGCTACCTGCTGGCGGCTCCGGTGCCCCGGATGCGGCTGCTGTGGTCCAAGCTGGCCGTCGGACTGACGATGAGCCTGGCCGCGATGGTCTGGCTGCCGCTGGTGGCGCTGGCCGTCGGCTCGGTCGCCTACGGCTGGGGCCCGCTGCGCGTTCCCACCGGGGGGTCGCTGCCGGTGACCGACGCGCTGTGGCGGCTGGCGGTGATCGTCGGCTACCTGTTCGTGTCCCAACTGGTGACCGCGGCGCTGGCGTTCTGGCTCTCCACCCGTACCGACGCGCCGCTGGGCGCGGTGGGCGGCGCGGTCGGCCTGACCATCGTGGGCAGTGTGCTGGACCAGGTGGAGGCGCTCGGCGCGTGGCGCGAGTTCCTCCCCGCCCACTGGCAGTTCGCCTGGGCGGACGCCATCCAGCCGCAGCCGGTCTACGACGGGATGCTGCAGGGCATGTCGGTCTCGATCGCCTACGCCCTGGTCCTCTTCGCGCTGGCGTTCCGCGGGTTCGCCCGCAAGGACGTCGTGTCCTGACCGGCGACGGGCTCGCGACAAGGCGGCCGGGGTGCGTGGTTCAGCACCCCGGCCGCCCTCGTCCTTCTACCGGTCAGGCACGCCAGGTGTCGTTCAGCGTGACCCGGCCGGTGGCCGGCACGGTGAGGCTCCGGTTGCTCCCGGACTCCCAGGTGACCGCTCCGGCCGCGTTCTTGCGCACGTACTTGTAGGCGCAGGTCGTCCCCGCGGGCAGGGTGACGTCCAGGCTCCAGACCGGGTAGGCGGCCGGGTCCAGCTTGGGCGCCTTGGCCGTGTCCCAGCCGCCCAGCTGGGCGCAGTCGCCGGCGACGTGGATGTTCTCGCCGGGGACCGTGGTGGCGTTCACCTGGAACGAGGCGCCGCCGCCCGGCTGCGGCTGCACGCCGCCGGCGCAGGTGCGGGCCCCGGCGTGCAGGGCCACCGCGGTGCCGGCGCCCAGGGTGGCGGTGAACTGGCCGGCCGAGTTCACGGTGACGTTCCGCCCGGACTGGACGTCGCAGTAGTCGCCGGCGGGCAGCGAGGTCTGGAAGGTCCGCGAGAACGAGGTGGTGGTGTGGTTGATCGCCACGTAGGCCTTGCTGCCGCGGCCGAAGGCGATCCGGTCGCCGCCGTCGTCCCACCAGTTCGTCACCGCCTGTCCGCGGGCGGTGTTGCGCCAGGCGACCATGGAGGAGATCTCCCGCCAGTCGTGCTGGCACTTCCACCCGTCGCTGTAGCAGGCGTTCACCTGGCCGCCGTTGGGGGGACCGGCGTCGTGGTCGGTGAACTCGTAGCCGGAGTGGACGTCCGGGGAGCCGTAGGGCCAGGCCAGCATGAAGACGCCGGCGAGGGTGTAGGTGGAGCCGCTCTTGTAGTTGAGCGTCTCGCCGTTGCGCTCGGTGTCGTGGTTGTCGACGAACACGCCGGCCTTGGCGGAGCCCAGGTAGCCCCAGCTCTCCCCGAAGTTCTTCAGGTAGGCCAGGTTCTCGTTGGTGAAGATCCGCTTGAGGTCCCGGGCGTAGCGGAACTCCTGCACGTCACCGGTGTTGACGTACTCGTCGGGCTGGACGGCTTCGCCGGCGCCGTGGATCACCTCCTGCTTCCAGTAGGCGTTCGGGTTGGTCAGCCGGGACTTGATGTTCGCGAGGTCGGCCGCGGGCATGTGCTTGGCGGCGTCCACCCGGAAGCCGTCGACGCCGAGCGAGAGGAGGTCGTTCATGTACGCGGCGATGCGCCCGCGGACGTAGTCCTCGCCGGTGTCCAGGTCGGCCAGGCCGACCAGCTCGCAGTTCTGGACGTTGCCCCGGTCGCCGTAGTTGTTGATCTGCGAGGTGCAGTTGTCGAAGTCCGGGGCCGAGTAGATGCCCGGGTAGTTGTACTTGGTGTAGGCGGAACCGCCGGTGCCGGTGCCGGAGCCGGCCGACATGTGGTTGATCACCGTGTCGACCACGACCTTCACGCCCGCCGCGTGACAGGTGTCGATCATGTTCTTGAAGGCCGTGCGGTCGCCGAGGCGTCCGGCGATCCTGTAGCTGACGGGCTGGTAGGAGGTCCACCACTGCGAGCCCTGTATGTGCTCCTGCGGGGGCGAGACCTGGACGTATCCGTAACCGGCGGGGCCGAGCCGGTCGGTGCACGCCTTCGCCACCGAGGCGAACTTCCACTCGAACAGGACGGCGGTCACGTCCTTGTCGCCGGGCGGGGCGGCCTGCGCCGGGGTCGGCGTCGCCACGACGGCCGTCGCGACACCCGCCACGAGGGCGAGAGCCGCGGCCATGCTCTTTCTGGCCATGCGTCCTCCACGAAGGGGAGAAGGGAAACTGCGGGGGGAATCCGGGGGCACGGTGGGACAACGCGCGATGCAAGAACTGGACGGAGCTTGCTGCAAGCTCTTGCAACCGCCGCGCGACGCGACCGTACGAGCGGCCCGACCAGGCGTCAAGCCCTCGCGCAGCAACGCTTTTTCAAGATCGTCCGCGCAATCCGGACACTTGGTCCGACGCCGCCCAGACCGAACCCGCCACCCCCGGACACCCGCGCGCGGGCCCGGACGACACCCCTCCGCACCCCGCGCGGCCTTCCTCCACAGGTCTGTCCACATGCCTTGACAGCCCCGTGATCAGGCTGAATTACTGACACTGCGCACGAGAACCGAATGTTCGGTCGGCAGGACGGGAGGTGGCATCGGTGACGCGGGCCGCTCAGGGCTCCCCCGGTCCGGTGGAGAGCATGTTCGCCGCCGCCGGCGAGGCGTCGGCCCGGCTCGGCGTCGAGCTGCCGGAGCACGGCCCGGGGACGGCCGTGTGCCGGATGCGGGTGACCCGTGCCATGGTCGACGGCCACGGCACGGCCCACGGCGGCCGCCTGTTCCTCCTCGCCGACACCGCCTGCGCCTTCGCCTGCGCCTGCGCCGGCAACAGCCGCGGTCCGGTGACCGTGGCCGCGGGCGCGGACATCGATCTCGTCGCCCCCGCCTCCGCGGACGACGTCCTGGTGGCCACCGCGCGGGAGCGGGTGGCCTTCGGCCGCAGCGGCCTCTACGACGTCACGGTCCGGCGCGGGGACGAGGTGGTCGCGGAGTTCCGCGGCCGCAGCCGCGCGGTCGGCGGCGGAGCCGGCCGCCTCCAGCACCCGAGGAGTCGCGATGACCGCTGATGTGTCCGTTCCGCACCCCCGCGCCGCCCGCCCTGCCGGCCCTGCCCGCCCCGCCCGCCTGGGCGAGGCGCCGCCGTCGGACCTGCTGGACGACGCCGAGCGCCTGACCCGCGAGGACCTGCGGGCGCTCCAGCTGGATCGGCTCCGCGCCTCGCTGCGGCACGCCTACGACAACGTCGAGCTGTACCGGAGGAGGTTCGACGAGGCCGGGATACGCCCGGAGGACTGCCGCTCCCTCGAGGACCTGAGCCGCTTCCCGTTCACCACCAAGAGCGACCTGCGGGACACCTACCCCTTCGGCATGTTCGCCGTGCCGATGCCCGAGGTCCGCCGGGTGCACGCGTCCAGCGGCACCACCGGCCGCCCCACGGTGGTCGGGTACACCGAGAACGACCTGTCGGTCTGGGCCGGCCTGGTGGCCCGCTCCATCCGCGCCGCCGGCGGCCGGCCCGGCCACAAGGTCCATGTCAGCTACGGCTACGGCCTCTTCACCGGCGGCCTCGGCGCCCACTACGGCGCCGAGCGGGCCGGGTGCACGGTCGTCCCGGCGTCCGGCGGCATGACGGCACGCCAGGTGCGGATCATCCAGGACTTCCGCCCCGAGATCATCATGGTGACGCCCTCCTACATGCTCACCCTGCTCGACGAGTTCGAGCGTCAGGGCGTCGACCCGCGCACCACCTCGCTGCGGGTCGGCGTCTTCGGCGCCGAGCCCTGGACGGAGGAGATGAGGCGCGAGATCGAGGAGCGCGCGGACCTGCACGCGGTCGACATCTACGGCCTCTCCGAGGTGATGGGGCCGGGCGTGGCGCAGGAGTGCGTGGAGACCAAGGACGGCCTGCACGTCTGGGAGGACCACTTCCTCCCGGAGGTCGTCGACCCGGTCACCGGCGAGGTGCTGCCCGACGGCGCCGAGGGCGAGCTGGTGTTCACCAGCCTCACCAAGGAGGCGCTGCCGGTGGTCCGCTACCGCACCCGCGACCTCACCCGGCTCCTCCCCGGCACCGCGCGCCCGGCGTTCCGCCGCATCGAGAAGATCACCGGGCGCTGCGACGACATGATCATCCTGCGCGGGGTGAACGTCTTCCCCACGCAGATCGAGGAGGTCGTGCTGCGCGTCCCCGGTCTGGCCCCGCACTTCCGGATCGAGCTGGCCCGGCGGGGCCGGATGGACCACATGACGGTCCTGGTGGAGGCGCGGCCGGACACCGGTCCGCAGCGGCGGGAGGAGGCGGCCCGTGAGGTGGTCCGCGGGGTCAAGGACGGCGTGGGGGTGAGCGTCGAGGTGCGGGTGGTCGACCCGGACACCCTGGAGCGCTCCGTCGGCAAGCTCAAGCGGGTCGAGGACCTGCGGGAGGGCTGACGGCTCCGCGGGGCGCCGCCGGAAAGCGGTTCCGGCCGTCAGGCCTTCGCCGCCTCCCGCACGCGGCGTGCCATCAGCGCGTACACCTCGCGGGCCAACGCCTCGTCGCGCACGTCGTACCCGTGGTCGACGCCCGGCACGTCGTGGTGCTCGACCAGCGCGTCGACCGACCGCAGCCGTTCCGCGTACCGGACCGCCTCGTCGTGCAGCAGGTCGTGCTCGGCGGTCACGATCACGGCGGGGGCGATGCCACGGAGGTCGGCGGTGTCGGCGGGATGGGCCGGGGAGGCGAGGCGGTCGGTGCGCAGGCGGGGATCGGGCGTGTAGGAGCCGTTGAAGACGTCGCACTGCCAGGGCCTGAGCGCGGGCCGCGGGACGGCGGCCGGTTTGGCGCGCGAGCCGGTCGCGAGGTCCAGCGCCGGGTAGTGCAGCACCTGCAGCGCGATCTCCGGGCCGCCCTTCTCGAACGCAAGCCGGGACACGGCCGCGGCGAGGCTGCCGCCGGCGCTGTGGCCGCCGACGGTGAGCCGGCCGCCGTCCCAGCCGTGCTCGGCGCCGCTCTCGGCGACCCGGCGCACCACCTCGTAGGCCTGGTGGACGGGGGCCGGGAACGGGTGCTGCGGTGCGAGGACGTAGTCCACGTTCACCACGACCACCCCCGCCTCGGCGGCGAGGAACCGGCAGAACGCGTCGTCCATCGCGGTCAGCGGAAGGACGAAGCCACCACCGTGGAAGTTGACGTGCACCGGTAGCGCGGTGTCCTCCTCCCCCGGCGGGCGGTACACCGCCGCCCGGGCGGGGGCGACCGTCGTCGGCACCGTCACCACGGAGGCGTTCCGCGGGTGCTCGGGGAAGCGGCGGGCGGCGACCGCGCCCGGCCCGCGCCGGCCGTACCGGTCGGCCAGGCGTACCGCGGCCTGCATCGCCCGGGCCGCCGTGGCAGCCACCGGCGGTGTGGCGAGAAGGGGCATGGGGCGGGTCCTTCCGGTCGGCAACCGGGCGTGCGGGAGCACGGCGGAGCCGCAGCCTAGCCGCGCGGGCCGACCCGGCGGAACAGCGCCGGCCGCACCCGGACGGCGTCGCCGGCGGCCCGCGTGGGAGGATCCGTGCCATGTCCACGGCCCGTCACGCCACCCCCGCCCCCTGCGCCCCGTCGGTTCCGGCGTGCTCGCCGACGCGGGTCACCGGCGAGCACGTCGACGCCCTGACCGCCTTCCTCGGCGAGGCCGACCTCACGCTCAGCGGCCTGGACGCCCCTGCCGTACGGCTCTGGATCGACCGTGCCCCCGACGGGACGGTCACCGGGAGCACCGGCTACGAGGTGAGCGCGGACGGGCGGCACGCCCTGATCCGCAGCGTGGCGGTGAGCCCGGCGGCCCGGCGCGCGGGCTACGGCACGGCGCTGGCCCGTTTCGCCCTCGCCCGCGCGCGGGAGGAGGGCGCCGAGCACGCGTGGCTGTTCAGCCGGCGTTCCGGTCCGTTCTGGCAGAAGCTGGGCTTCGCCCCGGCCGACCGGGACGCCCTGGCCGCCGCCCTGGCCGAGACCCACCAGGTCCGCCTCTTCACCGCCACGGGGCAACTGACGCGTGAGGTGGCCTGGTCCCGGTCGTTGCTGCCGGGCTGAGCGGCGGGCGGGTCGTGCCCGCGCTGGTGCTGCGCACCCTCCGAGCCGCGGGGGCCGGCGGTCTGCGGCCCGTGCGGCCCGTGCGGTCCTCCGATCGCCTGCTGGTCACGGCAGTTCGGGCAGCACCAGCGCCCTCGCCACCGGGGTGCCCGTCCGCCGCGCGTGGGCGAGCCGTTCCCGCACCTCGCGCAGGGTCCGCGGACGGTAGCCGGGGCCGCACCCGCTGCAGGAGGTCGAGCGGAAGTCGATCCCGGCGTTCAGCAGGACGCCGACCACCCGCCACGCCTCCGCGTCACGCCGCGCGGGCGCCGCGAAGACCGAACCCGCGTGGATCAGCGGCCCGGCGCACCGCGGACAGACCCGCGCCCGCCCCTCGTCCCCGCGCATCGGGAAGCTCCGCTTCCAGGAGGCGCGGCAGGGCAGGCAGACGTACGACGTCCTGGCGATTCGCATGGGTGACGACAGTACTCGCGCCCCCGTCACGGGGCCACGGCCTCCGTCACCGTCTCCGCTCGGGCCACGGGCGCGGGCGCGGCAGCGGGCGCGGGGAAGGTCTCGCGGAAGGTGAACGCCAGCGGCCCGGGCCCCTGTTCACGTACCAGGGCGACCTTCTCCATCGCCTCCGCGGCGGTGGGGCGGTGCCCCTGGGGCACCCACCACAGCGCCTGGTGCGCCTCCTTCATCCGCCGGAACCACTCACGCCGCCGGCTCAGCACCCGCAGGTGGTCGGAGTGGTAGGTGAAGTCCCGCAGCGCCTCCACCGATTCCCAGACCGAGCAGTTGATCAGCAGCAGGTCGTCCTGGCCGTCGGGCCGCAGTCCCGTGGAGTCCGCGCCGCCTTCGTCGACCAGGCGCCAGACGAATCCTGGACTGCGGTCGGCCAGCGCGTTGATGGTGGGCAGTTCGGCGACGAACCCGGCGAGTTCGGGTCCGTCCAGCGGGCCGACGATTCGGCCGACGTTGACCTGGGCGAGGTGAAAGGTCGTCATGGCCCCAGACTGGCCCACGTCCTCTCTATAGTCAACCTCCATTGTTTTTAGAAAGCGCCACGCAGCAGCCGCCGGGGCAGGGATCCATCGCCGCGTTCCACCCCTCGTCCGCCATGCCGTCGAGCAGCGCGAGGTTCATCCCGCAGATCAGGGCGGGGAACTCGTCCGCCAGTGTGTGGAAGGGGCAGTTGCGCAGCCGGAGCGTCTCCCCGTCCCAGAACGGCTGGTAACCGCGCTCCTTCAGCAGTTCCTCCAGGTCGCCGGCGGCCGCCTCGGGGTCCGCGGCGCCCGCCGCCCTCGCCGCCGCCTGCAACTCCCGGTCCAGTCCCGCCCTGTCCACGACCTCGGCGAGCAGCCGGCCGGCCGCGTCGTACGACCGGGGCGGCACGGAGACGGTGTGCTCGCCGTCCGCCCTCCGGTACACCTTCGCGGGTCGCCCCGCCCCCGGCCCGGCCTTCCCCGACAACCGCCGGAACGACACGTCCAGCAGCCCCGCGTCGACCAGCTTGTCCAGGTGGTGCGCGGCCAGCGACCGGGAGACGCCGACCGCCTCGGCCGCCGCGTCGCGCCCCACCTCACCCGGCGCGGCAGCGACATGGCGGTACAGACGCCGGCGCACGGGATCACCCAGCACGCCCAGCACGGTGAAGGCGGAGTCCTCAGCAGTCATCCGACGAGTCTATGACCAACGGCCGTACCCGAAAGAGCCCGTTCACGCCCGGCCGGTCCGGCGCCCGCGCGGGCCGCGCGGCCCGCGCGGGCCGCGCGGGCCCGGCGACCCCTGGGCAACCCCTGGGGCGGCGCCGGAAAACGGGAGGCGACGCCCTCGTGCCGCGTGGTCGACTGGGGCGCTCGAACCCTCGCCCCTCCCGGAGCCGCCTTGTCCATCCGCGTCACCGCCCTGACCGACCCCGACCGCACCCCGTCCGGTCACCGTCTCGCCTGGCTGGCCGACGACGCCGGGGAGCATCCGCTCGGATCCGCGTTCCTGCGGGTGTTCACCAAGGAGGGGCAGGAGCACCTGGCGGAGCTCTCGCTCACCGTGCACCCGGCGGAGCGCCGCCGGGGCGTCGGGACACGGCTGCTCGATGCGGCCCTGGCCGGAGCGCGGCGGGAGGCCAGGCGGTCGGTGATCGCCCGGGCCGCGGCGGGATCGCCGGGCGACCGGTTCCTCGCCGGACACGGCTTCCGCAAGGTGCTGACCCTGACGTACGCGCGGCTGGCCCTCGACCGGCTGGACGGCGACACGATCGACGCGATCGCCGGACGGCCGCATCCCGGCTACCGCCTGGTGTCCTGGCAGGGCGCGGTCCCCCCGGAACTGGCGGCCACGTTCGCCGGCTCCCGCCGCGCGATGGACGACATGCCGATGGACGACACGGACTACGGCGTCGTCGTCTGGGACGTCGAACGCGTCCTGGCCGCCGCCCGGTCGATCGCGGAACGCGGGGACCTGCTCACCACGGTCGCGGCCGTCGACGTCTCGGACGGCTCGATCGTCGGCTTCTCGGAACTGGTGGTGCCGGGCGACGGCAAGGGCGACGGGCAGCACTACGGCACGGGTGTCCTGCCCGAGCACCGCGGCCACGGGCTCGGCCTCCTGATGAAGGCCGAGTCGATCCGCCTGGCCCGCGCCGCCCACCCCGACCTCACCGGCCTGGTCACCGACACGGCCGACAGCAACACCGCCATGCGGCGGGTCAACGACGCCCTGGGCTACGAGCCGACCCACACCGCCCTGGAGTACCAACTGGACCTCTGACCCGACCGGCCCTCCGTCCGCGGCCCGAAGGGCCGAGCCGGGAGATCATCCGTGACTCGCGTAGGCGAACAGCGCCGCCCCCAGCAGCACCGGCGCGGTCAGCCACCACGAGCGGACCGCGGCGTAGACGCCGGCGAACACGGTGAACACCAGCGTGAGCACGCCGGCGATGCCCGCCAGCAGGCGCAGTCCGTCGGCCAGCGGCATCTTGTCGGCGACCTGGACGCTGGTCACGATGAAGGCGATCACCGCGGCGAGCAGACCGAGTGTCCCCAGGGACTCGGACCGCAGCTTCGCCAGTTCGGCCTCTTCGCGGCGCCGGATGGTCTCGGAGACCGTGCCGAGCCGGCGGTCCATCTCCTGGTCCAGCCGTTCGGTCGTCTCGCGCAGCGCCTCCCTGATGCGCTCGGTCTCCGCCCTCAGCCGGATGTCGGCCCGCAGCCGCTGGTACTCGATGACCCGGATCGCGTAGCCGTTCTGGCTGGAGTCCTCGAGGTCCAGCGCCCGCCGGATCGCGGCCTCGGCCTCCTCGTGCCGGCCCAGCAGGGCGCACAGCTGCCCCTTGACCGCCCGGAATCTCGCCCGTTCCGGATCCGCCTCGATGGACCGCTCCACCCTGCCGAGCGCCCGTTCCAGTTCCTCCGGCGCCACCTCGGCTCCCGACCAGCCCAGTTCGGCCAGGACGCGGGCGTGGTGGGCCACGAGCGGCTGGTTGTTCGGGTAGGACGCCAGGGCCCGCGCGGCGTACTCGACCGCGCTCCCCAGGTCGGGTCCACCGGGGTGCAGGAGGGCCATGTCGGAGTCGAGCACGGCGCGCATCGGCATGTCGTCGAAACGCCCCGCATGACGTTCGTACAGGCGGCGGAAGCGGTCGGAGTCCAGGACCCTGCGGTGCCTGGCCAGCAGGACGTACAGGGCGTCGAAGCTGCGCTTGCGGTCGCTCCCGTCGGCGACCAGCGCCTCCAGTGCCTCCATGTCCTCCTCGGTCAGCCGGTCGCAGAGCACACCGGCCCGCGCGTGGTACTCGGACGACGCGTGCGGGGGCATGCTGTCGAGCGCCCCCGTGATGTCGATGGAGAGCATGTCGCGCCTTCCTCCCGTCCCTGGCTCCGGCGCTCCGCCGTGCCCTGTCCTGGTCCGGCCCCTGGGCCGCGGCCCCAGTACACCGCCCCGATCGAAGATCCACAAGCGGGTCTCGCGCCAATGGACGCGCCGCAGAAGGGCGTTGGGAGGCCGGCCGGCGACCTGCGCGGGGTTACGGCGCGTCTCCCCGGCCCTGTCACGGGGGCGGGGCGGGGGGTGTCGTGCCGTCCATGTCGACGTCGTCGAACAGGTCGAGCATCCGGCCGAGGACCTTGACGCAGGCGTCCAGTTCCGCGTCGGTGAGGTCGCCGCCGATCCGGCGGAGCTGGGCGTGCTCGTGGGCGACGACCGTGCGCACCGCCCGCTCCCCCGCCGGGGTGAGGGCGATCAGCGAGGAGCGCCGGTGCGCGGGGTTGGGACGGGTCTCGGCGTAGCCGCGGGCGAGCGCGTCGTTGACCATCCGCTGCACGAACTGCCGGCTGAGCGCCTGCGCCCGGCTCATCTGCGGCACCGTCAGGGGCCCGTTGCGGTGGAGCAGGTCGAGGACGGCGCGCACCCCGACGCCGACCCCGGCGACCGGCGTCTCCTCCTCGATCCTGCGGAAGACCTTGCGGTAGAGCGGACCGACCAGGTCGAAGACCTCCATCAGCCGCCGGGCCCGGGCGTCCGGGCCCATGGGGTCCGTCGGATCCGTCGGATCCGTCGGGTCTGCCGGGTGCGTCGGATCCGGCTGCTGTTCCTGACTCATCTCGTCGTTCACCCCTCCATCATGACACCTGGGTTGTCATTACCTCGAAACAATGACACCTTGGTTGTCATGAAGACCTTCGCCAGCGACGACGGCGCCCTCGCCTACGCCGAAGCAGGACCCGGCAGCGGCCCGTTGGTCGTCCTTCTGCATTCCGGCTTCGCCGACCACACCGTGTGGTCGGCCCAGATGCCCGTCCTGGCCGAGCGTTTCCACGTGGTGGCGCTCGACCTGCGGGGGCACGGCTGCTCGGCCAACGCGAGCCGCCCCTTCCGCCCGGCCGACGACGTGGCGTCGCTGGTGCGCCACCTCGATCGCGGCCCGGCGGTGCTCGTGGGCGTGTCCTTCGGCGCGTCCGTCGCCGTGGAGACCGCGCTCGAACATCCGCCGGCGGTGCGGGCGCTGGCGATCTCGGGCGGTGGGGTGACGGCGCCCCCGCCGGCCCACGACGCCGGGGACGCGCCGCCCCTGCCGGTGTTCGCGCCCGACTGGCCGTTCTCCATGCTGCACCGCCACGATCCGGAGACGGTGCGGATCCTGCGTGAGGCACTGGCCCGCACGGTGGCCAAGCACACGGCGGACGAGCCGCACCTGCACGTGCAGGTTCCGGACGTGGCGGCACGCCTCGGCGAGCTGGCCGAGCTGCCGGTGCTGGCCCTGGACGGGGAGCACGAGTCCGCCGACAACCTCGGCGCCACCTCCGCGGTCACCGACGCCGTGAAGGACGGCCGGAGGGTCGGCGTCCCCGGGGCGATGCACATGCCCAACATGGAGAACCCGGAGGCGTACAACGAGGCCCTTCTCGGGTTCCTCGACTCACTGCCGTAGACCTCGCCCCGCCGGCGCGCACCGGGCACCGGGCACCGGGCACCGCCGGCGTCCACCCGTCCCCTCCGGCGTGCACCCGGCACCTACGGCATGCGCCTGGCCCCTGCGGCTCGGGCCCGGCCCCGGTCACGGCGGTCAGCCCTCGACGGGCAGCGGGACCTCCCAGACCAGCGTGGTGCCCCCGTCCGGCGGGGTGGTGAGCGTCAGCGAGCCGCCCCGCTGTTCGGCGCGTTCGGCCATGTTGCGCAGTCCGCTGCGCCGTCCGCCCGGGGCCAGGCCGACGCCGTTGTCGGCGACCGTGAGCCGCACGGTGCGGCCGTCGGTCTCCACCACCACGTCGGCCCGGTCGGCGCGCGAGTGACGGGCGACGTTGGCCATCCCCTCGGCGAGCACCGCCACCAGGTCGTCGGCGACCCGGCCGGGCACCACCGTGTCGACCAGCCCCTCGATGCGCACCCCGGGCGCGTAACCGAGCACGGACCCGGCCTCGCCCGCCACCCGGACGACCCGGGAGCGGAGGGTGACCGCGCCTTCGCCGTCGCGGGCGCGCAGTCCGAAGATGGTCGACCGGATGATCTTGATGGTCTGGTCCAGGTCGTCGACGGCCCGCAGCACCCGGTCGGCGGCCACCGGGTGCTCGATGAACCGTCCCGCGCTCTGCAGGGTCATCCCGGTGGCGAACAGCCGCTGGATGGCGAGGTCGTGGAGGTCGCGGGCGATCCGGTCACGGTCCTGCAGCACGGCCATCTGCTCGGCGTCGCGGCGACGTTCGGCCAGCTCCATGGCGATCGCCGCCTGCGCGGCGAACGCCTGCAGCTGTTCGGTCTCCTCACCGGTGAAGGCGGGGCCGCCCGCCTGGCGGGCGAGCAGGACCACGCCGCGCACCCCCTGGCCGCCGTCCCCGATGGGCACCGCCACGGCGGGACCGTGGCCGGGCAGCAGCGAGACGTCCCCGGGCCGGTCCTCCCTGCCCGAGCGGTCCGGCCAGAAGGCCGGGGCGGCCGTGGAGAAGGCCCGCCCCAGCAGGCTCTCCCCCAGTTCGAGCACCAGCCCGCCCAGTTCGTCCGCCCCCTCGCCGGTGGCCAGTTCCACTCGCAGGGCCACGCCGTCCTCCAGGGGCACCGCGACGACCGCCCGGGCGGCGCCGGTTATCTCCCGGGCCCGGTCGGCCATCAGGCCGAGTACGTCGGCGCGGCCGGTCCCGGACATCAGGCTGTGGGTGATCTCGGCGTTGGCGCGCAGCCACCGCTCCCGCAGCCGGGACTCCTCGTAGAGGCGGGCGTTGTCGATGGCGACGCCGGCCGCGACGGCGAGCGTCGACAGCACCGACTCGTCGTCCTCGTCGAACTGGGCCCCGCCGCTCTTCTCGGTCAGGTACAGGTTGCCGAAGACCTGGTTCCGCACCCGGATGGGCACACCGAGGAAGCTGTTCATCGGCGGATGCCCCGGCGGCAGCCCGTAGGACGCGGCGTGCTCCGACAGCTTGGTGAGCCGCAGCGGCTCGGGGTGGCGGATCAGCTCGCCGAGGATGCCGTGTCCCTCGGGGAAGGGGCCGATCCTGCCGATCTGCTCGTCGCTCACGCCGATGGTGTGGAAGGCGGAGAGGCGGCGGCCGTCCGGTCCGATCACCCCGAGCGCCGCGTACCGGGCGTCGACCAGGACCGCGGCGGCCTCGACGATGCCGTGCAGCGCCTGCTGGAGGTCGAGCTCCCGGCCGACCGACAGCACCGCCTCCAGGAGGCTGTGCACCCGGTCCCGGGTGCCCCGCGCGGCGTCGAGACGGGCCTGCACCTCGCCCAGCAGTTCGTCGAGCCTGAGCTGGGGCAGCCGCACCCGCGGCTCCTGGGGTTCGTCAGCCACCGGTCGGCCCCTCCACATCTCTCCGACAACGGTCCGCAACCGTGAAGATTACGTGATGGACGCGGACGCGGGGCCGGGGGGCGGAAAGCCGGTCGCCCCCGCGCGACGGGCGCGCGGGGGCGACGGACGAGCGGTGCCGCCGGGGGTCAGCGGCCGGCCTGGAGGGCCCCCCAGGTGCCGGAGCCCACGATGCCGTCGACGGTCAGCGCGCGGCTGGTCTGGTACTCGCGGACCGCCGTGGCCGTGCCCGAGCCGAAGGCTCCGTCGGCGTCCACGGTCCGGCCCAGCGCAGCGGTGAGTCCGCGCTGGAGGCGCTGCACGTCGGCGCCGCTGCTGCCCTGCTGGAGCACCGGCCTGGTCCCGGCGGTGAGCAGCGCGGTCCAGGTGCGCTTGCCGACCACGCCGTCGGCCGTGAGGCCCTTGGCGGTCTGGAACGCCTTGACCGCGGTGGTCGTGCCGGAACCGAAGATGCCGTCGACCGTGCCGGCCTTGTAGCCCTGCTGGTTCAGCAGGTGCTGGGCGGCGCGGACCAGGTCGCCGGTGGAACCGGCGCTGACCGACGTGTAGGCCGGGAAGCTGAGCCGCACCTCGCCGCCGGAGTTCGATCCGCCGATGAGCTGCATGTAGTACGACCAGTCCCAGTACGGGCCGGGGTCGGTGTGGTCGTTGCCCGGCACCTCGACGTGGCCGACGATGTGCGCGCGGTCCTTGGGGATGCCGTAGCGGTCGGCGAGGTGCTTGGTGAGCGCGGCGGACGAGCGGTACATGGCGTCCGTGAACCACTTGGGGTCGCTGACGTACCCCTCGTGCTCGATGCCCACGCTGTAGGGGTTGCCGGACCGGGCGTGCCAGGCGGTGTCCTTCTCGCGGACCGACTGGGTGACCTGGCCGTCCGAGGAGCGGATCGTGTAGTGGGCGCTCACGTCGGAGGACGGGTTCTGGTACCAGCTGATGGACCCGGCGTACGACCCCTGGGTGACGTGCACCACCACATGGGTGATCGCGGAGCTGCGGCCGACCGTGTAGTTGGAGGCGTCGGCCGGGACCCACAGGGCCGGGGCGTAGTCGGTGCTGGCGACGCCGAAGTCCCCGCCGGCCCGCTCCAGCTTCCCCCGGTCGGGCTCGACCGTCCGGGGGGCCACCTTCACCGTTTCGCCGGTCTCGGCGCGCGCGGTCAGGCCCTGGCCGAGGAAGTCGTACACCGCGTCCGCGTAGAGCCGGGCGGCGCGGTCGTCCTCGGCGCCGCCGTAGGCGGCCACCGTCTCGTACCAGGCGCCCGCGTCACGGCGGTCCGCCGCGCCGAGGCCCTGCTCGTCGGCCAGCGCCCTGAGGACGGCGGCGCCGCCGAGGATGTTGGCGGGGGTGTCCTCGCGCAGCCGGGACTTCGACAGCCCGGTCAGCTCCGCCGCCCGCTCCAGGGTCCGGTGGGTGGGGTTGCTGACCAGGTGCATCACGCCGTAGCCGTTGGCCTGGCTGGGCTCGCCGTCGTGGCCGTCCAGGCGGCTCTCGCCGTGGGCGACGGCGACCAGCAGGTCGCGCGGCACCCCGTACTCGGCGGCGGCCCGGGCGAAGGCCCGCGCCGTGGCTCCGGTGGACGCGTCCGCGGCCACCGCCCCGTCCGGCGCGGGGGCGGCGACGCCGGCGGGGGCGCCGGTGACCATCAGCGCGGCCGCGAGCAGCGCGCCCAGGGCCGGGACGGCGGTACGTCTGAACAGGACCGTGCGCGTCCGGTGCGCCGTTCGTGTGCTCAAGGTTCCTCCAGATCGGGGGAGCGGGCCGCGGGGCCGCCGTGTCGTGCGTGGCGCGCACCACTCCAGCCGATCCGTCATGCGCACGTCAATAGGCCCTCGGTGTTTCGAGCGGGACCGGCACGCGTGCTGACGGGGCGTCGGCGGGAATCCGCTCCAGGACCCCGCCCGCGAAGACGTCGTACAGCGGCAGCGTCTCCAGATGGACGTAGCCGATGTGACAGTCGCACACCGCGAGCGGGCAGGCGCGGGGACGCAGAGCCGCACGGAACGAATCGTCGTACAGGTTGCCCAGTTCCGCACGGACGAAGTGGCAGCGGCGGACCGTCCCGTCCCCGTCCACGGAGACCACCGACTCACCCGTCCGGCAGGGCAGGCCGCCGCTGCGGTGCGGGTGGCGGCTGTAGGGGAACAGCGGGTCGAGCGCGGTCCACCGCTCGGCCTCGGCGTCCGAGTAGGTGTGGCCGTCGGCCGCGTTGACCCAGAGGTACACCCGTTCGGGGAGATCGGCGCGCAGGCGCCGCGCGTGGTCCAGATGGTCCGGCAGGCCGACCACGCCCACGCTGAAGCGCACCCCACGGGCGGTCAGGTCGTGGGTCTTGGCGAGGAACCGGTCGTAGGGGGTCTGGCCGGGGTGGTAGGTGCACCACAGAGCGAGGGTCTCCGGGTCGGCCTCGGCCAGCCAGTCGGTGCGGCAGCTCAGGTTGGTCTGGATGGCGACGCGGCGGACGTGCGGCAGCCGGGACAGCCGCACCATGGCGCGGCGGTACCAGGAGCGCACCAGCCCTTCGCCCCACGGGGTGAACAGGACCGACAGCGAGTCCTCGGTGCGGGACGCCACCCAGTCGGTGAAGCGTTCCAGGGCGGCCCGGTCGGCCCGCAGCTGTTCCGGGGTGTCGCGCCGCTTGGCGAAGGGGCAGTAGGGGCAGTCGTAGTCGCAGGAGGCCAGCGGCCCCCGGTAGAGGAGCGTCAGGTCCATCGCGGGCCGCTCACTTCGGGTCGTAGGAGGCCATCGCGGCGCGGACCGCCGGCGAGAACAGCTCGGGTCCGAGGGCGTCCGAGTGGGCGAGGCCCTCCTCGGAGAGCCGCAGCAGCCCCGCGGGCGCGGAGTCGTCCAGCCAGCCGCGGTCGGCGAACCGGGCCAGCTCGGCGGGGAAGTCCGCCTCCGGAGCGGAACCGAAGCGGGTCCGGTAGTCGTCGGCGTCCATCCCGTCGGCCTGCAGGAGCGACTGCAGCAGGTGGCGGCGGCGCGCCTCGTCGCCGTCGACCGCCCGGCCGTACTCGGCGAACCGGAAGTCCTCGGCGGGGCGTGCGGTGTAGTCGTCGACGATGGAGCGGATCTGCCGCATGTCCACGGCGTAGTCGAAGGAGTAGTGCAGCTCGCGGGTGTAGGAACGGGCGCCGCAGCCCAGACCGATCATGCCGTCGGTCTGGCAGGCGTAGTCCTCCTCGCCCGTGGCGGGGGCGTCGGCGCGGCGGAACATGCGCATGGACCGCTGCTGGTAGCCGTGGGCCCGCAGGTGGTCGCGGCCCGCGCGGTAGAGGGCGAGGCGCTGCCGGTCCCAGGCCGCGTCCGCGTCGGCGCCGAGCCGGCCGAGGCCGGTCAGCGGGCGGACGTAGAGCGGGTAGAGGTAGATCTCCTCGGGGTTCCAGGCCAGGGCCGCGTCCAGGGACTGCCGCCAGGTCCGTTCGGTCTGGCCGTCGATGCCGTAGATGAGGTCGATGTTGAGGACGGGGATGCGGGCGTCGCGGATCCGGCCGAGCGCCGCCTCGACGTCGGCCCGTCGCTGGGGGCGGACGGCGGCGCGCGCCTCGGAGTCCACGAAGCTCTGCACACCCAGGCTGAGCCGGGTGGTCCCGCGGTCGGCGAGGACGGTGAGCCGGTCGGCGGTGGCGGTCGCCGGTGACGCCTCCACGGAGAGCGGGACGGCCCGCAGGTCGGCGCCGGCGCGCCGCTCGGCGATGTCGCAGAGCCGCTCGAGTTCGGCGGCGGTCAGGAAGGTGGGGGTGCCGCCCCCGAACGAGGCCGTGGCGAACCGCACCGGCCCGTCCCCGAGGGCCTCGCGGACGACGGCGGCCTGGCGGTCCAGGGCGTCCAGGTAGGCGCCGGTGAGTCCGTCGGGGGCGCCGATCCGGGTGAACAGGTTGCAGAAGCCGCAGCGGACCTCGCAGAACGGGATGTGCAGGTAGAGCGAGAGGGCGTCCTTGGGCTCGCCCGCCCACAGTCCGGCGAGCGCGGGCCGGGGCTCCAGGCGCCGGTAGGCCGTCTTGTGCGGGTAGGCGTACACGTACTGGCTGTACGGACGCGGCGCGGCGGGGGCCGCGGGCGGCTCCGGTACGGCGGGCACGGCGGGGTTGCCGGCGGCTGCGGGGGTCGCGGGCGCGGCGTTGCTTCCGGCGGCCGGGGGCGCGGCGGGGGCCGCGGAGGCGGCGGGCGTGAGGGGCGCGGGGGCGGTCATCGTGCCTCGTCGGGGTCGAGGAAGAAGTGGGCGTAGGGCACGGTCCACACCACGGGGTGGCCGAGACGGTGCCCGGTCCAGCCGTCGTCCCCGTAGGCGGTGCCGTGGTCGGAGCAGACGACGGCGAAGCAGCGGCGGCGGCTGCGCACGGCGTCGAAGAGCCGGCCGATGTGCCGGTCCACGTACTCCAGGGCGGCCGCGTGGCTGGCCCGGGTGTCGCCGTGCTCGCGGGTGGCGCCGGGCAGGTGGAACCAGTTCGGCTGGTGCAGCGCGGAGACGTTGACGAAGAGGAACAGCCGCGTCGCGTGCGGGAGCCGGGACACGATGTCCTCGGCGCACGCCACCTGGGCCTCGAAGGAGGTGGGCGAGGGCACGCCGAACTCCGGTTCCCAGTGCGACTCGGCGAAGAGGCCGGGCAGCACGGAGCCCAGCGGGCCCTGCTTGTTGAAGAAGCCGACGCCGCCCACGCACGCCGTGTGGTAACCGGCCTCGGCCAGCCCCGAGACCAGGTCGGGGGTGTCGTGGACGAAGGTGCCGGCGGCCGTGCTCTCGCTGCCCGCGAACCGGGCGGCGAACAGCCTGGGGTGCGGGCCCGGCCGGGCCGGGGTCGGCAGGAACCCGGCGAACATCGCCTGGTGGGAGGCGTAGGTGAAGCTGCCCGGCGCGTGCCGCTCCTCCCACCGCCCGCCGGGCAGGTGGCGGGCGAGGTTCGGGATGCGTCCGGCTTCGGCCAGTTCGACGGCCACGTCGTACCGGAGGGTGTCCAGGGTGACCATCAGCAGGTCGTGGCTGCCGACGATCTCGTTCATGTCCGGTTCAGGAGCCGGCGGCGGAGGCGGGGGCGAAGGCTGCGGGGGCTGCGGGGGCTGCGGGGGCATCGTGGTTCCTCGGGCTGTGCGGTGGTACGGGGACGGGCGCGCCGCACAGGACGGCGCGCACCTGGGCGGCGTAGGTGTCCAGGCCCTCGGCACCGCTGCCGGGGAGCCCGGTGAGGCGGGGCAGCAGGTCGCCGAAGGCGTTGACCTCGCCGACGGCGAACCGCCGCCAGCCGACGGCCGGCAGCAGGTCGACGCCTACGCACAGGGTGCGCGGGAAGCAGGCGGCGGCCCGTTCGCAGACGGCGAGCAGGCGGCTCAGGTCGCCGCCCGCGGCCTCGACGGCGGCGCGGACCACCGCCAGGTCGCCCCGTTCGCCGCCGAGGTGGAGGTTGGTCAGCGGCGACCGGCTGGTGCGCACCACGGCGTGGGTGGCCCGCCCGGCCACGACCACGACCCGCAGGTCGCAACTGCGGCCGCCGAGGGCCGCCTTGGGCACCCAGCGTTCGAGGTGCAGCCCGTCCGGCGCGAGCGTGTCGACGACGGCGGCGATCTCCCGCTCGTCGTGCAGGACCCGCAGCCGCAGCGAGTTGAACAGCCGTCCGCCGTCGGCGCGTTCCACCGAGGTGGTGGCGCGGATCCGGCCTCCGGAGGCGGTCTCCACGGCCAGCACCCCGGAGGCCGAGGAGCCGTGGGCGAGCTTGAGGAACACCCGGGGCATGCCGTGCTCGCGCATCAGGGCGCGCGCGTCCTCCCAGCCGCGCACCGGCGCCGCCGACGCTCCGGAGGTCGGGGACGCGGGCACCGGGACCCCGGCCTCCCGGAGCACGGCGTGGCAGCGGCGCTTGTCGAAGAGCACCGCCAGTTCGTCCACGTCGTCCAGCCTCCGGCCGCCGGTGAGCGTGCGGGCGGCGGCGGTGAACCGCCGGTACCAGCGCGCCGAGCCCTCGACCCGGGTCGGGTCGGTGACGTCCCGCAGCAGGCGGTCGACCTCCGGGTTCTCCCCCGGCGAGTCGATCCGGACCGTCTCCCCGGGCCCGAACGCCGCCCCCGCGTCGCGGAGCACGTCCGCCCAGGGCACCACCCGCGGCGCGGGCAGCCCGGCGGAGCGCACGGCGGCGGAGAACAGCGCCACCCTGCGGTTCTCCGGGTTGCCCACGACCGCGAAGCGGGTCGACCGGATCACTCGGCCACGGCTATGTAGCGGTCGCCGTCCCTGTCGGAGCCGGCGCGGCCCTCACCGAGATCGACGACCACGCCGGCCGGCTCCAGCGCCTCGCGGAGCCGGGTCTGCATCTCCTGGCCGATGTAGTGGTGGTGCAGGTCCAGCTTCCTGAGGTGGGTCAGCGGCTGGCCGGCGAGCAGGGCGGCGGCGCCCTCGTCGGAGAGGGTGCCCATGGACAGGTCCAGCACCTCGAGCCGGGGCACGACGGCGGCTCCCGCCAGCGCCTCGGCGATCCGGTCCTGGATCACGCTGTTGCGCAGTGCCAGGTACCGCAGCGAGGGCAGCCGGGCGCCTTCGAGGATGGGCCGGAGGTCGCCGACCTCGGCGGTACCGCCGTACCAGTCCGAGCCGAGCCAGAGGTCGAGGTTCTCCAGCGCGGGGAAGTCGCAGGCCCCGACGGACCGGACGACCTCGGCGTCGAGCCCGCCGGTCTCCACGACCAGGCTCTCCAGCCGTTCGTGCCGCAGCGGCGGGAAGGCCAGTTCGTTGCCGCCGCGGACGCCGAACCAGCGCAGCTCGGGGAGGCTCCGCAGCAGCGGCGTGACGTCGGACTGCGTGATCCAGGAGATCTCCGACTCCTCGAAGGTCATGTCACCGACGAAGAGCGCGCGGAGTGCGGTGAGGCGGTCCGCGACCGCGACGATCGCCTCGACGACCTCCTTGTTGGACTCGTCGTAGGCGTCCGTCCACCCGCCGACGATCAGGGCGCGCACCCGTGAGAGGTCCACCGTGTCCGCGAACCGGGCGAAGGTCTCCGCCCACGATTCCGCCGATTCGTAGACCTCGACCGCGACGCGCCAGGCGACGGTCTCCGGCTCGGGAAGCCCGGTCTCCTCCCCCGCCTCCGGAAAGGTGAAGGCCGGCAGTCCGTACAGCTCGTCCAGATGGTCGTTGACGGTCATGCGCCTCTCCTGACGATCCCCGGTTCGAACGGCGGAATGCCGATCTGTCAGAAGTTCTACCAAGGGCCACCGACAGTGCCGACGCCGGGGACGGCCGGGGGCCGGGCGTTGTCGGTGGCGGCTCCTACTGTCGAAGACGTGTCCGGGTGACGAGCCCGGAGCTGCGGCGAGGGGAGAGCTCTGTGTACCGGCAGGGAGACGTGCTGATCGTGCCCGTCGAGGGGGCAGCGGTGCCGCGGCACGCGGTGGACGCCCCGGGCGAGCCCAGGGACGCGCGGGGTCGGCTGGTGCTGGCCCTGGGCGAGGTGACCGGCCACGCCCAGGCGGTGGTCGGCGCGGGCCGACTCGTCCGGGAGAGCGGGCCGTTCGGGCCGCTGCTGCTCCATCTCCCGGAAGGGGGACGGGTGGTGCACGAGGAGCACGCGGCGATACCGCTGCCCAAGGGGTGGTTCCGGGTGATCCGGCAGCGGGAGTACGTGCCCGGTTCCGTGCGGCTGGTCGCGGACTGAGCCGAGGCGGAGAAGAGCGGCAGAGGCGGAGCAGGGCGGGAGGACGGGAAGATGACGACGGACACCAGGGCCGCCGTGGCGGCCGGTCGGGTGGCGCGGTGGCGCGGCACGGCGGCGGGCACGGGGCCGGCGGACCGTGCGGCGGCGGAGGAGGGCCTGCGGCTGGCCTACGGCAGGGCCGGTCTGCCCGGGCCGGAGCGCGTGCTGTGGGCCGGCTCGCCGCGTGAGGCGATGCGGATGCTGCTCGAGGCCGAGGCGGGGGAACTCGGCCGAGGCGTGCGCGAGGCGGTGCGGACGGCGCCGTGGGCCGCGGAACGGGAGGCTCTCGCCGCGGAGTTGGGCCCGGCCGGCTGGAGCGCGCACTGGGCGGCGACGGGCGGGCGGCTGTGGGACACCACGCGCGTCCTGACCGACCGGATCACCGAGGCGGTGATCGACGACCTGTCCGGCGACGACGCGGCATCCCGGACCCGGATACGCCTGCTGATGCTCGACGCGGTGCTGGGGCAGCACGACGCGGCCTGGCTGGCCGCCTTCGACACGGACCGCGCGCCGCTGGACGGACTGGCCGCGGTGGCCCGGCACGCCGGCTGGTGGTGGCCCTACGAGCACGTGGCCGTCCTCTGCGAGCGGCCGGTGGAGCTGCACCGGGACGAGAACGGGCGGCTCGACCGGGGCGACGGGCCCGCCCTCGCGTTCCCGGACGGGTTCGCGCTGTACGCGTGGCGCGGCATGCCGGTGCCGGCGGAGTTCCTCTCCGGGCTGTCGTCGCTGACGCCGGAACGCATACGCGACGAGGAGAACGCCGAGCTGCGGCGGGTGATGCTGGAGCACTACGGGTACGACCGGTACCTCGCGGACTCCGGGGCGCGTCCGGTCCACCGGGACGAGACGGGGGTGCTGTGGCGGATCGAACTCCCCTCCGACGAACCGGTGGTGATGGTGGAGGTGGTCAACTCCACGGCGGAGCCGGACGGGACGTTCCGCACGTACTGGCTGCGGGTTCCGCCGCGGACCCGGACGGCGCGCGAGGGCGTCGCCTGGACCTTCGGGCTCGCCGCCGACGCGTACGCCCCCCTCCGCGAGACCTGACGGGCGGCCCGGCCCCCGCGGCGGGGGCCGGGTCCCCGGGTCAGGCGGCGGAGAGGGCGACCTTGAGGGCGCCCGTCTCCCCCGCGCGGCCGAACACGTCGTAGGCCTCGTCCATCTCGTGGAGCCCGAACCGGTGGGTGATGAACCCGCCGACGTCCAGTCCCCCGGAGGCGACCATCTTCAGCAGCGTCGGCGTGGTGCTGGTGTCGACCAGTCCCGTGGTGAGGGTGATGCCCTTGATCCACAGCTCCTCGAGGTGGAGCGTGACCGGCGCCCCGTGCACGCCCGCGTTGGCGATGTGGCCGCCGGGCCGCACGAGTTCGGCGCACTGCTCGAAGGTCGCCGGGATGCCCACCGCCTCGATGGTGACGTCCGCGCCGAGCCCCTCGGTCAGCTCCAGGACCTTGGCCTTGACGTCCTCCTCGGGCGAGAACGCCACGTCCGCCCCGTGCCGCAGCGCGGCCTCCCGCCGCTGCGCGGCCGGGTCGACGGCGATCACCCGGCGTGGGCCGAACAGCCTGGCGGTGGTCATCGCCGCCAGGCCGACCGGCCCGGCGCCCACCACCACGACCACGTCACCCGGTGAGACGCGGCCGTTGAGCACGCCGATCTCGTACGAGGTCGGCAGGATGTCGGCCAGCAGCAGCGCGTCCTCGTCCGAGACGCTCTCGGGCAGCTTGTAGGTGGAGGTGTCGGCGAACGGCACCCGCACGTACTCGGCCTGCACGCCGTCGATGAGGTGCCCGAGGATCCAGCTCCCGCCGCCGGTGCAGAGGCTGTAACGGGCCTCGCGGCAGAACCGGCAACGGGCGCAGGAGGTGATGCAGGAGATCAGCACCCGGTCGCCGGGGGCGACGTTGGTGACCGAGTCGCCCACGCTCTGCACGGTGCCGACGGCCTCGTGGCCGAGGATCCGGCCGTCCTTCACGGCCGGGACGTCGCCCTTGAGGATGTGCAGGTCGGTGCCGCAGATGGTGACCGCGTCGACCTTGATCACCGCGTCGGTGGGGTCCTGGACGACGGGGTCGGGGACGTCCTCCCAGGAACGCCTGCCGGGTCCGTGGAACACGAGCGCCTTCATGGATGTGGCCTCCTGAGCTCGGTCGGGGCGCCCCCCGATCCAGGCTAGGGACGGTCCGGCCCACCCGCACCCGGACCCGCGCGGCACCCGGCCCGCACGGCACCCGGCCCGTACGGCTCGCGGCCCCGCACCGGCACCGGCGCCGGCACCGGCGCACGCGAAACCGCGCCCGCGCGGCGCCGTCACCCCCGCAGCGGCGCCCGCCACACCCGTCGCGTGCCCCCGCCGGGCGTCCGCTCGACGGTCGGCTCCCCGCCGATCCCCCGGGCCCGCTCCGCCAGGTCCTCCGGCCCGCCCGGCGGGGTCCGCCCGGGAGGACCGGCACCGTCGTCGGTGACCGACAGGGTGACCCGCCCGCCGGACGTCTCCAGCGCCACGTCGGCCCGGCGGGCCCCGCCGCGCCGGGCGACGTCGGCCAGCGCCTCGGTGAGCACGGCGACCACCTGGTCCGCGAGGGCCGCGGGGACATCGTTGTCGACCAGGCCCTCGGTCCGGACGCCGGGCGTGAACCCCAGCTCCCGCGCCGCGTCGGCGACGGTCCGCACCACCCGGGAGCGGAGTCCGGCGCCGGTGACGTCGTCGCGGGAGCGCAGTCCGAAGATGGCCGACCGGATGATCTTGATGGTCTCGTCGAGGTCGTCGACCGCCTGCATCACCCGTTCGGACGCCTCGGGGTGGTCGATGAAACGGCCCGCGCTCTGCAGCGTCATGCCGGTGGCGAAGAGCCGCTGGATGGCCAGGTCGTGCAGGTCGCGGGCGATCCGGTCGCGGTCCTGGAGCATGGCGATCTGTTCGGCCTCGCGGCGCCGGTCGGCCAGCTCCATCGCCACCGCCGCCTGCGCGGCGAAGCCCTGGAGGGACTCGATCTCGGTCGCGTTGAAGGCGCTGCGGCCGGTCTCCCGCACCAGCAGCACGACACCGCGCACGTCGGCGGCGCCGCTGCCGATGGGCAACGCGACCGCCGGCCCCATCCCGGCCGTCCTGGGCAGCGCGGAGAGCGCCTTCGCGTCCTTGGAGACGTCGTGCACCACCACCGGCCGGCCGGTGGCGAAGGCCCTTCCGATCAGGCTGTCGTCCTGGGCCGGCACCAGCCCGCGGTACTCCTCGGCGTCCTCTCCGAAGGCCAGCTCCAGCACCAGCGACCCGGTCCCCTCCACCGGCACCGCGACGACGGCGATCTGCGCGCCGGTGACCTCGTGCGCCCGCTCGGCGATCAGCGCCAGCGCCTCGCCGCGGTCGCTGCCGGACATCAGGCTGCGGGTGATCTCCGCGCTGGCCCGCAGCAGCCGCTGGCGCAGCAGCGACTCCTCGTAGAGCCGGGCGTTGTCGATGGCCACCCCGGCCGCGACGGCGAGGGTGGAGAGCACGGCGACGTCCTCGTCGTCGAACTTCTGCCCGTTGCCCTTCTCGGTCAGGTAGAGGTTGCCGAAGACCTTGTCGCGGACCCGGATCGGTACGCCGAGGAAGCTCTCCATGGCCGGGTGGTTGGTCGGGAAGCCGAAGGACTCGGGGTGGTCGGAGAGCCGGTCCAGGCGCAGCGGCTCGGGGTGCCGGACGAGCTGGCCGAGGATGCCGTGCCCGGCGGGGAAGCTGGCGATCTGCGCGATGCGGTCCTCGTCGACGCCGACCATGTAGAAGGAGGAGAGCCCCTCCCCGTCGGGGGTGAGGACGCCGAGGGCGCCGTACCGGGCGTCGACCAGGACGGTGGCGGACTCCACGACGCCGCGCAGCACCTGTTCCAGGTCGAGCTCGCGGCCGACCGAGAGCACCGCCTCCAGCAGGCTGTGGATGCGGTCCCGGGTGCCGCGGGCCGCCTGGAGACGGCCCTGGAGCTCGTCCAGCAGGTCGTCCAGGCGCAGGTGGGGCAGCCTCACCTCGCGGGTCGGGTCGTCCACGTCGTCCACCGCTGTGTCCTCCCCGTCGGCCTGCGGTCCGCCCGCCGTGACCGCATATGCCAACGGTAGCGGCCGGGCAGGCGCACACGGTACGGGGTGCGCGGATCGCCGACAAGATCGGTTCACGGGCCGGTGCGGCGCACCGGAACGGACCCGAAGCGGACCGAAGCGGACCGAGGTGGACCGAAGCGGACCGAGGCGGACCACGGCGAACCCGAAGCGCTGCCGAGGTGGGCCGGGGCGGACCCGAGGCGGACCCGAGGGCAGCCGCGCGGCGGACCTCCCGCGCCGGGGTCTACCGGTGCCCGTCGCGGAGCTGTGTGGCGATGACGGCGGCCTGGACCCGCCGCTCCACGCCCAGCTTGGCCAGCAGCCGGGAGATGTGGTTCTTGACCGTCTTCTCGGCGAGGAAGAGCCGCTCGCCGATCTGCCGGTTGGTGAGTCCCTCGCCGATCAGGTCCAGGATCTCCCGCTCCCGCTCGGTGAGGTCGGGCAGCCGCTGACCGGCGGGCCGGCGGTTCTCCTCGCCGCGCAGGCGGCGCATCAGCCGCGCGGTCGCCGAGGGGTCGAGCAGCGAGCGCCCGGCGGCCACCGCGCGGACCGCGGCGACCAGGTCGGAGCCCTGGATCTGCTTGAGCACGTACCCGGCCGCACCGGCCATCACGGAGTCCAGCAGCGCCTCGTCGTCGTCGAAGGAGGTGAGCATCAGGCAGGCGAGGTCCGGCATGCGGGAGCGCAGCTCCCGGCATACGCTCACCCCGTCGCCGTCGGGCAGCCGGACGTCCAGCACGGCCACGTCCGGGCGGAGCGCGGGAGCCCGGACGAGGGCCTGGGCCACCGTGGCGGCCTCGCCGACCACGGTCACGTCCGGCTCGTCGTTCAGGAGGTCGTGCACCCCGCGCCTGACCACCTCGTGGTCGTCGAGAAGAAAGACCCGGATCGGGCTCGCGGGGCCGGCCGGCCGGCTGTCCGCCATCGGTTGCTCCTTGTCGTTCGGCAGGGTGTCCCACAACGATCATCCCTCGGTCCCGGACCGACGGGCCAGGGCCGGTCGGCCCCGCCCGGGGACCACGCGGCCCACGGATCCCGCGACGCGGCCCGCGGAGCCCCGTGCGGAGCCGCCCGCAGAGCCCGTACGACGCAGAGCCCGTACGACATCGAGGGAGCAGCGCCATGGTCCGTTACGTCTACGACTTCGCGGAGGGCGGCCGGGAGATGGCCGGCCTGCTCGGCGGCAAGGGGTCGAACCTGGCCGAGATGACCCGGATGGGCCTGCCGGTGCCGCCCGGTTTCGTGATCAGCACGGAGGCCTGCCGGGCGTTCCTGGCCACCGGGTCGGAGCCGGACGGGATGGCCGAGGAGGTGGCCCGCCACCTGGCGGCCGTGGAGGAGTCGGCCGGCCGGACGCTGGGCCGGGCGGACGATCCGCTGCTGCTGTCGGTGCGCTCCGGGGCCCGGTTCTCGATGCCGGGCATGATGGAGACCATTCTCGACGTCGGTCTCAACGACGAGTCGGTGCACGGCCTGGCCCGGGTCTCCGGCAGCGCGCGGTTCGCCTGGGACTCCTACCGGCGGCTGCTGCAGATGTTCGGGGCGACGGTGATGGGGGCGCCGGCGGCCCGTTTCGAGGAGGCGCTGGACGCCCTGAAGCGGGCCCGCGGGGCGCGCAGCGACCTGGACCTGGACGCAGACGACCTGGCGGAGCTGGCGGACACCTACAAGGACGCCGTCCTCCGGGAGACCGGCGAGGCGTTCCCCCAGTCCCCCGCCGAGCAGCTGCGCCGCGCGATCCTCGCGGTGTTCGAGTCCTGGAACGGGGAGCGGGCGCGGCTCTACCGGCGGCGCGAGCGCATCCCGGACGATCTCGGCACGGCGGTCACCGTGCAGCGGATGGTCTTCGGCAACCTGGGGCCGGACTCGGGCAGCGGCGTGGCCTTCACCCGTGACCCGGCGACCGGCAGGCCGGGGGTCTACGGCGACTACCTGCCCGACGCGCAGGGCGAGGACGTGGTGTCCGGCATCCGCAACACGGTGCCGCTGGCCGACCTCGAACGGCTGGACCCCGCCTCGTACCGGCGGCTGCTGGAGATCATGGAGACCCTGGAGCGGCACTACCGGGACCTCTGCGACATCGAGTTCACCATCGAGCGCGGCCGGCTCTGGATGCTGCAGACCCGGGTCGGCAAGCGGACCGCGGAGGCGGCGTTCGCGATCGCGGACGCGCTGGTGGAGGAGGGACTGATCGACCGCCGGGAGGCACTGTCCCGGGTGAGCGGCGAGGGGCTGGCCCGGCTGATGTTCCCCCGCTTCGACGCGGAGCGCACGCCCGAACCGCTGGCCCGCGGGGTCGCCGCCTCACCGGGGGCGGCGGTCGGGGCGGTGGTCTTCGACTCGGCGGAGGCGGCGCGGCGGGCGGCGGCCGGCGAGAAGGTGGTGCTGGTCCGCCAGGAGACCAACCCCGACGACCTGCCCGGCATGGTGGCCGCGCAGGCGATCCTCACCAGCCGGGGCGGCAAGACCAGTCACGCGGCGGTGGTGGCCCGGGGCATGGGCAAGGTCTGCGTGTGCGGGGCGGAGGAGCTGACGGTGGACACCGCGCGCCGTCGCGCGACCGCGCCGGACGGCACGGTCCTCGACGAGGGCCGGGTGGTGTCGGTGGACGGCTCCTCCGGCGCGGTGTACCTCGGTGAGGTTCCGCTGGTGCCCTCCGAGGTGATGCGCCGCCTGGAGGCGGGAGAGGACGGCGCGGCGGCCGGGGACGGCCTGGTGGGGGCGGTGACCCGGGCACTCGAGCAGGCGGACGCGGTCCGGCGGCTGGAGGTGCGGGCCAACGCGGACACGCCGGAGGACGCGGCGCGCGCCCGCCGCTTCGGGGCGCGGGGCATCGGCCTGTGCCGGACGGAGCACATGTTCCTGGGCGAGCGGCGGCATCTGGTGGAGGAGATGATCCTGGCGCGCACCCCCGAGGAGCGGGACCGGGCACTGGACGCGCTGCTGCCGCTCCAGACCGACGACTTCACGCGCATCCTGGAGGCCATGGACGGTCTGCCGGTCACCATCCGGCTGCTCGACCCGCCGCTGCACGAGTTCCTGCCCGACCGGGTCGAGCTGGCGGTGCGGGTGGCCACCGCCACGGCGCGCGGGGAGCGGCCCGGGCAGCGCGACACGGAGCTCCTGGAGGCCGTCGACCGGATGCACGAGGACAACCCGATGATGGGCCTGCGCGGCGTCCGGCTGGGTCTGGCGGTCCCCGGTCTGGTGGCGATGCAGGTGCGGGCGGTGGCCTCCGCGGTGGTGGCGCGCACCCGGGCCGGCGGCGATCCCCGCGCGGAGATCATGGTGCCGCTGGTCGGTGACGTCGAGGAGCTCAGGCTGGTGAGGGCCGAGGTGGAGCGGGTGCTGGCCGAGGTGCGTGCGGAGTCCGGCGTGCCGGTGGACTGCCCGGTCGGCACCATGATCGAGCTGCCGCGCTCCGCGCTGACCGCCGGTCCGATCGCCGGGGAGGCCGCGTTCTTCTCCTTCGGCACCAACGACCTCACCCAGACCACCTGGGGGTTCTCCCGCGACGACGTCGAGTCGGAGTTCTTCCCCGCCTACATCGACCGCGGCGTCTTCGCCGTCTCCCCCTTCGAGACGCTGGACGAGGAGGGGGTGGGCCGGCTGGTGCGGATCGCCGTCGAGGAGGGGCGGAGGGCGCGGCCCGGCCTGCAGATCGGGGTCTGCGGCGAGCACGGCGGCGACCCGGCGTCCGTCCACTTCTTCCACTCGGCGGGGCTGGACTACGTCTCCTGCTCCCCGTTCCGGGTGCCGGTGGCCCGGCTGGAGGCGGGCCGCGCGGCCCTCGGCGACGAGACCGACGCAGCGGACGGGGCCGACGGCACCGACAGGGCCGACCAGGCCGACCAGGCCGACCAGGCCAGGGGAGCCGACGGTGCCGATGGTGGCCGCAGGGACAGCGGTGACGGCGGTGACCGCAGCGACCCCAGCGACCGCGGTGGCGGCGGTGACCCCGCCGCCGGAAGGTGACGGAAGGTGACGCCGTGGCCTTGGCCGGGGCCGAAGGACCCTGGCGTACGGGTGTGGCGCCCTGTTGCATGGGGAGCCCGACCACCCGGTCCGCGCCAGGCCCCGGCCCCGACCTCTGGACACGCCCATGCACCTCGACAAGGCCACCCCGCGCACCGCGACGGCGAGCGGTGGCGGTCCCGCCGAGCCCTCCCCGGGCGCCGGGCCCCACCGCCCCGAGGCCCTCGGCCCCGAACTCCGTCCCGAGGCCCGCCGGAGCATTCCCCTCGACGCGGCGGAGGCGCTGCGGCTGATGGCGACCGTGTCGCTGGGCCGCCTGGTCTTCACCCGGCAGGCGCTGCCGACCGTCCGCCCGGTCAGCCATCTGCTGGACGACGGTCACATCGTCATCCGCACCCCGGACGCCGCGGCGCTGCTGCCCCGGGGTCTGCCGGACGGCGGGCCCGGCGTGGTGGTGGCGTACGAGGCGGGCTCCCTCGACCCGCGGACCCACCTGGGCTGGAGCGTCTCGGTCACCGGCTACGCGCTGCCGGTGGAGGACGCCGGGGACCTGGAGCGCTACCGGTCCCTGCTGCGTCCGCTGGGCCCGCCGCACGCCCAGCGCCCGGTGCGGATCCGCCCCGAACTGATCAACGGGGTGCTGCTGGTCCGGGAGGACGGCGGCGCCGACTGACCGGCACCGGCCCACCGGGCCGCCCGCGGCGCAACGTGGTCGCAACCTCGGACCCGCTGGGATGGCGGCATGGACGACGACACCGCACGTGTGGAGCTCACCGAGGAGGCGGCCCGCCTGGTGCGGCGGCTGAGCGAGCGGCACGGGCCCCTGATGTTCCACCAGTCCGGGGGCTGCTGCGACGGCAGCGCCCCGATGTGCTACCCGGAGGGCGAGTTCCGCACCGGGGACTCCGACGTCCGCCTCGCCGAGCTGCGCGTCGACGGCGTGGAGCGGCCGGTCGGGTTCTGGATGTCCCGCTCCCAGTACGAGGTCTGGCGGCACACCCGGCTGATCGTGGACGTCGTCCCCGGCCGGGGCAGCGGTTTCTCGCTGGAGGCCCCGGAGGGCGTCCGCTTCCTGATCCGCTCCCGCCTGCTCTGAGGACCGGGCGGCACCGACGTTCCGTACCCGTCGGGCCCCGCGCCGGTCATGGTCCGCGCAGGAACCTTCCGCGCGCTCACGTTCGGCGCGCTCACCTTCCGCGCGGTCACGGATGGAGGCCGCTGACGATCTCCGTCGTGGCGGCGAGGCCGTTGTGGATGGTGGGGGCCATGCTGGTGCCGGCCAGGCAGAACCCGAGCAGCACGCAGATCGTGGCGTGCGAGAGCTTGAGCGATCCGCAGCGCAGCAGGATGGCGGCCAGGATCAGCAGCAGGACCACCACAGAGATGGAAATGGCCATCAGGAAATCTCCTCCACTGCGCGCCCGTTTCACGGCTTTCGGCCGCAAGTGTGGCGCAAGGGGAGGAACGGGCCGGTGGTTGACGTGTCCGCCGAACGTGTGGTGTCCCCCGGGCGGGAGACGGCGGGCCGGGTGAACGGCCCGCCGTCCCGGACCGTTCCTAGGCCGACGGCCCCGGCAGGTCGACCAGTGCGGCCAGGCGTTCCTTGTGCCGTCCGGCGGCGCCGTAGGCGAGGGAGTCGGCCTTGGCGCGCTTGAGGTAGAGGTGCGTCGGGTGCTCCCAGGTCATGCCGATGCCGCCGTGGAGCTGCACCGCCTCCTCGGCCGCGTGGACGGCGACCCGGCTCCCGTACACCTGGGCGACGGCGACCGCCACCTCGGCGTCCGCGCTGCCGGCCGCCAGCGCGTCGGCGGCGTTGCGGGCGGTGGCGCGGAGGTTGACCACCTCCAGCCAGATCGCGGCCAGCCGGTGCTTGAGCGCCTGGAAGCCGCCGACCTGCCGGTTGAACTGCCGGCGTTCCTTGAGGTAGCCGACCGTCCCGGTCAGCACCCGCTCGGCGACGCCGAGCTGCTCGGAGGCGAGCAGCCCCGCCCCGGCCCGCAGGGCGCGCGCGACGGCGCCGGAGGCGTCGTCCCCGACGCGCGAGGCGGCGGCCCCGGCGAGGGTGACGGTGTCCACCGGCCGCGTCAGGTCGAGGGAGACCCGCGGGGTGACGGTGACGCCGTCGGCCGCCGTGTCGACCGCGTACAGGGCGCCGTCCTCGCCGGGGACCAGCAGCACGTCGGCGGCCCGGGCGTCGGCGACGCCGGTGAACGCGCCGTGGAGCGCGCCGTTCCCGACCCGGGCGGCGCGCGGGGTGTCGCCGGGGGCGGTGGTCAGGGCGACGGCGAGGACGCCGACCGTCCGGCCGGAGGCCAGGGCGGCGAGCAGCCGGTCCGCCTCCTCGCCGGAGCAGGCCAGCAGGGCCTCGGTGGCCACGACGGCGCTGGTCAGGTACGGCACCGGCGCGACGGCGCGGCCGAGTTCCTCCAGCACGACGGCCGCCTCCCGGTGGCCGGCGCCCTGGCCGCCGCGTTCCTCGGGGACGAGCAGGCCGGCCAGGCCCATGTCCTCGGCGAGGCTCTTCCACAGCGTCCGGTCGTGCGGTTCGCCGGACTCGGTGCGGGCGAGCACGGCGGACTGCTCGCACCGGTCGGAGAGCAGGTCGCGGACGGCGGCGCGGAGGTCTTCCTCCTCCTGCGAGTACAGCAGGTCCGGGGTGGTGGCGGGGGCGCTCATCGGGCCAGGTCCTTCCAGGCGACGTCCTTGTCGGTGCGCGGTTCGCCGGGCAGGCCCAGCACGCGTTCGGCGACGATGTTCAGCAGGACCTCGCTGGTCCCGCCCTCGATGCTGTTGCCCTTGGCGCGCAGGTAGCGGTATCCGGCGTCGCGGCCGGTGAAGTCGACCTTGTCGGGACGGACCATCGTCCAGTCCTCGTACAGCAGGCCTTCCTCGCCGAGGAGTTCCACCTCGAGTCCGCTGATCAGCTGGTTGAGGCGGGCGAAGCCCAGCTTCATCCCGGCGCCCTCGGGGCCGGGCTGTCCGGCGACCAGCTGCTGGCGCAGCCGCGCGCCGGTGAGGCGGGCCGCCTCGGCCTCCACCCACAGGTCGAGCAGCCGCTGGTGGAGGTCGTGGGTGCGCAGCTCCGGCCGTTCGCGCCAGGTGGCGGCGACCTTGCCGATCATGCCGCCCTCGCGGGGGATCGGCGAGCCGCCGATGGCGACGCGCTCGTTGTTGAGGGTGGTCTGCGCGACCCGCCAGCCGTCGCCGACCTCGCCGAGGCGGCGGTCGTCGGGGATGCGGACGCCGCTGAGGAACACCTCGTTGAACTCGGCCTCGCCGGTGATCTGCCGCAGCGGGCGGACCTCGACGCCGGGGTCGGTCATGTCGCAGACGAAGTAGGTGATGCCGCGGTGCTTGGGCACGTCCGGGTCGGTGCGGGCGATCAGGATGGCCCAGCGGGCGATGTGGGCGCTGGACGTCCACACCTTCTGGCCGTCGACCACCCAGTCCTCGCCGTCCCGCACGGCGCGCGTACCGAGGGCGGCGAGGTCGGATCCGGCGCCGGGCTCGCTGAAGAGCTGGCACCAGACCTCCTCGCCGAGCCACAGCGGGCGCAGGAAGCGCCGCTTCTGTTCCTCGGTGCCGTACTGGAGGATGGTCGGCGCGGCCATGCCGAGGCCGATGCCGATCCGGCGCGGGTCGTTGTCGGGAGCCCCGGCGGCGGCCAGCTCGGCCTCCACCACGGACTGCAGGGTGCGCGGCAGGCCGAGGCCGCCGAGGCCCTCGGGGAAGTGGACCCAGGCCAGGCCGGCGTCGAAGCGGGCCTCCAGGAAGGCCTTGCGGTCGGTGGTGGCGGGCGGGTGCGCGGCCAGGAGGTCCCGGGTCAGGCGGCGCAGGTCGTCGGCGCCGGTCATGCCGCGGCTCCGTTCTCCAGCGAGGGGACGACCACGACCCGGCCGGTGGTGGCGCCTTCCCAGACCCGCTGCACGGCGTCGGCGGCTCCGCTCAGCGGCACCCGCTCGCTCACCAGCGGCCGGACGGCGCCGTTGGCGGCCAGCTCGGTCAGCTGCTCGTGGCAGTGCTGGACCAGCTTCGGGTTCTTGGTGTTGTACAGGCCCCAGTGCAGGCCGAGGATGGAGTAGTTCTTCACCAGCGCGTGGTTGAGGGCGGCGTTCGGGATGGTGCCGCTGGCGAAGCCGACGACCACGATGCGGCCCTCGAAGGCGACCACCTTGGTGGACTGCCGGAACGCCTCGCCGCCCACCGGGTCGTAGATCACGTCGGCGCCCCGGCCGCCGGTGACCTCCTTGACGGTGGCGATCACGTCCTGGGACTTGCGGTCGATCACCACGTCGCAGCCCAGCTCGCGGGCGACGGCGGCCTTCTCCTCGCCGCCCACCACGCCGATGACGGTGGCCCCGGCGGCCTTGCCGAGCTGGACGGCGGCGGTGCCGACGCCGCCGGAGGCGGCGTGCACCAGCAGGGTCTCGCCGGCCTGGAGCGCGGCGCGCCGGTGCAGGCCGAACCAGCCGGTCTGGTAGCCGATGTGCAGCGCCGCGGCCTCCGCGTCGTCGAGCGCCTCCGGGGCGGGGAGCAGGCCGCGGGCGTCGGCGAGGGCGTACTCGGCGAAGCCTCCGTGCGGCAGCGCGGCGGTCGCCAGGACCCGCCGGCCGTCCTCCGTCTCCCCGCAGAACTCCAGGCCGGGGGTGAAGGGCAGCGGGGGCCGCACCTGGTACTCGCCCCGGCACATCAGGGCGTCGGGGAAGTTGACGTTGGCGGCGCGCACCTTGAGCAGGACCTGGCCGTCCCCCGGCCGGGGCGGTTCGGCCTCCACCGGGCGCATCACCTCGCGGGGTGCGCCGTTCTCGTGCACGTGCCATGCCTGCATGGTGGGCCTCCCACGGGTGCCGGTGTTCTTGCCGACGTCGCCGACCGTCGGGCGTCGTCGCTTCGTCCCGCGCGCATACTAAGCGGTCGCTTGATCCCAGGGAACCCTCCGGGACGAGGAACCGCCGGGCGGGATGAGCGGGCTCCCGCTGGGAACCTGGACGGCATGTTGCTGGTGCGTGTTGCCGCCGTGTCGCGCGAGGTCGCCGCCACCTCCTCACGATCCCGCAAGAAGGCGCTGCTCGCCGGGTTGTTCCGGGAGGCGGAGCCCGAGGACGTGCCCGTGGTGATCCCCTACCTGGCGGGCCGCCTGCCCCAGGGCCGGCTGGGCGTCGGCTGGAAGACCCTCGGCGCCCCCGTCCCGCCCGCGGTGGAGCCCTCCCTCACGGTGCTCGGCACCGACCGTGAGCTGAGCGCGCTGAAGTCCGTCTCCGGACCCGGCGCGCAGGCCGAACGCGCCCGCCTGGTCACCTCGCTCATGTCGCGCGCCACCGAGGAGGAGCAGGCCTTCCTGGTCGCCCTGCTCACCGGCGAGGTCCGCCAGGGAGCGCTGGACGCCGCCGCCGCGGACGGTCTCGCCGAGGCGTCCGGCGCCGCCCCGGAGGACGTCCGCAGGGCGGTGATGCTGGCCGGCGGGCTCGCCCCGGTCGCCGAGGCGCTGCTGGCCGACGGCCCGCCCGCCCTGGACCGCTTCCGCCTGACCGTGGGCCGTCCGGTGCTGCCGATGCTCGCGCAGAGCGCCGCCTCGGTCACCGAGGCGGTCGCCCGGCTGGGCGGCGCGGCCGCCGTCGAGGAGAAGCTGGACGGCATCCGCGTGCAGGTCCACCGCGACGGCGACACGGTGCGCGTCTTCACCCGCACCCTGGACGACATCACCGACCGCCTCCCCGAGGTG
The DNA here is from genome assembly GCF_040643475.1 of Streptomyces sp. NPDC047130. NCBI lineage: Bacteria > Bacillati > Actinomycetota > Actinomycetes > Kitasatosporales > Streptomycetaceae > Streptomyces > Streptomyces sp. NPDC047130. The sequence goes on along the minus strand of NZ_JBEYUK010000014.1, from coordinate 87,399 downwards.
GTCGCCGCCGCCCACGAGCTGGGCGGCGAGCGGCTCATCCTGGACGGCGAGGTGATCGCCCTGGACGAGCGGGACCGCCCCCGCCCCTTCCAGGAGACCGCCGGGCGGATCGGTTCCCGCACCGACGTGGCCACCGCCGCCCGCGCGGTGCCGGTGTCCCCCGTCTTCTTCGACGTCCTCCACGTGGACGGCCGCGACCTGCTGGACCTGCCGTTCGCCGAGCGCCACGCCGAACTGGCCCGGCTGACGCCCGAGCCGCGGCGGGTGCGGCGGCTCGTGGTGGAGGGGCCCGGGGAGGCCGCCGAGGCGGAGCGGTTCCTCGCCGCCACGCTCGAGCGCGGCCACGAGGGCGTGGTCGTCAAGTCGCTGGACACCCCCTACAGCGCCGGCCGCCGCGGGGCGGGCTGGCTGAAGGTGAAGCCGGTGCACACCCTGGACCTGGTGGTGCTCGCGGCGGAATGGGGTCACGGACGGCGGGCCGGGAAGCTCTCCAACCTGCACCTGGGCGCCCGCACCGCCGACGGCGGCTTCGCGATGCTCGGCAAGACCTTCAAGGGCATGACCGACGAACTGCTCCGCCGGCAGACCGAGCGCTTCCAGGAACTGGCCGTGGAGCACCACCCCTGGGGCGTCACCGTCCGCCCCGAGCAGGTGGTGGAGATCGCCTACGACGGCATCCAGCGCTCGAGCCGCTATCCGGCGGGCGTCGCCCTCCGCTTCGCCCGGGTGCTGCGCTACCGGGACGACAAGCCGGCCTCCGAGGCCGACACCGTGGAGACCCTGCTCGCCGCGCACCCCGGGGTCGTGCCGTGAGCGGTCCCCGCAGCGCCGGGCTGCTGCTGCACCGCCGGGGCGCGGACGGCCGCGTCGAGGTGCTGCTGGGCCACATGGGCGGCCCGTTCTTCGCCCGGCGCGAGGCCGGCGCCTGGACGATCCCCAAGGGGGAGTACGACGAGGACGAGGAGCCGTGGGCGGCGGCGCGGCGCGAGTTCCGGGAGGAGCTGGGGCTGGAGCCGCCGGACGGCCCCGCCGTGCCGCTGGGCGAGGTCCGCCAGGCGGGCGGCAAGAGGGTGACGGTCTGGGCGGTGGAGGCGGACCTGGACCCCGCGGCCGTCGTACCGGGCACCTTCGAGCTGGAGTGGCCGCGCGGATCGGGGCGCACGCGCGTCTTCCCCGAGCTCGACCGCGTCGCCTGGCTGCCCGTCGACCGGGCGGCCGGCCTGGTCGTGAAGGCGCAGGCGGAGTTTCTCCGCCGCCTCGCTGAGCACTCGCACGGGAGCGAACCGCACAGCGAGTGAGGAGTTGGTCGGGCATGCCCATCGCCACCGTGAACCCGGCGACCGGTGAGACGGTCCGGACGTTCGACGCCATCGACGCGGACGAGGTGGAGCGCAGGCTCGCCGCGGCCGACGCGGCCTTCCGGTCCTACCGGACCACCTCCTTCGCGGAGCGCTCACGGCTGCTGCACCGCGCCGCCGACCTGCTGGAGGCGGAGTCCGAGGAGATCGCCCGGACGGTCACCACCGAGATGGGCAAGCCGGTCGGGCAGGCCCGCGCGGAGGCCGCCAAGTGCGTCAAGGCGATGCGCTGGTACGCGGACCGCGCCGAGGCGCTGCTGGCCGACGAGCACCCGGACCCGGCCGACGTGGCGGACTCCGGCGGCTCACGGGCGGTGGTCCGCTACCGGCCGATGGGCCCGGTGCTGGCCGTGATGCCGTGGAACTTCCCGCTCTGGCAGGTGGTCCGGTTCGCCGCGCCCGCCCTGATGGCCGGCAACGTCGGCCTGCTCAAGCACGCGTCGAACGTCCCGCAGACCGCCCTCTACCTGGACGGCCTGTTCCGCCGGGCCGGCTTCCCGGAGGGCTGTTTCCAGACGTTGCTGATCGGCTCCGCCGACGTCGAGAAGGTCGTGCGGGACCCGCGGGTGCGGGCCGCCACCCTCACCGGCAGCGAGCCCGCCGGGCGCGCGGTGGCCGCCGCCGCCGGCGACGAGATCAAGCACACGGTGCTGGAGCTGGGCGGCAGCGACCCGTACGTGGTGATGCCCTCCGCCGACCTGGACCGGGCGGCCGAGGTGGCCGTCACCGCGCGCACCCAGAACGCCGGCCAGTCCTGCATCGCCGCCAAGCGGTTCGTCGTGCACGCCGACGTCTACGACGCCTTCGCCGAACGGTTCGTCGCGGGCATCCGCGCCCTGCGGACCGGCGACCCGCTGGAGGAGTCCACCGACGTGGGCCCGCTCTCCTCCGAGAAGGGCCGCGCCGACCTCGAGGAACTGGTCGACGACGCGGTGGCGCAGGGCGCCGAGGTGCTCTGCGGCGGCCGCCGCCCCGACCGGCCGGGCTGGTTCTACGAGCCGACGGTGCTGGCCGGCATCACCCCCGAGATGCGCGTCCACCGCGAGGAGACCTTCGGCCCGGTGGCCACCCTGTACCGGGCGGCCGACCTGGACGAGGCGGTCGCCATCGCCAACGACACGTCGTTCGGGCTGAGTTCCAACGTCTGGACGGACGACGAGGCGGAGGTCGAACGCTTCGCCCGGGACCTGGAGGCGGGCGGGGTCTACGTCAACGGGATGACCGCCTCGCATCCGGCGTTCCCGTTCGGCGGAGTGAAGCGGTCCGGCTACGGACGGGAGCTTTCCGGCCACGGGATCCGGGAGTTCTGCAACATCACCACCGTTTGGCACGGAGCGTGACCCTTACGGGTCTACCATCCCCTTTGTGAACCGCGAAGTGACACTCCCCCTGATCGTCGACAACCGCGGCACGTTGCAGGTGGCGGCCGCCGATGTCAGCAAGTTGCTGCGTACGGTCGGCGGGCGGTGGTTGCGGCTGGTCGAGGACGGCCGGGACGACCTGGACGAGGACACCGTGGCGGCGCTGACCATCGAACTCGCCAAGCTGGCCGACCGGATCGACGTGGCCTGCATCGCCCACAGCAGCGACCGCCCCTGACGTCCGCCCCTCGTCCGTCCCTCGCCCGTCGCCCTCCCGTCGCCCGCCCGTCCCCGCCTGCGCGCCGCCGCCACCCCGCCGCCGCCCGGCCGGACCGCCGCCCGGCCGCTCCGCTCGCTACCCGTCGACCAGCGCGTCCCAGAACCCGGCCTCGTAGGCACGCAGCAGGCGGCCGTGCCTCCGCACGGCCGCCTCGTCGATCCGCCCCGCCTCGGCCCACTCCTGGACGGCGGCCAGCACCGTCCGCTCGTGCTCCGGGGACGGTGCGGCGAACAGGTCGAAGAAGGCGCACGCCCTGTCGTCCAGCCCGTAGTGCTCCCGCAGACCCGTCGCGATCCGGCCGCAATAGCCGCCCCACGCGGCGAAGTTGGCGGCCAGTGCCAGCACGGTGCCGGCCGGGGCGGCGTTGAGCGCCAGCCAGGCGACGAAGGCCGGGTAGGCCTGGCAGCCGGGCCGCAGGGCATCACCGTCCCCGTCCCCGTCGCCCGTCCGGTCCGCCCGTCGCGCGTGCGCGCCCGCGCCTGAGCCGGGGCCGGGGCCGACTCCGCCCTCCCGGCCGTCCCTGGCCCCGCCGCGCCCCCACCGGGACCCGCTCCCGCCGCTGCCGTCGCCGCCACCGTTCCCGCCGCCCAGGCCGCTCACGCCGTCGCCGCCGCTGCCGCCGACCGCGCCGACCGCGCGGGCGAAGTCCTCGAGCCGCGCCGCGGCCACCTCCTCGCCGCGTGCCAACTCGGCGTAGTAGGCGGCGCACCGGGGCATCCCGGCCGCGCGTTCGGCGAGCCGCAGGAAGGCCCGCCGGTCGGCCGCGACCACCGCCCGCTCCTCCAGCGCCAGCGCCCGCAGCAGCTCCAGGGGGGCCTCGCCCCGTTCGACCAACGGCACCGCACGGTTCGCCGCGGGGTCGGGCGCGAACTCCGCCCTGGCCCTCTCCAGCAGTTCCCCGGCCGTCCAGCGCCCCATCCCGCTCTCCCGTCCTCGCTCCTGCCGTCACCCTTCCCCGGTTGGACCACCACCGCGCGATTTCCGCGCCCCGGCGGGTGAGGCTGGGGGATGCACCGCCACACCCCCACGAAAGCAGGTGCGCCCACATGGCCACGTTGTGCAAACCCTCGGTGTCCGTGCCGGAGCACGTGATCACCATGGAGGAGACGCTCGAACTGGCGCGCTCCCGTCACCATGACCACCCGCAACTACCCCTCGCCCTGCGGCTGATCGAGAACACCGGGGTCCGCACCCGGCACATCGTGCAGCCGATCGAGGAGACCCTGAAGCACCCCGGCTTCGCGGACCGCAACAAGATCTACGAGGCCGAGGCCAAGTCCCGTGTCCCCGCCGTCGTACGGGAGGCCCTGGACAACGCCGAGGTCCGGCCGGAAGACATCGACGTCATCCTGTACGTCTCGTGCACGGGCTTCATGATGCCCTCGATGACGGCCTGGCTGATCAACGAGATGGGCTTCCCGTCCACCACGCGGCAGATACCGATCGCCCAGCTCGGCTGCGCGGCCGGCGGAGCCGCCGTCAACCGGGCACACGACTTCTGCACCGCCTACCCGGAGGCCAACGCGCTGATCGTGGCGTGCGAGTTCTGCTCGCTCTGCTACCAGCCCACCGACCTCGGTGTCGGCTCCCTGCTGTCCAACGGCCTGTTCGGCGACGGCATCGCCGCGGCCGTGGTCCGCGGACGGGGCGGCACCGGCATGCGCCTGGAGCGCAACGGCTCGTACCTGATCCCGAGGACCGAGGACTGGATCTCGTACGACGTCCGGGCGACCGGCTTCCACTTCCTGCTGGACAAGCGGGTGCCCGGCACGATGGAGCCGCTGGCCCCCGCCCTGCACGACCTGGCCAGGGCCCACAACTGGAACGCCTCCGACCTGGACTTCTACATCATCCACGCCGGCGGGCCGCGCATCCTCGACGACCTGAGCAAGTACCTGCGCGTCGAGCCGCACGCCTTCCGGTTCAGCCGCGCCACCCTCACCGAGTACGGGAACATCGCCAGCGCCGTCGTCCTGGACGCGCTGCGCCGCATGTTCGAGGAGGGCGGGGCCGAGGACGGCGCCCGCGGCATGCTGGCCGGCTTCGGGCCCGGCATCACCGCGGAGATGTCCATCGGCAGCTGGCAGGTCGACAGCACCTCGACGGCACGGAACGCGGCGGACCGGTCGCTGGGGGTGCCGGCGTGACACGCCGACGACGGGGTCCGAGACCCGGACGGAGACGACACCAGAGATGACCTCCACCACCGACGAGGCGACCGCCTCGGCCCTGCCCCCGGTACGGGACTGGCCGGCGATCGACCTGCACGGCGCCGACTTCGACCCGGTCCTCACCGAGCTGATGCGCGAGGGCCCGGTCACCCGGATCTCGCTGCCCAACGGCGAGGGCTGGGCCTGGCTCGTCACCCGCTACGACGACGTCCGCGCCGTGACCAACGACCCGAGGTTCAGCCGGGCCGAGGTGATGGGCCGCCCGGTCACCCGGCTGGCCCCGCACTTCATCCCCGGTTCGGACGCGGTCGGCTTCCTCGACCCGCCGGACCACACCCGGCTGCGCCGCTCGGTGGCCTCCGCGTTCACCGCGCGCGGCGTGGAGCGGGTGCGGGAGCGGTCCCGGCGCCTGCTGGACGAGCTGGTGGACGACCTGCTCGCCAAGGGTCCGCCGGCCGACCTCACCGAGGCCGTGCTCAGCCCCTTCCCGATCGCCGTGGTCTGCGAGCTGATGGGCGTCCCGGCCTCGGACCGGGACCTGATGCACGACTGGACCCAGCGGATCCTGTCCCAGTCCCACGGTGCCGAGGTCAGCACACGGGCGCGCGAGGACATGGCCGCCTACTTCACCCGGCTGGTGGAGGAGCGGCGGGACAGCGACGGCGAGGACGTCACCTCGCTGCTCGGCGCAGCCGTCGGCCGCGGCGAGATCACCGTGCGGGAGGCCGTCGGGCTGGCGGTGCTGGTGCAGATCGGCGGCGAGGCGGTCACCAACAACAGCGGGCAGATGTTCTACCTGCTGATGACCCGCCCCGAGCTGGCCGAACGGCTGCGCGCCGAGCCCGGCGTCCGGCCGCGGGCGGTCGAGGAGCTGCTGCGGTACATCCCGCACCGCAACGCGGTCGGGCTGTCCCGGATCGCCACGGAGGACGTGGAGATCCGGGGGGTGCGGATCCGCAAGGGCGACGTGGTCTACAACTCCTACCTCGCCGCCAACCGGGATCCCGAGGTCTTCCCGGACCCCGACCGGATCGACCTCGACCGCAACCCCAACCCGCACGTCGCCTTCGGCTTCGGCCCGCACTACTGCGTGGGCGGCATGCTGGCGCGGATGGAGTCCCAGCTGCTGGTCGACGCCCTGCTGGACCGGGTGCCGGGGCTGCGGCTCGCGGTGCCGGCCGAGCAGGTGCCGTTCCGCAAGGGCGCGCTGATCCGCGGGCCCGAGTCCCTCCCGGTCACCTGGTGAGCCGCCGATGACCGTGACGGAAGGCCTGCTGGTGCCGCCCGGCGCCGGCCGCACGGTGGCCACGCCCGCCCAGCACGTGACGTTCAAGGTCACGGGCGCGCACTCGCGGACGGCGTCCAGCTTCGAGGTGGTCGTGCCGCCCGGCTTCGACGTCGGCGCGCACGTCCACACCCGCAGCGAGGAGCTGTTCTACGTCCTGGAGGGCGAGCTGGACGTGCTCGCCTTCGAGCCGCGGGTGCGCACGCCGGACAACTGGCGGCACTGGGAGTCCCTCTCGGGCAACCGGGTGGTGCGCGCCACCCCGGGCACGGTGATCGCCGTGCCGCCGGGGTGCCCGCACGCCTTCGCCAACCCGACGGACACCCCGGCCCGGATGTTCTTCCAGGCCGCGCCGCCGCCGGACCACGAGCGGTACTTCGAGGAACTCCTCGAGATCCTCTCGTCCGGCGGCCCGCCGGACGAGGCGGCGATCGAGGCGCTGCGGGCCCGCTACGACATCCAGCAGCTCACCCCGCTCCGCCACGGCGGCGCGGTCCAGGCGGCCGGCGTCACCCCGTGACCGAGGGGGCGCGGGACCCTTCCCGCGCCCCCTCGGAGCGGTACCGGAGCCGTACCGGAGCGCTGCCGGAGCCGCTCCGGTTCAGCGGACGTGGACGCCGGAGATGGTGCGGGCGATGACCAGGCGCTGGATCTCGCTCGTGCCCTCGAAGATGGTGTAGATGGCCGCGTCCCGGTGCATCCGCTCCACCGGGTACTCGCGGGTGAAGCCGTTGCCGCCCAGGATCTGGACCGCCTGGGCGGTGACCTTCTTGGCCGTCTCGCTCGCGAAGAGCTTGGACTGCGAGCCCTCGGCGCCGTCGAACGGCTTGCCGTTGACCGCCATCCAGGAGGCGCGCCACACCAGCAGACGTGCCGCGTCGACGCTGGTGCGCATGTCGGCCAGCTGGAAGGCCACGCCCTGGTTGTCGATGATCGGGCGGCCGAACTGGACGCGGGTCCTGGCGTACTCCAGGGCGTAGTCGTAGGCGGCGCGGGCGGTGCCGACGGCCATGGCGCCGACCACCGGGCGGGAGGCCTCGAAGGTCGCCATGGCGGCGTTCTTCACGCGCTCGCCGCCGGCCTTCCTCGCCTTCTCGCGGGCGCGGGCGAGGCGCTCGTCCAGCTTCTCCTTGCCGCCGAGCAGGCAGGAACCGGGGACCCGCACGTTGTCGAGGATGACCTCGGCGGTGTGCGAGGCGCGGATGCCGTGCTTCTGGAACTTCTGGCCCTGGGAGAGGCCCTCGGTGCCCGGCGGGATGATGAAGGAGGCGTGGCCCTTGGAGCCGAGCTCGGGGTCGACGACGGCGACCACGACGTGGACGTTGGCGATGCCGCCGTTGGTCGCCCAGGTCTTGGTGCCGTTGATCACCCACTCGTCCTTGGCCTCGTCGTAGACGGCGCGGGTGCGCATGGCGGCCACGTCGGAGCCGGCGTCGGGCTCGGAGGAGCAGAAGGCGGCGACCTTCACGTCGTCCGGCGTGCCGTACATCTGGGGGATCCAGGTGCCGATCTGCTCGTTGGTGCCGTTGGCCAGCACGCCGACGGCGGCGAGACCGGTGCCCATGATCGACAGGGCGATGCCGGCGTCGCCCCAGAACAGCTCCTCGGTGGCCATCGGGAGGCCGAGGCCGGTCTGGTCGAAGTACTGCTGGGCGTAGAAGTCCAGGGAGTAGATGCCCAGCTTGGCCGCCTCCTGGATGATGGGCCAGGGGGTCTCCTCGCGCTCGTCCCATTCCGCTGCCGCCGGGCGCATCACATCGGCGGCGAACCCGTGGAGCCAGTCCCGGACCTCCTTCTGCTCGTCGTTGAGTTCCATGGTGAACTCGGCCATGACCCCTCCAGTGCTGCCCAAGGTGTTACTTGCGGTAACCGCAGTCTGTTACTGGCGGGTAGGAAAGTCAACCCACCTGGTTTTCACCCGTTTCCGCAGGAGGGGGCCCTCGCGGCGGGTGTGGGGAGTGCCACGAGTTCCGAGCCGGAGGGCGGTCACGGGCCGATCAGTGTTACTTTGCGCAAGCATCACCGGAAACGCACGGGTGGGGAGAGCACCGACCATGGAGACGACGCAGCAGGGGACCCCCCAGCAGAGGTCCACCGAGCGGCGCCGGCGCGAACTGCTGGAAGCCGCGGACCGGGTGGTGCTCCGCGACGGCCCGGGCGCCTCCATGAACGCGATCGCGGCCGAGGCCGGGATCACCAAGCCGATCCTGTACCGCCACTTCGGCGACAAGGGCGGACTTTACGCCGCTCTGGCCCAGCGGCACACCGACGCCCTGCTGGACTCCCTGCGGGCCGCGCTGGACGCGCCGGCCGAGCGGCGGCAGCGGGTGGAGCGGACGCTCGACACGTACCTCGCGGCCATCGAGGCGCGGCCGCAGGTGTACCGGTTCCTGATGCACCCGGCGGACGGCGGCTCCGGCGGCGAGCCCGGGTTCGACGTGGGGCGGCACTCGGCGCCGCTGCTGCGGCGGATGGGCGAGGACCTGGCGCAGGTCATCGAGGAGCGGGTGGACCTGGGGCCGAACGGGCGGCAGCTCGCGCGGGTCTGGGGGCACGGGATCGTGGGCATGATGCACGCGGCGGGGGACTGGTGGCTCGGGGAGCGGCCGTGCCCTCGCGAGGAGCTGGTCCGCAGCCTGGCCGATCTCCTGTGGGGACGCCTCGCCGACGCCGGCGACCGCGCCGACGGCCCCGCCTTCTGACCCCTCCCCCACGCGCCGCCGCGGCGCCTACCCCTCGGCGGGCGGTCCGGCCGCCCAGGGCGCGCGGGATGCCTGGCGGAGGAGGCGGCGGTGGCGCCAGCCGGTGAGGCGGTCGGGGTAGACGAGGCCGTCGAGGTGGTCGCACTCGTGCTGCAGGCACCGCGCGAAGAACCCGGTGCCGACGACCTCCACCGGCTCCCCCGCGGCGGACCGCCCCCGCACCACCGCCCGGTCGAACCGCACCGTCCCCGCCTCCAGCCCCGGCAGCGACAGGCACCCCTCCGGACCCCGCACCGTCACCCCGTCGGCCTCCACCAGCCGGGGATTCACGACATGACCGAGATGGCGGACGTCCTCGTCGTCCGGGCAGTCGTAGACGAAGACCCGCAGCCCCTCCCCCACCTGGTTCGCCGCGAGCCCCACCCCGCCCGCCGCGTACATGGTGGCGAACATGTCCTCGACCAGCCGTTCGAGCTCCGGTCCGAATTCCGTCACCTCCGCGCAAGGCCTGTGCAGCACGGGGTCTCCGTGCAGGGTGAGTGGTCTCACGCGCCCGTCGGCGCCGGGGATCGAACCGTGTCGCATGCCGGTCAGGGTACGGTCACCCCAGGCCATGACGGTTCCGCGCGCCCCCCACGTCCTCCGTCGCAGCCGGTCACGGTGCGATGCCGATATTCGGCCGGGTGAGCGGATCTCGATAGGCTGAAGCCACCACACGCTGCCGGGACTCACGCGCGGCGCGTACGCAAGGAGGATCGAGAACTGATGGCAGGCACCTCGGACCCGCTGACGCCGCGGGCCAAGCTGGCCGTGACGGCGGGCAAGACCGCCGCGGCCGTCTCCCGGGCAGCCGGACGCGGCAGCGGCTCGGTGATCGGCGGCCGGGTCGCGCTGAAGCTGGACCCCGAGCTCCTGGCCCGGCTCGCGCAGGGCCTGGACATCACGCTCGTGTCGGCGACCAACGGCAAGACGACCACGACGCGCCTGATCGCCGAGGCGCTGCGCGCGGCCGGTCCCGTGGTCTCCAACGCGCTGGGCGCCAACATGCCCGCCGGCATCACCTCGGCCCTCGCCGAGCGCGGTGACGAGGCCCGCTTCGGCGTCATCGAGGTCGACGAGAAGTACCTGATCGCCGTCGCCCGCGAGACCGATCCCCAGTGCGTCGCGCTGCTGAACCTCTCCCGCGACCAGCTGGACCGCGCCGCCGAGACCCGCATGGTCGCCGAGAACTGGCGTGAGGGCCTGGCCGGCACCAAGGCCGTGGTGGTCGCCAACGCCGACGACCCGCTGATCGTGTGGGCCGCCTCCTCCTCGCCCAACGTGATCTGGGTCGCGGCCGGCCAGATGTGGAAGGACGACGCCTGGTCCTGCCCGTCCTGCGGCGGTGTGCTGCAGCGTCCGGGCGACGACTGGTTCTGCGGCGAGTGCGGCTTCCGCCGTCCGACGCCGAGCTGGGCGCTCTCCGGCGACCACGTGCTCGACCCGCACGGCTCGGCCTGGCCGATCCACCTCCAGCTCCCCGGCCGCGCCAACCGTGCCAACGCCACCTCCTCCGCCGCCGTCGCCGCCGTCTTCGGCGTGCCGCCGCAGGTCGCGCTGGAGCGCATGTACCACGTGCAGGCGGTGGCCGGCCGGTACGACACCGTCCAGTTCCAGGGCCGCGACCTGCGTCTGCTGCTCGCCAAGAACCCGGCGGGCTGGCTGGAGACGTTCTCGCTGATCGACCCGCCGCCGACCCCGGTGATCCTCTCGGTGAACGCCCGCGGCGCGGACGGCACCGACACCTCCTGGCTGTGGGACGTCGACTACTCGCGCCTGACCGGCCACCCGATCTTCGTGCTCGGCGACCGGAAGCTGGACCTGGCGGTGCGCCTGGAGGTCGCCAACCAGAACTTCCAGGTGTGCGAGAACCTCGACGAGGCGGCCCGCCTGGCTCCGCCGGGACGCATCGAGGTCATCGCCAACTACACCGCCTTCCAGGACCTGCGCCGCCGCGTCGGCAACTGACCCACGACCAGCGACTGACCCGCGACTCACCGTTCGAGGACCGACTCATGAGTGACAGCCAACTCCGGCTGGTGTGGATCTACCCGGATCTGCTCAGCACCTACGGCGACCAGGGCAACGCCCTCGTCGTCGAGCGCCGGGCCCGCCAGCGCGGCCTGGACGTGGCCCGCATCGACGTGCGCAGCGACCAGCCCATCCCGACCTCCGGCGACATCTACCTGATCGGCGGCGGCGAGGACCGTCCGCAGCGCCTGGCCGCGGAGCGGCTGCGCCGTGACGGCGGCCTGCACCGCGCGGTCGGCAACGGCGCGATCGTCTTCTCGGTCTGCGCCGGCTACCAGATCCTGGGCCACGAGTTCATCAACGACCTCGGCCAGCGCGAGCCGGGCCTCGGCCTGCTCGACGTGGTCTCGGTGCGCGGCGAGGGCGCCCGCTGCGTGGGCGACGTCCTCGGTGACATCGACCCGCGGCTCGGCCTGCCCCCGCTGACCGGCTTCGAGAACCACCAGGGCGTGACGCACGTCGGCCCGAACGCCAAGCCGCTCGCCCGGGTGCGCATCGGCAACGGCAACGGCACCGGTGACGGCACCGAGGGCGCGTACAACGACACCGTCTTCGGCACCTACATGCACGGCCCCGTGCTGGCCCGCAACCCGCACATCGCGGACCACCTGCTGAAGCTCGCCCTCGACGTCAACGCCCTCCCGCCGGTCGACGACCGGTGGTACGAGGCGCTGCGCCAGGAGCGCATCGCGGCGGCCACGCAGCCGGCCTGACCGGCGTCCGGCACCGCTCCGGGACACCCCCGAACTCGCCCGCGGAGAGCCCGTTTGACAGGGCATCCGCACAGGTGAGCGGGGGTGTCCGGCTGTCGGACGCCGGGTTCGGCAGGGGGCCCTCGCGCCGGTAGGGTGGCGGTCGTCAAGCCGGACGAAGCGGTCCGGTGCCGTCCCCCATCCAGAAGGTATTCCGCGCCATGCGCATTGGTGTGCTCACCTCCGGCGGCGACTGCCCCGGCCTCAACGCCGTCATCCGCTCCGTCGTCCACCGCGCCGTCGACGCCCACGGCGACGAGGTGATCGGTTTCCGCGACGGCTGGAAGGGCCTGCTGGAGGGCGACTACCTCAAGCTGGACCTGGACGCCGTCGGCGGCATCCTGGCCCGCGGCGGCACCATCCTCGGCTCCTCCCGCGTCCGCCCCGAGCACCTGCGGGACGGCGTGGAGCGGGCCAAGGGCCACCTGAAGGAGCTCGGCCTCGACGCGGTCATCCCGATCGGCGGCGAGGGCACCCTGAAGGCCGCCCGCCTGCTGTCCGACAACGGGCTGCCCATCGTGGGCGTGCCCAAGACCATCGACAACGACATCGCGGTCACCGACGTCACCTTCGGCTTCGACACCGCCGTGGGCGTGGCCACGGAGGCCCTGGACCGGCTGAAGACCACCGCCGAGTCGCACCAGCGGGTGCTGATCGTCGAGGTGATGGGGCGGCACACCGGCTGGATCGCCCTGCACTCCGGCATGGCGGCCGGCGCCCACGCGATTGTGGTGCCCGAGCGGCCCTTCGACATCAAGGAGCTGACCGAGCGGGTCGGCGCGCGGTTCGAGGCCGGCAAGCGGTTCGCGATAGTCGTCGTGGCCGAGGGCGCCAAGCCGCTCCCGGGCACCATGGACTTCGCCGAGGGCGGCAAGGACGCCTACGGCCACGAGCGCTTCGCCGGCATCGCCAACCTGCTGGCGGTCGAGCTGGAGCACCGCCTCGGCAAGGAGGCCCGCCCGGTGATCCTGGGCCACGTCCAGCGCGGTGGCACGCCCACCGCCTACGACCGGGTCCTGGCGACCCGCTTCGGCTGGCACGCGGTGGAGGCCGTCCACCGCGGCGAGTTCGGCAGGATGACCGCGCTGCGCGGCACCGACATCGTCACCGTGCCGCTGGCCGAGGCCGTGGCCTCGCTCAAGACGGTCCCCGAGGAGCGGTACGCCGAGGTCCCCACCGTGGTGTGACCCGGCCCCCGACGCCTGTGAGCCCGCACGGCCGCAGGTGAACCGCCCCCGGCCGCCGGCACGGCCGGGGGCGGTTCTAGTCTGGTGCGGACAGATTTGCACAACCCCCACGAAACAGGAGCCGGCGGATGGACCACAGCGGTCACGGCGCCATGGATCTGCCCCCGTTCACCCTCGCCCGGGGGCTCGCCTGGTCCCCGGACGCCTTCTTCCTCGTCGCCTGCCTGCTGGCGCTCCTGCTCTACGGCTGGGGCGTGGTGCGGATGACGCGGCGCGGGGACCGCTGGCCGGTCGGCCGGACGGTGTCCTTCGTCGCCGGTGTGCTCAGCGTGGTGCTGGTGATGTGCACCGGGCTGAACGACTACGGCATGGTCATGTTCAGCGTGCACATGGTGCAGCACATGGTGCTGAGCATGCTCTCGCCGATCATGATCCTGCTCGGCGCACCGGTCACCCTGGCGCTGCGCGCCCTTCCGGTCGCCGCCCGCGGCACCCTGGGCCCCCGCGAGCTGCTGCTGAAGCTGCTGCACAGCCGGTACATGCGGGTGATCACGCACCCGCTGTTCACCATCCCGATGTTCATCGCCAGCCTCTACGCGCTGTACTTCACGCCGCTGGTGGACATCCTGATGGGCTCGTACCTGGGCCACGTCGCGATGATGGTGCACTTCTTCGCGGTGGGCGTGGTCTTCTTCTGGCCGATCATGGGCGTGGACCCCGGTCCGCACCGTCCCGGGCACCTGATGCGGATGCTGGAGCTCTTCGCCGGCATGCCGTTCCACGCGTTCTTCGGCATCGCGCTGATGATGGCGTCCACCCCGATGATCGGGGCGTTCGCCGACCCGCCGGCCTCGCTCGGCATCGACGCCATGGAGGACCTGAACGCGGCGGGCGGCATCGCCTGGGCGTTCAGCGAGATCCCGTCGGTGCTGGTGCTGATCGCCCTGCTGTTCCAGTGGTACCGCTCCGAGCAGCGGGAGGGCCGCCGCAAGGACCGCGCGGCGGACCGGGACGGCGACGCGGAGCTCGAGGCGTACAACGCGTACCTGGCCTCGCTGCGCGCGGGCTCGGCCCGCCAGGGCTGACGCCCGGCGGCGCCACCCCCTCGCCCGGGGCCCGGTCCCCCGCTCGGGGTCCGGTCCCCGGTCAGGTGTCGCGCAGCGCCACCAGGGCCAGGAACAGGGCCCCGAGCACGAGCCAGCCGAACCACAGCCAGCCGTTGCTGCCGAGGGCCACCGAGTAGGCCGACACGACGACCAGGCCGCCCACCGCGAGCGCGCCCATGGTCTTGGTGGAGCCGGGCATCTTGGAACCAGGTGTTACGGGCATGGCGACCTCCTCAGGTCCGCTACCCCCATGGTGCCCCGCCCGCCCCCGATGTCACCCTCTGCGGAGGCCTCCGGTTCCGGGACCCGCGGGATGCACCCCGGGCCGGTACTTCGGCAGCCGCACGGTGACCTTCATCCCGGCGCCCGGGGCCGTCTCGATGACCAGCCCGTAGTCGTCCCCGTAGACCTGCCGGAGCCGGTCGTCCACGTTGGACAGGCCGATGCCCCCGCCGGGCCCGGCCTCCCCGGCGAGGATCCGCCGCAGCGCGTCGGGGTCCATGCCGACGCCGTCGTCCTCGATGACGACGACCGCCTCCGCGCCCTCGTCCCGGGCGGTGATGGCGATGCCGCACGTGTCGCCGCGGCCCTCCAGCCCGTGTTTGACGGCGTTCTCCACCAGGGGCTGCAGGCACAGGAACGGCAGGGTGACCGGCAGCACCTCGGGGGCGATCTGCAGGGTCACCGCCAGCCGGTCGCCGAAGCGGGCGCGGACCAGTGCCAGGTAGTGGTCGATGGCGTGCAGTTCGTCGGCGAGGGTGGTGAAGTCGCCGTGCCGCCGGAAGGAGTAGCGGGTGAAGTCGGCGAACTCCAGCAGCAGCTCCCGGGCGCGCTCCGGGTCGGTCCGGACGAAGGAGGCGATCACGGCGAGCGAGTTGAAGACGAAGTGGGGCGAGATCTGCGCCCTCAGCGCCCTGATCTCGGCCTCGATCAGCCGGGTCCGGGACCGGTCGAGGTCGGCCAGCTCGAGCTGGACGGACACCCAGCGGGCCACCTCCCCCGCCGCCCGGACCAGCACCGCGGACTCCCCCGGCGCGCAGGCGACCAGCGCGCCGAGCACCCGGTCGTCGACGGTGAGCGGGGTGACGACGGCCCAGCGCAGGGAGCAGTCGGGGGTCTCGCAGCGCAGCCGGAACGCCTCGCCGCGGCCGGACTCCAGCGGACCGGCGAGGCGCTCCATGATCTCGGCCCGGTGGTGGGAGCCCGCGCCGTCCCACACCAGGACGCGCTCCCGGTCGGTGAGGCAGAGGGCCTCGGTGCCCAGCAGGGAGCGCAGCCGGCGGGCGGCGCGGCGGGCGGTCTCCTCGGTGAGCCCGGCGCGCAGCGGCGGGGCGGCCAGCGAGGCGGTGTGCAGGGTCTGGAAGGTGGCGTGCTCCACGGGTGTGCCGAGCCCCGCCGGATAGGACGGCCGGGCGGTGCGGCGGCCGAACCAGAACCCGGCGGCCAGCAGCGGCAGCACGGCCGCGCAGACCCCGGCGAGGAAGGCGCCCAGGGTGGTCATGTCGCGTTCTCCTTCCGGACGGGGCCGCCGCCGATCTCCTCGGGGAGGTGGAAGCGGGCGAGGACGGCGTCGGTGTCCGGCGGCACCCGGCCGGGGGTGGCGAGGGAGACCAGGATCATGGTGAGGAAGGCGAGCGGCACGGACCACAGCGCGGGCCAGGCGAGCAGGGCGTAGGGCACGCCGTCCACCGGGTCGTGGCCGACGACGGTGACCGACACCGCGGCGAGCGCGGATCCGCCGCCGACCAGCATGCCGGCGGCCGCGCCGGGCGGGGTGAGCCGCCGCCACCAGATGCCGAGCACCAGCAGCGGGCAGAAGGAGGAGGCGGAGACCGCGAAGGCGAGTCCGACGGCGTCGGCGATGGGCAGCCGTCCGGCCAGCACGCTCGCGGCGAGCGGCACGGCCATGGCGGTCACCGCGCCGACCCGGAAGTGGCGGATGCCGCGGGAGGGCAGCGCGTCCTGCGCGATCACCCCGGCGAGGGCGACGGTGAGTCCGGAGGCGGTGGAGAGGAACGCGGCGAACGCCCCGCCGGCCAGCAGGGCGCCCAGCAGGTCGCCCCCGAGGCCGCCGATCATCCGGTCCGGGAGCAGCAGCACCGCGGCGTCGGTGTTGCCGGTGAGGACCAGTTCGGGGGCGTACATCCGGGCGAGGGCGCCGTAGACCGGGGGCAGCAGGTAGAAGGCGCCGATCAGGCCCAGGACGGCGACGGTGGTGCGGCGGGCGGCCACCCCGTTGGGGCTGGTGTAGAAGCGGACCACCACGTGCGGCAGGCCCATGGTGCCGAGGAAGGTGGCGAGGATCAGCCCGTAGGTGGCGTAGAGCGGGCGTTCCCCCCGGTCGGGGCCGGAGGAGTCGGAGAGCGCGGCGCTCCCGGCGCCCTGGGCCACCGGGACCTCGGCACCCTCGGGGAAGGCGAGCCGCGCGCCCGCCTCGACGGTGTGGACGCCGGCGGGCAGTCCGACCCGGTCGCCGTCGTACGGGCGGCCGTCGACACGGCCGTGCACGGTGACGGTGAGGGGTTCGGCGAGGCGGATCTCCACGGTGTCCTGGACCCGCACGGTGCGGTGCTCGCGGAAGGCGGCGGGTTCGTCGAAGGCCCGGGCGGGCGCCCCGTCGCCCTGCCAGGCGAGGACCAGGAAGAGGGCGGGGACCAGCAGGGCGGTGAGCTTGAGCCAGTACTGGAAGGCCTGCACGAAGGTGATGGACCGCATCCCCCCGGCGGCGACGTTGGCGACCACCACCACCGCGACGATCACCGACCCCAGCGCGCCGGGCGCGCCGGTGAGGACCTTCAGGGTGAGTCCGGCGCCCTGCAGCTGGGGCAGCAGGTAGAGCCAGCCGATGCCGACGACGAAGGCGCCGGAGAGCCGCCGCATGCCCTGCGAGGCGAGCCGTGCCTCGGCGAAGTCGGGGAGCGTGTAGGCGCCGGACCGGCGCAGCGGGGCGGCGACGAAGAGCAGCAGGAGCAGGTATCCGGCGCTGTATCCGACCGGGTACCAGAGCATGTCGGGTCCCTGGACGAGGACCAGTCCGGCGATGCCGAGGAAGGAGGCGGCGGAGAGGTACTCGCCGCTGATGGCGGCCGCGTTGAGGCGGGGTCCGACGGTGCGGGAGGCGACGTAGAAGTCGGAGGTGGTGCGGGAGACCCGCAGGCCGAAGGCGCCGACCAGGGCGGTGGCGACCACCACCAGGGCCACGGCGGCCACGGCGTAGCTCTCGTTCATGGGGCGGGGGTCTCGTTCACGTCGCTCGGGTCTCGTTCACGGGGCGGGGGGTCTCGTACACGGGGCGGAGGTCTCGTCCGTCGCCGGGGGTCTCGTGCGGGGGCCGGGAGTCTCGTTGCCGGGGTGCGTCGCGGTCAGCGTTCCTGGTCCTCGACGAGCCGCACGAAGTCCCGCTCGTGGCGTTCGGCCCGCCGCACGTGCCAGCGGGCCAGCAGCACCAGCGGCGGGTAGAGGCAGAAGCCGAGCACGGCCCACTCCAGGAGGCGGCCGTGCGGGGCGGTGGCGAACACCAGGGGCAGCGGGACGACCAGCGCGGCGAGGACCGCGAAGACGGCGAGCGCGGTGCGGAGCTGGGCGCGCATCAGGGAGCGGACGTAGGTGTGGCCGAGGGTGGTCTGCTCGTGGATCTCGGTGCGGGGCCGGTAGCGGGCGCCGTGGGCGGGGCCCCGGTGGCGGCGGGGCGGGCCGGTGACCACCACGCGGGCGGGGACGCGGCGCTCGGTGGCCCGGGGGGCGTCGTGGGGCATGGCGGCGGCCTCCTACGCGGCGCCGCGGCGCATCAGCAGCTCGCGCAGTTCGCGGGCGTGGCGGCGGCTGACCTGGAGTTCCTCGCCGCCGACGAGGACGCTGACGGTGCCGGCGGCGAGGCGGAGCTCGTCGATGTGGCGCAGGGCGACCAGGTGGCGGCGGTGGATGCGGACGAACCCGTGGGACCGCCAGCGCTCCTCGAGGGTGGACAGCGGGACCCGGACCAGGTGGCTGCCGGTGGCGGTGTGCAGCCGGGCGTAGTCGCCCTGGGCCTCGACGTGGGTGATGTCGTCGACCTGGACCAGGCGCCGGACGCCGCCGAGGTCGACGGTGATGGCGTCCGGTTCGGGCTCGTGCACGGGGATGCGGGCGGCCCGCAGCTCGTGGGCGCGGCGGACGGCCTCGGCGAGGCGTTCCCGGCGGACCGGCTTGAGGACGTAGTCCACGGCCTTGAGGTCGAAGGCGCGCACCGCGAAGTCCTCGTGGGCGGTGACGAAGACGACCAGGGGCGGGCTGGCGAAGCCGGTGAGCAGGCGGGCGAGGTCCAGGCCGTCGAGGCCGGGCATCTGGATGTCGAGGAAGACCACGTCGATGGCCTCGGGGCCGTCCGGGCCGGACTCCAGGGCCCGGTTGATGCGGCGCAGCGCCTCGGTGGCGTCCGACGCGCCCTCGGCCCTGCCGATCCGTGGGTCGGATTCCAGCAGGTAGAGGAGTTCGCCCAGGGAGGGGCGTTCGTCGTCGACGGCGAGGGCTCGCAGCATGAAGGTGGAGTGTAAGAGGTAATCGCACAAATGGACATGAGTGGACGGGTCCCGGGCGCCGGCGGAGGCGCGGATCCCGGCGGGCCCGCGCATTCCGCTCCGGAACACCCCGCTTGGTCGCTTGTCGGCGCTTTGCCCGCTTCCTAACGTGGGGGCATGTCCGTTAGACGTGCGCCGCGCCGACGGCGCTACCTCCTGTGCGAGCCCCGCCATTTCGACGTGACCTACGCGATCAATCCCTGGATGCGTCCGGACGAGGAGGTCGACGCCGGACGCGCGCACCGCCAGTGGGAGGCGCTGGCCGCCGCCTACCGGACCCACGGGCACGTGGTGGAGACGATTCCGCCGGTGGCGGGGCTGCCCGACATGGTCTTCGCGGCCAACGCGGCGCTGGTGCTCGGTGGGCGCGCGCTGGGTTCGGTGTTCCACGCGGCCGAGCGGCGGGAGGAGTCGGAGCACTACGAGCTGTGGCTCAAGGAGGCCGGCGTCCCGGTGCGGCGGGCCCGGACGGTCTGCGAGGGCGAGGGGGACCTGGTGCCGGTGGGCGGCCGGGTGCTGGCCGGGACCGGGTTCCGCACCACGCCGCAGGCCCACCGGGAGGCCGAGGAGTACTTCGGCGTCCCGGTGGTGGGGCTGCGGCTGGTGAATCCGTTCTTCTATCACCTCGACACCGCGCTCTTCGCCCTCGACGACGAGAACGTCGCCTACTACCCGGACGCCTTCGCGCCCGAGAGCCGTGCGGTCCTGGAGCGGCTGTTCCCGCACGCGGTGATCGCCACCCTGGGGGACGCGCTGGCCTTCGGCCTGAACTCCGTCTCCGACGGACGTCACGTCTTCATCGCCCCCGCGGCGGTGGCCCTGGCCGAGGAGCTGGCGCACCGCGGCTATGTCCCGGTCCCCGTCGACCTGTCGGAGTTCCGCAAGGCCGGCGGGGGCATCAAGTGCTGCACCCTGGAGGTCCGCCCATGACCGCGCCCACCCTGCCCTCCGACCGTTCCGAGGGCTCCGGCCCCTCCCGCCGGGACGGGGCCGCGCCCCGCGACTCCGCCGGGCTGATCCGCGCCGAGGAGTCCGTCCTCGCGCCCAACTACCATCCGCTGCCGGTGGTGGTGGCGCGGGCGGAGGGCGCCTGGGTGGAGGACGTGGAGGGCCGCCGCTACCTCGACCTGCTGGCCGGCTACTCCGCCCTCAACTTCGGCCACCGGCACCCCGTCCTGGTGGAGGCCGCGCACCGCCAGCTCGACCGGCTCACGCTGACCTCGCGGGCCTTCCACAACGACCGGCTCGCCGGTTTCGCGGAGCGGCTGGCCGCGCTGACCGGGCAGGAGATGGTGCTGCCCATGAACACCGGCGCGGAGGCGGTGGAGAGCGCGGTCAAGGTCGCCCGCAAGTGGGCCTACGACGTGAAGGGGGTCCCGGAGGACCGGGCGACGATCGTGGTCGCCGCCGACAACTTCCACGGGCGCACGACGACGATCGTGGGCTTCTCGACGGACGACACGGCCCGGGCGGGCTTCGGCCCCTTCGCGCCGGGGTTCCGCGTCGTGCCGTACAACGACCTCGCCGCGATCGAGGCGGCCGTGGACGCGACCACGGCGGCGGTGCTGCTGGAGCCGGTGCAGGGCGAGGCCGGGGTGATCGTCCCGGACGACGGCTACCTGGCGGGCGTCCGGGAGATCACCCGCCGGGCCGGCTGCCTGTTCGTGGCCGACGAGATCCAGTCCGGGCTGGGGCGCACGGGGTCCACGCTGGCGGTGGACCTGGAGGACGTCACGCCCGACCTGGTGCTGCTGGGCAAGGCGCTGGGCGGGGGCATCGTGCCGGTGTCGGCGGTGGTCGGGCGGCGCGACGTCCTGCAGGTGCTGGGCCCGGGCACGCACGGCTCGACGTTCGGCGGCAACCCGCTGGCCGCGGCGGTGGGGTCGGCGGTGGTGGGGCTGCTGGAGACCGGCGAGTACCAGCGGCGGGCGGCCGAACTGGGCATCGTCCTGCGGGACGGGCTGGCGCCGCTGGTGGGGCGCGGGGTGGTCGCCTTCCGTACGCGGGGGCTGTGGGCGGGGGTCGACGTGGATCCCGCGCTCGGCACGGGCCGGGAGATCGGTGAGCGGCTCCTCGCCGAGGGGGTCCTCGTCAAGGACACCCACGGCTCCACGATCCGCATCGCGCCCCCGCTGACCATCACCGAGGACCAGCTCCACGGCGCCCTCACGGCCCTGGCCCGCGTCCTGACCAGCGGCTGACGTCCACCGCCGGCGGGCACCGGGAACCGGCCGGGTGCCCGCTCCCACCGGTGGCGCCGTGACGGCACCGGTGGGAGCGGGCGCCGGCGCTCCCGGTCCCGCACTCCGCCGCGGCCCCGGACGAAACCGCCGGCGTCGTCGGCACGTCCTGGTGACATGACCACTGCTGCATCCGCGTCCTCCTCCCGCACGTCACCGAACTGGCCGCACTGCGGACACGGCGCGACCCCGGCCCAGCCGGTCGGCTGCCGGGGCGTCCGCGTCGGTGATCACGTCCACTGCCTGGCACACCTGGGGGAGGCCGACCGCGCGGCCTACCTCGCGGCGCTCCCACCCGGCAGCGACATCGACCACCGTGGCACCCCCTTCACCGCCGAACTCCTCGACGAGCTGCTCAACGCCCTGCGCGACCCCGCCACCGATCGCCCCCGGGTCGGCAACGCCTTGTTCGACGGCGCGTCCTTCTCCGACGTCGCCGGGTTCGGCCGGGCGTCGTTCGCCGAGGACGCCTCGTTCCAGGGGGCGTCCTTCTCCGGCACCGCGTTCTTCGGCTGGGCCTCCTTCTCCGGAAACGCCTCGTTCCAGGGGGCATCCTTCTCCGGCACCGCGTTCTTCAACCGGGCGTCGTTCTCCGGTGTCGCCTCGTTCCTCGAGACCTCCTTCTCGCACGACGCCTACTTCGAAGAGGTGTCCTTCTGCGCCGACGCCCGCTTCGGTGAGGCGGCCTTCTCCCGCGACGCCCGCTTCAGCAGGTCCTCCGTCTCCGGAGCCGCCGGATTCCTCCAGGTCTCCTTCGCCCGTGTCGCCCGCTTCGACCGCGTGTCGTTCTCCCACGACGCCTGGTTCGGTGACGCGTCCTTCGCCCACGACGCCTGGTTCGACGACGTGTCCTTCGGCGGTGACGCCTACTTCGACCGGGCGTCCTTCTCCGGCAGCGCCGGGTTCCACTCCGTGTGCTTCTCCGGCGACGCCCGGTTCGACGGGGCGCGGTTCGAGGCGGCCTCGCGACTCGGGCCACTGGTGTGCGGTCGTCGGGTGGTGCTCGACGGGGCGGTGCTCCAGCAGCCGGTGACGCTGGAGATGGCCGCCCGTCAGGTCAGTTGTGCGCGCACCCGGTGGGCGTCGACCGCCACGCTGCGCCTGCGCTACGCCGAGCTGGACCTGAGGGACGCGGTCTTCGAGTATCCGGTACTCGTCGCCGCGGGCCTCACCCGTTTCACGCGGTCCGAACCGGCCACCGGCTGGTTGCCGGAGACGGAACTGTCCGACCTGGAGCCCGGCGTGCGTCTGAGGTCGGTGGGCGGGGCGGACGTCGCCCACCTGGCGCTGCACGACGTCGACCTGAGTACCTGCCGGTTCGCCGGGGCCATCCACCTGGACCAGCTGAAGGTCGACGGCTGGTGCACCTTCACCACCGCTCCCCCCGGCTGGAGTCGGCACTTCCCCTGGCGGTGGAGCCGGCGCAACACCCTGATCGAGGAACACCACTGGAGGACGCTCGTCGCCCCCAGCCCCGAGCGGGCCGCCTCCTCGGGCTGGAAGAGCCCCCCGCCGGACGCCCCGCACCTGAAGCCGGCCGCCGTGGCGGCGCTGTACCGGCAACTGCGCAAGTCGCTGGAGGACGGCAAGAACGAGCCGGACGCGGCCGACTTCTACTACGGCGAGTGCGAGATGCGCCGCCACGACACCACCCGGTCCCGGGGCGAACGAGCGTTGCTGGGCCTCTACTGGGCCCTGTCGGGGTACGGGTTGCGTGCCGCCCGCGCCTTGGCCTGGCTGGGGGCGGCCATGACCGTGACGGTCGCGGTGATGATGCTGTGGGGTCTGCCGGCACACGACCCGAAGCCGACCACCACCGGCCGGCAGACCGCGGCCGGGGAGGAGATCGTCCTGATCACCGACACCCCCGCACCGGTCGACCCGACCGGCCCGGCGGCCGAACGCGTCACCGCCGAGCGCCTGGAGAAGAGTCTGCGGGTGGTGATCAACTCGGTGCTCTTCCGCTCCTCCGGCCAGAACCTCACCACCATCGGCACCTACACCGAGATGGCCTCCCGGCTGGTCGAGCCCGTCCTGCTCGGCCTGGCCGTCCTCGCCGTCCGCAGCCGCGTCAAACGCTGACCGCGGCACCCCGCGGCGTGCGAGGTGCGGGTGGGAGAGGTCGGTCGAGGGTGACGCACAGCGCGTGGAGGGCCTCGTCGAGCAGTCGGCGCAGGAGCAGGGCGTCGGGCGCGACGGCGGTGATCAGGGCGGCGGGACCGGGGAGCGGGACGAGGGAGGCCGTCGTCCCGAACACTCCCGGCGTCACCGGCCTCGCGCCGAGGACCGGGTCCACCAGCAGCACCTGGCCCACCGCCCGGTGGCCGCCGAGCACCGCGGGCCCGTCCCAGCCCCTCGGCGCGCCCGGTCCGCAGGTCACCTGCTGGTCGAGCACCAGGTCCGGGCCCACCCGCACCGTCAGCCGCGAGCGCAGATCCCCCGGCGGCTCCCCGTGCCGACCCAGCACCTGCTCCTCCCGCAGCAGCAGCCGCCCGCCCTCGGCGACCTCCACCCGGGTGAGGACCTCCAGCTCGCTCCCCCGCACGGAGATCAGCGGCTCCGGCTCCCACCGCAGGGCCGCGTCGTCCGCCACCCGCAGCCGCGTCTCGTACCGCGCCGGTTCCTTGCCCTGGCCGGGCAGCGCGATCGTGGCGGCCGCCGAGCCGACCCGCAGCCGGGCCCCGGCGGCGACGTCCGCCTCCAGCAGGAACCGGTCGCCGCCCAGCGGTCCGCTCATCGCCCCGACCACCCGCACCCGCGCCTCGCCGTCGGCGTCCCGCGTCCGGCGCAGGGCGAGCGGTCCCTCGCCGGCGAGCACCGGCAGCGCGGTCCCGCCGCGCCCGTCGGGCACCGCCCGCAGACGCGCGTGCGCCCGTACCCCCGCCGTACCGCCGCCCACCGTCACGACCGCCATGCGGCCAGCCGCTCCCTCACCCACGCGGCGACCTCGGCGACCCCGGGCTCGCCGCGCAGCGACTGGAACACCACCGGCAGCTCCGCCCGCTGGGCCTTGGCGTCGGCGGCCATCCGGGACAGGTCGGCGCCGACGTACGGCGCCAGGTCCGTCTTGTTGACGACCAGCAGGTCCGCGGTCGTCACCCCGGGGCCGCCCTTGCGCGGGATGTCGTCGCCGCCCGCCACGTCGATCACGAAGATCTGCGCGTCCACCAGTCCCTTGGAGAACGTGGCGGTCAGGTTGTCCCCGCCGGACTCGACGAGGATCAGGTCCAGCGGTCCGACCGTGTCCTCGAGGTCCTCCACGGCCTCCAGGTTGGCGGAGATGTCGTCGCGGATCGCGGTGTGCGGGCAGGCGCCGGTCTCGACGGCGGAGATCCGCTCCGGCGGCAGCACCGCCTCGCGCAGCAGGAAGTCGGCGTCCTCGCGGGTGTAGATGTCGTTGGTGACGACGGCCAGCGAGAGGTCGGCCCGCAGTTCCCGGCAGAGCGCGGCGACCGTGGCGGTCTTGCCGGAGCCGACCGGACCGCCGAGCCCGACGCGCAGGGCGCGGCGCCTTCCGTCGGGGCGGCGCGCGTCGGCGCTGACGGCGCCCTGGCGGCCGTCGTGCGAGTGCTCCAGGTGCATCGGCGAACTCCTCTGATCGGAACGTGCGTCGGGGGAAGGCGGCGGGGTCAGGAGGCGAACAGCCGTCCGCTGCGGGCGGCGTGGGCCTCCGCCGCGATCTCCAGCAGCGGCGCGGAGGCGGCCGGCAGGGCGTCCGGCCCCTCGGCCAGCGCCTCCCGGGCCGCCCGCAGGGCGCTGGAGGCGATCCGGTCGGTCTCCGGGGCGAGCCGCGCGAGCACCCCGGTCGCGTCGAACGGGTCCAGGCTCAGCAGCCGGACCGTCGCGGTGGCGGGACCGCCGACGCTCTCGTACGCGGCGCAGTACGCGGCGTCCAGCGGTTCCAGTCCGGCCGCCCCGGCGACGACGCCGAGCACCACCGGCTGGTGCGCGCCTCGGGGGAACGCCTCTGCCAGCGCGTCGAGTTCGGGGCAGGGCCAGGTCGCCCGGGCGGCCCGCAGCAGTTGCCGTCCGGTCCGCCGGGCGACGGCGCGCAGGGCCGGGGACGGGGTGCGGGCCTCGGCGGCGGAGTCCAGCTCCCGCGGGTCCAGGCCGAGTGCCGCCGCCGCGGCGAGCGCGGCGGCGACCAGCCCGGCTGTGTGCAGCCGGCCCCGGCAGAACGCCTCCAGGGAGGCGGCGTCGGTGATCCGGCCGGCGTGGACCGCCGCCTCCGCACCGCCGGAGTGCGCGTGCCCTCCCGCGGGGAAACGGCCGTCGGCCAGCAGCAGGAGTGCGGCGCGGTTCATGGTCGGCACCGCTCTCAGAAGAGGAAGTAGCGCTGGGCCATGGGCAGTTCGGCGGCCGGTGTCGCCTCGACCAGTTCGCCGTCGATGTGCACGGCGAAGCTGTCGGGGTCGATCCGGACGTCCGGCCGCGCGTCGTTCTCCCGCATGTCGGCCTTGGTGACGCCGCGGGTCGACGTGATGGCCGCCCACCGTTTGCCGAGGCCGAGCCGCTCGGGCAGGCCGTCCTCGAGCGCCTCCGGGGCGACGAAGTTGACCGAGTTGGCGGCCGGGGCGCGCCCGATCGCCCCGTACATCGGGCGGGGCAGCACCGGCTGCGGGGTGGGGATGGACGCGTTGGCGTCGCCCATCTGCGCGTAGGCGATCTGCCCGCCCTTGAGCACCAGGTGGGGCTTGACGCCGAAGAACGCCGGTTCCCAGAGCACCAGATCGGCCAGCTTGCCGCTCTCCACGGAGCCGATCTCCGCCGCGAGTCCCTGCGCCAGGGCCGGGTTGATCGTGTACTTGGCGACGTAGCGGCGGGCCCGCAGGTTGTCCGCGCGCCCGTCGCCGGGCAGGGCGCCGCGGCGCCGCTTCATCACGTGGGCGGTCTGCCAGGTCCGCAGGATCACCTCGCCGACCCGGCCCATGGCCTGGGAGTCGGAGGAGATGATCGAGATGGCCCCGAGGTCGTGCAGGATGTCCTCGGCGCCGATGGTGGAGGGCCGGATCCGGGACTCGGCGAAGGCGAGGTCCTCGGGGACGGCCGCATTGAGGTGGTGGCAGACCATCAGCATGTCGAGGTGTTCCTCGGCGGTGTTGACGGTGTACGGCCGCGTCGGGTTGGTGGAGCTGGGGAGCACGTTGGGGTGGGAGACCACGGTCATGATGTCCGGCGCGTGCCCGCCGCCCGCGCCCTCGGTGTGGTAGGCGTGGATGCCCCGTCCGGCGATCGCGGCGAGGGTGTCGCCGACGAAACCGGCCTCGTTGAGGGTGTCGGTGTGGATGGCGACCTGGACGCCGGTGCGGTCGGCGGCGGTGAGCGCGGCGTCGATGGCGGCCGGGGTGGAACCCCAGTCCTCGTGCAGTTTGAGGCCGACGGCGCCGCCGCGGATCTGGGAGAGCAGCGCCTCCTGGGAGACGGTGTTGCCCTTGCCCAGCAGCCCGATGTTGAGCGGGTAGGCCTCCATCGCCTCGAACATCCGGGCCAGGTGCCAGGGCCCGGGGGTGACGGTGGTGGCCTTGGAGCCCTCGGCCGGACCGGTGCCGCCGCCGACCAGCGTGGTGACGCCGGAGGCCAGCGCCTCGTCGGCGATCTGCGGGCAGATGAAGTGGACGTGCGCGTCGACGGCTCCGGCGGTGAGGATCCTGCCGTTGCCCGCGATGATCTCGGTCTCGGGTCCGATCACCAGGTCGGGGTGGACGCCGTCCATGGTGTCGGGGTTGCCGGCCTTGCCGATGCCGGTGATCCGGCCGTCGCGGACGCCGACGTCGGCCTTGACGATCCCCCAGTGGTCGACGATCACCGCTCCGGTGATGACGGTGTCGGGGGCGCCTTCGGCGCGGGTGGCCCGGGACTGGCCCATGGACTCGCGGATCACCTTGCCGCCGCCGAAGACGGCCTCGTCGCCGGCCAGGCCGGGGCCGCCGGAGCGGTCCTCCTCGATCTCGACCAGCAGGTCGGTGTCGGCGAGCCGGATGCGGTCGCCGGTGGTGGGGCCGAAGAGGTCGGCGTACTCGGCGCGGGAAAGGTCAGGCATCGAGCGGGCCTCCGGTCTCCTGGCGCAGGCCCGGCACCACACGGCGTCCGGCCAGCGGGACGAGTTCCACCTCGACCGGAATGCCGGGCTCGAACCGCACGGCGGTGCCCGCGGCGATGTGCAGTCGCCGCCCGCGCGCGGCGGGGCGGTCGAACTCCAGGCCCGGGTTGGCCTCGGCGAAGTGGTAGTGGGAGCCGACCTGCACGGGGCGGTCGGCGGCGTTCAGCACGGTGATCCGGGTGACCTCGCGGCCCTCGTTGACGACCACGGGCGTCTCGTCGAAAAGGATCTCTCCGGGAATCATGGGCGGCGTCCCTTTTCGTCAGACGATCGGGTCGTGGACGGTGACCAGCTTGGTGCCGTCCGGGAAGGTGGCCTCGACCTGGACGTCGTGGATCATCTCGGGGACGCCTTCCATGACGTCCTCCCTGCTCAGGACGGTGCGGCCGGAGCGCATCAGCTCGGCCACCGTGCGGCCGTCACGGGCGCCCTCGAGGAGGTGGGAGGCGATCAGGGCGACGGCCTCGGGGTGATTGAGCCTCAGCCCGCGCGCCCGGCGCCGTTCGGCGACGTCCGCCGCCACATGGATCAGCAGTTTCTCCTGCTCGTGCGGGGTCAGCTGCACGATTTCCACCCCCACCTTCGGCGCCCGACGGAGCACCAGAGGCTAGTGGCGGCTGATTTCGGGGGCGTTAACGGGACCGGGGCGGGCGGGCTCGCGTCCCGTACGCGGCGGCGCGTGCCCCTCCCGCCCCGGGGCGTGGCCCCGCCGCCACCCGGGTGCGCCCCGGGTAAACGGACCAGACGACGTACCGTCGTTCGGCGTAGGCGCTCGTCCGTCCTCGGGACGTGCCGATTTGCCCCCGGCGCGCGGACACCCGGCGCGCTCCGGGGCTCCCGCGCTGGTGAGCGGCTCGCGGCGGGTACTTACCGAGGGATACACGACACTTTGTCCACTCGAACGGCGCAATGGTGACGTATTCCACAACACGCGGTTTACGGATGATCCCGGGACGCGACTGCGTGAAGATCCTCCCGACGACAAGCCCCCGCCACCGCGGCGGGGCGGCCCGGGCGGACGCCGAATCCTGCCGCCGGCCGGGCGACGGGTCGACAGGAGTGGATCGGCAGGAGTGGAGGACCCGAGCACGACGGGCCGCCGGAGAGGGTTCCGCGCGGTCCTTGGGGTGAAGCCGCCGCACGGCGGCCGGGCTACTTCGCGGCCCGAATCCGACAGGTCATCCTTCACAGGCGGCTGTCGAAGGGTTGTGCATGTCCGTGCTCAATCGCGTCCCGTCCCTGATGACCCGGGCCACGACGGCCTCGGTCCTGACCTTCGCCGCGTTCGGAGGCGGCATCGCGGTGCCCGGTCTCTCGTCCGAGGCGCAGGCGGCCACCGCGGGCTCCAAGGCCCTGAAGGTGGCGGCGTCCAAGAAGGGAGCCCCCTACCGTTACGGCGCCACCGGTCCGAGCGCCTTCGACTGCTCGGGCCTGACCCTCTACTCGTTCAAGAAGGCGGGCAAGACCCTGCCGCGCACGGCGGCCCAGCAGTACAACCGCACCAACCGTGTCTCCGCCTCGAAGCGCAGGCCCGGCGACCTGGTGTTCTTCCACTCGGGCTCCCGGGTGTACCACGTGGGCATCTACGCCGGCTCGGGGAAGCTGTGGCACGCGCCCAAGAGCGGCGACGTGGTCCGGCTGCAGAAGATCTGGACGAGGAGCGTCTGGTACGGCCGGGTGCGCTGACCCGCCGTAACGCACGCCCCGGTGCCGGCGGCCCGTCCGCCGGCACCGGGGCGGTTCTCCGTCTCCGCCGGGCGGTTTTCCGTCGCCGCCGGGCGGTTTTCCGTCGTCGCGCACCCCTTGCCGGGCCGTCGTACGGGTACTCGTGACGGGGTCACGGCCCTCATCCGCGGGCCGCTTTGCCCGTCCTTTACCCTGGGGGTGTCACCGATCACGGTGATCATGGCTCTCTTTCGAAAGGTGTGTGAGCGTCCGCCCATGGGCGAGCCTCCCAGTAGCAGCCTTCCTGACGTTTCTTCCGCACTTCCCGGCCGTGGGGAGGCGACCCGGTGACCGAGGTCCTCCTCCTGCTGTTGGCAGTCCTGCTCTCGCTGGCCTGCGGTGCCTTCGTGGCGGCGGAATTCTCCTTGACCACCGTGGAACGCGCCGACCTCGAGCGCGCCGCGCAGAACGGCGACCGGGGCGCGGCGAGCGCCCTGAAGGCCGTCCGTGGTCTGACCTTCCAGCTCTCCGGTGCGCAGCTCGGCATCACCGTCACCAACCTGGTGGTCGGCATGCTCGCCGAGCCGTCGATCGCCCGGCTGATCTCGGGCCCGCTCGGCGCCCTCGGCCTCTCCCGGTCCGCCGCGAGCTCGGTGGCCCTGGTGCTGGGCACGGCACTGTCGACGGTCTTCCTGATGGTCGTCGGCGAGCTGGTCCCGAAGAACTGGGCGATCTCCGCCCCGCTGTCCGTGGCCCGCAAGGTGGCCACGCCCCAGCGCCTGTTCAGCGCGGTCTTCGGCCCCTTCATCACCCATCTCAACAACACCGCCAACCGGGTGGTGCGGCGGATGGGCCTGGAGCCCGCCGAGGAGCTGGCCTCCGCGCGCGGCCCGCAGGAGCTGGCGGCTCTCGCCCGGCACTCCGCGAAGCAGGGCGCGCTGGAGGCCGACACCGCGGAGCTGTTCGTCCGCACGCTGAACCTGGCGGAGCTGACCGCCGAGAACGTTATGACCCCGCGCGTCCAGGTGGTCGCCCTGGAGGCCCAGGCGACCTGCGAGGACGTGGCCAACGCGACGCGCGCCACCGGCCTGTCCCGCTATCCGGTGTACCGGGGGAACCTGGACCGGGTGGTCGGCACGGTGCACATCAAGGACGTGCTGGCGCTGCCCGCCGAGCGGCGCGCCAAGGTGCACGTCTCGGAGCTGCTGCGCGAGCCGCTGCTGGTGCCGGAGTCGCTGACCGTGGAGCGGCTGCTCGACCGGCTGTCCGGCGGCCGCACCATGGCCGTGGTGATCGACGAGTACGGCGGCACCGCGGGCGTGGTGACGCTGGAGGACATCGTCGAGGAGGTCGTGGGCGAGGTCCACGACGAGCACGACCCGTACCAGACCCCCGACCTGGCCCCGGCCGGCACCGACCCCGACGGCCGCGCGGTCTACGACGCCGACGGCGCCGCCCGCACCGACCAGCTCGCCCGGATCGGCATGCGGGTCCCGGACGGCCCCTACGAGACGCTGGCCGGCGTGGTCGCGACCTCGCTCGGCCGGATACCGGTCCTCGGGGACGTCGTGGAGGTCGCCGGGTGGCGCGTGGAGGTGCTGGACGCGTCCGGCCACCGTGCCGCCCGCGTGCTGCTGACCGCACCGCCGGCCGACACCGCCGACGTCGACGCCGAGAAGGGACAGGGAGCGACCCGATGACCGCCGTACAACTGCTGATCGGTCTGCTGACCCTGGTCCTGAACGCCTTCTTCGTCGGCGCCGAGTTCGCCCTGATCTCGGTCCGGCGCAGCCAGATCGAGCCGCACGCCGAGGAGGGCGACCGCCGCGCCGGCCGGGTGCTGTGGGGGCTGGAGCACGTCTCGGCCCTGATGGCCGCCGCCCAGCTCGGCATCACCCTGTCGACGCTGGTGCTGGGCGTGGTGGCCGAGCCGGCCATCGCGCACCTGCTGGAGCCGCTGTTCCACGCGATGGGCATGCCCTCCGGCGCGGGTCACGCGGTCTCGTTCGTGATCGCGCTGAGCCTGGCGACCTATCTGCACATGCTGCTCGGCGAGATGGTGCCCAAGAACGTCGCGCTGGCCGAGCCGGTGCGCACGGCGCTGCTGCTCGGACCTCCGCTGGTGGCGATCGCCAAGGCGCTGCGCCCGGTGATCTTCACGATCAACGCCTTCGCCAACACCCTGCTGAAGCTGCTCAAGGTGGAGCCGAAGGACGAGGTCACGGCCTCCTTCTCGGACGCCGAGCTGGCCCAGATGGTGAAGGACTCCGGGGAGGCCGGTCTGATCGACGAGCGGGCCCGGGAGCGTCTGAACGACGCGCTGGAGCTGGGCCGCCGCCCGGTGGGCGAGGTCCTGCTGCCGCTGGAGAAGGTCCGCTACGTCAGCCTGGGCGTCACCCCCGCCGAGCTGGAGGCGCTCTCCGCGGAGACCGGCTTCTCCCGCTTCCCGGTGGTGGACGACGAGCGGCGGATCATCGGCTACCTGCACGTCAAGGACGCCCTCGACGCGATGCCGCGCGACCTGCCGTTCCGGGTGCAGACCATGCGGCCCATCGCCCGGGTGCGGGAGAACACCCCGCTGGACGACGTGCTGACCGCCCTGCGCGGCAGCCGGACCCACCTGGCCGCGGTGCTCGGCTCCGACGGGCGGCTGACGGGTCTGGTCACCATGGAGGACGTGCTGCGCGAGCTGTTCGGCCAGCCGACGGCCTGATCCCGCCGTGCCGCGAGGGCCGGGCCCCCCGAGGGGGCCCGGCCCTCGCCGTGTCCGGGGGCGACCGACTGGGCGGTATGTGACGGCGATACGATCGGTCGCGCCATGCAGACGAATCCCGCACCCACGTACTCCAGCCTCGTCGCCCTGGGCGATTCCTTCACCGAGGGCATGTCCGACCGGCTTCCCGACGGCACCTACCGCGGCTGGGCGGACCTCCTCGCGGCCCGGATGGCCGCCCGCGCCCCCGGTTTCCGGTACGCCAACCTGGCGATCCGCGGCAAGCTGATCGGCCAGATCCTCGACGAGCAGGTGGACGTCGCCGCGGCGATGGGCGCCGACGTCATCACGCTGGTCGGCGGACTCAACGACGCGATGCGCCCGAACTGCGACATGGGGCGGGTGACGGGGCTGCTGGAGGAGGCCGTCGAGCGGCTGGCGCCGGCCTGCAAGCAGCTGGTGCTGATGCGCAGCCCCGGGCGGCGCGGGCCCGTGATGGAGCGGTTCCGGCCGCGCATGGAGGCGCTGTTCGAGACGCTGGACGTGCTGGCGTCGCGGCACGGGGCGGTGCTGATCGACCTCTACGGGGCGCCGGCGCTGGCCGATCCCCGGGTGTGGGACGTGGACCGCATCCACCTCGCCCCCGAGGGGCACCGGCGGGTCGCCGAGGCGGTCTGGCAGGGCCTCGGGTACGAGCCGGAGGACCAGGGGTGGCACATCCCGATGGCGGCCACTCCCCCGGAGCCCTGGCTGCGCCGCCGGGTCGCCGACGCCCGGTTCGCCCGGGTCCACCTGCTGCCGTGGATCGCCCGCCGCCTCACCGGCCGCTCCTCCGGCGACGGCCTGCTGCCCAAGCGCGCGGACCTGCTGCCCTACGAGTGACGCGGGGACGGGCCGGGACGGCGCGCGGGGCTCGCGCGCCGTCCCGACGGCCCGGAGCCTGGCGACCCGGCGGCCTGGCGCCCCGGTGGCCCGGCAGCCCGGCAGCCCGGCAGCCCGGCAGCCCCGCGGGAGGCGGCGCCACGGGCCCTGTAGGTTCCGACGAACGGGGCCGCGGCGTGGACCTGCAGGAACGAACAGTAGAATCCGGTTACGTGACTTCTCCCGCCAAGCCCCGCATTCCGAACGTCCTCGCCGGACGCTACGCCTCCGCCGAGCTCGCCACGCTCTGGTCCCCCGAGGAGAAGGTGAAGCTCGAGCGCCGGCTCTGGCTCGCCGTGCTCCGCGCCCAGAAGGACCTCGGGATCGAGGTGCCGGACGCCGCGCTCGCCGACTACGAGCGGGTGCTCGACCAGGTCGACCTGGCCTCCGTCGCCGAGCGCGAGAAGGTCACCCGGCACGACGTGAAGGCGCGCATCGAGGAGTTCAACGCCCTCGCCGGCCACGAGCAGGTCCACAAGGGCATGACCTCCCGCGACCTGACCGAGAACGTCGAGCAGCTCCAGATCCGCCTCTCCCTCGAACTGGTCCGCGACCGGGTCGTCGCGGTGCTGGCCCGCCTCGGCCGCCTGTCCGCCGAGTACGGCGAGCTGGTGATGGCCGGACGTTCCCACAACGTGGCGGCCCAGGCCACCACCCTCGGCAAGCGCTTCGCCACCGCCACCGACGAGCTGCTGGTGGCCCACGCCCGCCTGGAGGAGCTGCTCGGCCGCTACCCGCTGCGCGGCATCAAGGGCCCGGTCGGCACCTCCCAGGACATGCTGGACCTGCTCGGCGGCGACGCCGGGAAGCTGGCCGAGCTCGAGGACCGGATCGCCGGCCACCTCGGCTTCGGCCAGGCCTTCACCTCGGTCGGCCAGGTCTACCCGCGCTCGCTGGACTACGAGGTCGTCACCACCCTCGTTCAGCTCGCGGCGGCCCCGTCCTCGCTGGCGAAGACGATCCGCCTGATGGCGGGCCACGAGCTGGTCACCGAGGGCTTCAAGCCGGGCCAGGTCGGTTCCTCCGCGATGCCGCACAAGATGAACACCCGCTCCTGCGAGCGCGTGAACGGCCTGATGGTGATCCTGCGCGGCTACGCCTCGATGACCGGCGAGCTGGCGGGCGACCAGTGGAACGAGGGCGACGTCTCCTGCTCCGTGGTCCGCCGGGTCGCGCTGCCGGACGCCTTCTTCGCGCTGGACGGCCTGCTGGAGACCTTCCTGACCGTGCTCGACGAGTTCGGCGCCTTCCCGGCCGTGATCGCCCGCGAGCTGGACCGCTACCTTCCGTTCCTGGCCACCACCAAGGTGCTGATGGCCTCGGTGCGCGCCGGTGTGGGCCGCGAGGAGGCGCACGAGGCGATCAAGGAGAACGCCGTCGCCTGTGCCCTCGCCATGCGCGAGCAGGGCGCCGGACGCAACGAGCTGCTGGACCGGCTCGCCGCCGACGGCCGCATTCCGCTGGACCGTGCGGCGCTGGACGAGCTGATGGCGGACAAGCTGTCGTTCACCGGCGCGGCCGCCGACCAGGTCGGGGTGGTGGTGGCCCGGGTCGAGGAGATCGTCAAGCGGTACCCGCAGGCCGCGGCGTACGCCCCCGGCGCCATCCTCTGACCGGGCGGCCGATCGCACCATGAGCCCCCGCTTCACCCGCGAGGAACTCGAGGCCGCCCGCGACCGCATCGTGCCCGATGTGGTCGCGGGCGGCCTGCGGGTGCTGTTCTGCGGCATCAACCCGGGCCTGATGACGGCCGCCACCGGCCACCACTTCGCCCGCCCCGGCAACCGCTTCTGGCCGGTGCTGCACCTGTCCGGCTTCACGCCGCGGCGCCTCGACCCGTCGGAGCAGCGCGCGTTGCTGTCGTTCGGGCTCGGCATCACCAACGTGGTCGAGCGGGCGACGGCCCGTGCCGACGAGCTGACCGCGGAGGAGTACCTGGAGGGCGGCCGGATCCTGGAGGCCAAGACGGAGCTGCTGCGACCGCGCTGGCTGGCCGTCCTGGGCGTCACCGCCTACCGGGCCGCCTTCGGCGACCGCAAGGCGGCCGTGGGTCCCCAGGAACGCGTCATGGGCGGCGGCACCCGGGTGTGGGTGCTGCCCAACCCGAGCGGCCTCAACGCCCACTGGACGGCGGCGACCATGGCCGAGGAGTACGCACGGCTCCGCGAGGCCGCGGAGGACTGACCGACCGCCGCGGGGCCCGCTACGGCGGGTCGTGACGGGTGACCACGGCGAGCAGCGAGAACGGGTGCTCCCGGTCGGGATGGGAGACCCCGAGGGCTATCCACCGCCCCCGGGCCCGCCACAGGTGCACGTCCGGCAGGTCCTGGCAGAGCCACCCCCAGGGATCGGGTATCCCGTCCCCCTCCATGGAGCGGAGGAAGGCGCCGAACAGCCCCACCCGCTGCGGCTCGCCCCAGCGCGCCGTCAGCCTCTGGGCCAGCGCCTCACGCTCGCACTCGAACTGGTCGGCCGTCTCCTCCTCGGGCGCCCGGTCCTCCCAGAGGTCCTCGCTGCGGCGGAGTTCGGCCACCCGCCATCCCGGGCCGGACCACTCCGGCCCGGTCAGGCGGCCGGCGGCCCCCGGGCCCTCCTCCGGCAGCTCCAGACCGCACAGCCGTTCCACCACGGCGAGATGACGTGCGATGCTCATGCGTTCCAGTAAACCCGGCACCACCGACAACTGCCGTGCCGTCAGTTCCGCGAACCCCGGCCCGGTCCTCGCCGGAGGGGCGAACGCCGAGTAACATCCGGCCAACATCCGCAGAGAGCTGGGAGGACGGACCAGTGGGACGCCTGACCGGCGGTGACCCCTCGCTGCTGCGGCGGATCAACTCCGCCGTGGTGCTGCACGCGCTGCGCGCGGTCGACTGCGCGACACTGACCGAGATCACCCGCGTCACCGGCCTGTCCCGGCCCACCGTGGAGGGCGTGGTCGACGGGCTGATCCAGGCGGGCCTGGTGACCGAGGCCCCCGCGGACGAGGGCGCGACGCGCCGTCAGGGCCGGCCGGCCCGCCGCTTCCGGTTCCGCGCCGAGACGGGGCACCTGCTGGGGCTGGAGATCGGCGCCCACCGGGTGACCGCGCTCCTCTCCGACCTCGACGGGCGGGTCCTGGACAGCCTCACCAAGGAGGTCGAGGAGACCGCCACCGCGGACGACCGCATCGAACGCATGCGGACCGGCGTGGCCGAACTGCTGCGCCGCGCGGGGGTGTCGCGGGGCTCGCTGTGGGCGGTGGGCGTCGGCACCCCCGGCATCGTCGAGGCCGACGGCACGGTCCGGCTGGGCACGGCGCTGCCCGAGTGGACCGGCCTGCCGCTCGGCGAGCGGCTCAGCCGCTCCTTCAAGTGCCCGGTCCTGGTGGAGAACGACGCCAACGCGGCGGCGGTGGCCGAACACTGGAAGGGCGCGGCCACCGAGTCGGACGACATGGTCTTCGTGCTGGCCGGCCTCAGCCCCGGCGCGGGCTCGCTCATCGGCGGGCGGCTGCACCGCGGCTTCGGCGGCGCGGCCGGGGAGATCGGCGCCCTCCACCTGCTGGGCCGCGAGGAGACCCCGGAGAGCCTGCTGTCCACCGAGGACGAGCCGCTGCGCCCGCTGGACGAGCAGGCGGTGGCCCAGGTCTTCCAGCAGGCCAGGGACGGCGACGCCCGGGCACGGGCCGCCGTGGAGCGCTTCATCCAGCGGCTGGTGCACGACGTGGCCGCCCTGGTGCTGGCGCTCGACCCCGAACTGGTGGTGGTCGGCGGCTGGGCGGCCGGACTCGACGACGTCCTGGAACCGCTCCGACAGGAGCTCGCCCGCTACTGCCTGCGCACCCCGAGGGTCACCCTCTCCGTCCTCGGCGAGGCGGCCGTCGCCACCGGCGCGCTGCGGCTCGCCCTGGACCACGTGGAGGAGCAGCTGTTCGCCGTGGACAGCACGGTGACCGCCCGCCGGTGACGTCCCGTCACCCGCGCCGCGCCACCCGCGCCGACGGCGCCTCCCTGCCCGCGCCGCGCCACCCTCGGGGCCGGGCGCCGCTGCCGGGGTGACACGGCGGGAGCCCGCCCGCGAGGCCGTCGCCACCGCGGCACCGGCCCCGCGCAGCTCGCCGCGGGAGCGCTCCCGCGACGGGGCGGCGGGGTCCGGTCGCGCGGTCAGCAGGCGCGTCGTTGCGTCTCGTGGACGATCCGCACGTCGCCCGAGGCGCCGAAGGTGAGCCGGCAGGTGTCCGCGCGGTAGGTCGCCACCGAGACCGCGGCCGTCCGCCCCTCGGCGAAGAACCGCGTGGTGACCACCAGCACCGGCGCTCCGGGCAGCCGGTCGAGGTCCTTGGCGTCCTCGGCGCGCGCCGTGCCGAGTTCCACGGCACGGTCCTGGCCCTCGAGCGTCAGGCGCTGCAGCTCGCGCAGGACCGCCCGGGCGCGGGCCGGGCCCGCGGGCGCGTCGATGGCGGTGAGCTCGGGCAACGACGCGGCCGGCACGTAGAGGAGTTCGGCGGCCACGATCTGGCCGTGCGCGGTCAGCGAACGCCGCAGCGTGTGCACCCGCTCGTCCGCGGCGATGTCCAACGTGTCCGCGACGGCGGCGGGCGCTGCGGCCTGCGCGCAGTCCAGCGGCTGCCAGGCGTCGCCCGGGGCGCCCGGCCACAGCGGCCGCTCGGTCTCCACGGCCACCCCGACCCGCGGCGGGGCGACGGTGGTGCCCACACCGCGGCGGCGCTGCAGCCGTCCTTCCAGTTCGAGCTGTTCCAGAGCCTGCCGGAGCGTCGCCCTGGCGACGCCGAAGCGGGCGGCGAGTTCACGCTCGTTGGGCAGTACCTCGCCCACCTCGAACTCGGAGTCCAGTGCCTGGCTCAGCACCGTCCTCAAATGCCAGTACTTCGGCTCCGACACCGATTCCAGCTGCGTGGTCCCCACCCTGTCCTCCACGGTGCTGCGTGGCCGGCGACGCTTTAGACGCCCTTGTTTATTAAAGGTTGTTGAACTTTCCTGCGACCATAGGACGCCCCCCAGACCTGGTCAAGACCAATCCTGGAACCGGAGGAGGAATCGGGCAGGGAACACCACACAGCGTTCACACGGTGTTCGCGCTCGAAGGCATCCGGACGCCTTCGGTCAACCGTGCGTCTCGACGAGGCGGCGCAGCTTGTCCGGGTTGCGCACCAGGTACACCCGCCCGACCAGGCCGTCGACGACCTCGACCTGCACCAGGGTCTCCGGCCGGCCGTCCTCCAGGATCAGGTGGGCGGGCGCGCCGTTGACCTCGACCGGACGGAGGGACCACGCCCCGGCCGCGTGCGACCTGATGCCGCGGAAGAAGCGCGCGACCTTCTCGGCGGTGAACAGCTCGCGCAGCGGGGCCTTGGCCCTGCCTCCGGAGTCGGCGACCAGCCGGACGTCGGGCGCCAGGACGCGGAGCAGCCCGTCCAGGTCGCCGCCCGCGGCCGCGGCGAGGAACCGCTCGGTGAGGTCCCTGCGTTCCCCGGGCTCGGCCCGGTAGCGGGGCCGCCCCTCCTCGACGTGACGGCGGGCCCGGACGGCCATCCGGCGCACGGCGTCCTCACCGCGGTCGAGCATGGCGGCGATCTCCGCGTACGGGAACGCGAACGCCTCGCGCAGCACGAAGACGGCGCGCTCCAGCGGCGACAGGGTCTCCAGCACCACCAGCACGGCGAAGGAGACGGTGTCCGCGAGTTCCGCACGCCGCGCGGCGTCGGCGGGCGGCGCGCCGAGCGTGCCGGGCGCCCCGTCCGTGCCCGGGCCGGTGGGCCAGGGCTCCGGCAGCCAGGGGCCCACGTAGGACTCCTGGCGCGCCTTGACCTGCCGCAGCCGGTCGAGGGCGAGCCGGGTGACCACGCGGGTCAGGTAGGCGCGCGGCTCCCGCACCACCGACCGGTCGGTGCCCGCCCACCGCAGCCAGGCGTCCTGCACCACGTCCTCGGCGTCCGCGACCCGGCCCAGCATCCGGTAGGCGACGCCGGTCAGCAGCGCGCGGTGGGACTCGAACTCTGCGGCGGCGGCCTCGGCGGCGGAGTCGGTGGTCACCGTGCCATCCCATCCCGAACGGCCCGTGGTGTCCAGGCACTTTCCGCGCGGCGGGGGCACGTGCGACCGCCCGGCCCTCCCCTATCCGCGGACGGCCTTTGCTGACAAGCTGTCAACGGCCGTCGGCCTCCCCATCCGTTCCGTATCCGTACGAGGAGCCCATGACCGACACCGTCTCCTTCGACGTCCCGTCCCCGCACGGCCCCCGGACCGTGACCGTCTCGTACCGGCGGGAGGGCTCCGGCGAGCCGCTCCTGCTGCTGCACGGGATCGGGCACCACCTCCAGGCCTGGGACCCGGTGAGCCGCATTCTGGCCGCGGACCGGGAGGTGATCGCCGTGGACCTCCCCGGCTTCGGGGCCTCGCCGGCGCTGCCGGAGGGGCTGGAGTACGACCTGCCGACCGTCACGACGGTGCTGGGCGCCCTGTGCGCCGCGCTGGGCGTCGAGCGGCCGCATGTGGCGGGCAACTCGCTGGGCGGCCTGCTCGCCCTGGAGATGGGCCGCCGCGGGCAGGTCCGCACGGTGACCGCGCTCTCCCCGGGCGGCTTCTGGTCGCCGGGCGAGTGGCGCTACGCCGCGTCGGTGCTGCGGGTGATGCGTGAGGGCGCCCTGCGGCTGCCGGTGCCGGTCGTGCGGCAGCTGGCCCGGTCCGCCGCCGGGCGGGCGGCGCTGACCGGGACGATTTACGCGCGGCCGGGACGCCGGCGCCCGGAGGACGTGGTCGCCGAGACGCTGGCGCTGAAACACGCCCCGGGGTTCGAGC
This sequence comes from Streptomyces sp. NPDC047130, assembly GCF_040643475.1. Classification (NCBI taxonomy): domain Bacteria; kingdom Bacillati; phylum Actinomycetota; class Actinomycetes; order Kitasatosporales; family Streptomycetaceae; genus Streptomyces; species Streptomyces sp. NPDC047130. The sequence continues at coordinate 48,135 of NZ_JBEYUK010000014.1, read as the reverse complement.
GGACCCTGCGGGCGGGCGCCGGGCTGACCTTCGCCGAGGACCTGCCCGGCGTTCCGGTGACGGTGGCCTGGGGGGACAAGGACCGGCTGCTGCTGCCCCGCCAGGGCGTGCGGGCCAAGCGGACCATTCCGCGCGCCCGCCTGATACGCCTGCGCGGCTGCGGTCACGTGCCAATGAACGACGACCCGGCCCTGGTCGCGCGGGTGCTGCGGGACGGCAGCGGCGGGGGCTCCGGGCGCTGAGCCCGCCGGGCGGGTGACGGCGGAGCGCGTTGTTCACCCGGGGTTCGCCTGCGGGCCGTGCGGCGGGAGTAGGTCTGGCTGCGCACACCGGCCGGCCCGTCCCGGCCGGTGTCCCTTCTCCCGTCGGTTTCCCGTTCCCGGAGGCGCAGTCATGTCCGACCACCCGTCCGTCCCGGCACGCCGCAGTGTGCTGCGGGGTTCCCTCGCCGCCTCGGCGGCCCTGGCCCTGCCCGTGGGAGTGGGTTCCGCCGCCCCGGCGTTCGCGCTTTCGGGGCGTCCCCGTGCGGCGTGGGGCGTCCAGGCCGGTGACGTGACCGCCGACTCGGGCCTGGTCTGGGTCCGTTCGGACCGCCCGGCCCGGATGGTCGTCGAGGTGTCGCCCACCGAGTCGTTCCGCAGGGTCCGCCGGGTGCCGGGACCGCTGCTGGGCGGGGACACCGACTTCACCGGCACGACCCGGCTGCGCGGTCTGCCGCCCGGTGAGCAGGTCCACTACCGGGTGCTGCTGGCCGACCCGGACGACCCGCGCCGCACCGGCGAACCGGTCACCGGCACCTTCCGGACCGCTCCCGCCCGCCGCCGGCAGGGCCTGCGCTTCCTGTGGTCGGGCGACCTCGCGGGGCAGGGCTGGGGCATCAACCCGGACCTGGGCGGTTACCGCATCTACGACGCGATGGCCCGGCTGGACCCGGACTTCTTCCTGCTCAGCGGCGACAGCGTCTACGCCGACGGTCCCATCGCGGCCACCGCCGCGCTGCCCGACGGCCGGGTGTACCGGAACGTCGTGACCGAGGAGAAGAGCAAGGTCGCCGAGACCCTCGCGGAGTTCCGGGGCAACTTCCGCTACAACCTGCTCGACGAGAACCTGCGCCGCTTCAACGCGCGGGTGCCCACGATCGTGCAGTGGGACGACCACGAGGTCCGCAACAACTGGTACCCGGGCCAGATCATCGCCGACACGGACGTCCGGTACACCGAGAAGCGCGTCGACGTGCTGGTCGAGCGGGCCCGCCGGGCGGTGAGCGAGTACTACCCGGTCTCCACGCTGACCCCGGGCCGGCGTGAGGGCCGGATGTACCGGGTGGTGCGGCACGGCCCGCTGCTGGACGTGTTCGTGCTGGACATGCGCACCTACCGCAACGCCAACTCCTCCGGCACCGGGACCGTCGACCCGCAGGGCATCCTGGGGCGCGAGCAACTGGAGTGGCTGAAGCGGGAGCTGGCGCGTTCCAACGCGGTGTGGAAGGTGATCGCCGCGGACATGCCGCTGGGCCTGGTGGTCCCGGACACCACCGAGGGGCGGCGGAACGTCGAGGCGGTGGCCCAGGGCGACCCGGGGGCGCCGCTGGGACGGGAACTGCAGATCGCGGAGCTGCTGCGGTTCGTCAAGCACCGCCGGATCACCGGCACGGTGTGGCTGACCGCCGACGTCCACCACACCTCAGCACAGCACTACCAGCCGTCGCGGGCGGCGTTCACCGACTTCGAACCGTTCTGGGAGTTCGTCTCCGGCCCGCTCAACGCGGGGGCCTTCCCGGCGAGCGCGCTGGACGGCACCTTCGGTCCGGAGCGGGTGTTCGTGAAGGCGCCCACCGCCTCCAACGTCTCGCCGGCCGAGGGCTACCAGTTCTTCGGCGAGGTGGAGATCGACGGTGGCAGCGGCGAGATGACGGTGCGGCTGCGGGAGCAGGACGGGGCGGTGCTGTTCACCAAGGTCCTCCGGCCGGGGCTGGTCGGTCAGTAGCCCGGTGGACCTGGCCGCCCTCGTCCTCTCCGGCGCCGTGCGGCCCACCCGTCTCGCGGACGCGCTGCGCACCGCGGCGAACGGCGGCGCCCACCGCACCGTGTGGTCGGTGCTGCGGGCGCTGCTGCCGCCGCTGCCGGCGGCACCGGAACCGGTCGCCGCCCGGGCCCTGGGCGACCTGGTCGCCCTGGCCGCGGAGTGCGCGGAACGGACCGGGGCGCCGGACGCCGTCGCGGGGCTGGACGAGGTCGCCGACCGGCGCGGATCGTCCCGGCTGGTGACCCAGGCCCGCCGCCTGCGCACGGCCCTGCGGGCCGCGGGTTCCCGTCCGGGAGGATCCGTCGTGTGAGATCCCCCATAGCGGACAGAAGACCGCTTAACCGGACGGTCACAAAGCGTTTGTGATCACGCAACACCGTTCCTTCACGGTGGAGACATGCATCGAGACTTCTCCACCGTGAAGCGTGTGAACGACGAACGACCGGCCCCCTCCTGGTTCCGCCTGACCCCGAGCGGCTTCCGCGCGTGGTGGACAGGCCGCCACGAACCCTCGCCCCCGGCAGGTGATACCGATACCGGCGCCGGGCCGTCGTCCCCCGCGGGGCGGCGGACCGGGCAGGCCGGTGCGGACCCGCTGGGGCTCGACCTGCCCGCCGTGCTGTGGCGGATGCGCGCCACGGTGCGCGACGAGCCCGGCTCGCTGGCCGCGCTCTGCGACCGCCTGGCCCGTCTCGGCGTCGACATCGTGAGCCTGCAGACCCATCCGCTGGCCGACGGCGTCGTGGACGAGTTCCTGCTCCGCGCGCCCGCCGGGACCACCGCCGCGGAGCTGACCTCGGAGGTCGAGCTGGCGGGCGGCTGGGACGTCTGGACGGAGCGCGGCGACGCCCACGACCTGGTGGACGCCCCGACACGGGCCGTCGCCCTGGCCACCCGGACCGCGCTGGACCCCTCCGAACTCCCGTTGGCGCTGCGGCAGTTGCTGGGGCGCTGCGCCATCCGTCAGGTCCCGGCCCGGCCGGGGGACGCCTCCGTGGCGGGACCGGACGGGACCGCGGAACTCGACGAGGAGACCGGCACCAGGATGCGGCTGCGCGCCCCGGACGGAGGCGCGATCACCGTGGAGCGCCCGTACCTGCCGTTCACCCCTGCCGAGCTCGCCCGGGCCCGCGCCCTGGTGGAGCTCGACAGCCGGCTGGGACCGCGGCTGCCGCTCTCGGAGGACCTGCTGACGGTTCCGGGCGCGGGTCACTTCACGGTCCGCCGCGCCGACCCGCGGGACCTGGAGGCGGCCAAGGCGCTGCACGCGCGCTGCTCGACGCAGACGCTGCGCCGCCGGTACCACGGCCCGGTGGGCGACGCCGACCGCTACCTGCGCCACCTGCTGAGCCCCAACTTCGGCCGCACGCTGGTCGTGGAGACCGGACAGGGCCAGGTGGTGGGTCTCGGCCACCTCCTGTGGGACGGCGACGAGACCGAGGTCGCGCTGCTGGTCGAGGACGCCTGGCAGCGGCGCGGCATCGGCGGCGAGCTGCTGTACCGCCTGGTGCGGATGGCGGCCGAGGCCGGGTGCGAGGCGGTCTACGCGGTGACCCAGGCCTCCAACACCGGGATGCTCGCGGCGATGCGCGGTCTCGACCTGCCGCTGGAGTACCAGGTCGAGGAGGGCACGCTGGTGATCACGGCCCGGGTGGAGCCCGTGCGGCCGGTCACGCCCGCGCCGAGCCGGCTCGGCGAGTAGCGGCCCCGGGAGCCCGTGAGGGCGGTGACGTGACGTATTCCCGCCACTGTCACCGCCCGAGGCTCCGGCACTGCTGACGGCGGCCCCGTTCCTGGGCAAGGATGGGGCCATGTCAGACATCACCAACCCGCTGCCCCGGCAGGTCGCCGACGCCTACGTCGACGACCTGATCGCCCTCGACCCGATCACCGGCACCTACCTCGGCGTCCGGGAGAGCTCGAGCAGGCTGCCCGACACCTCCCCGGCCGGCCAGGAGGCCCTCGCCGAACTGCAGCGGGCCACCCTGGCCCGGCTCGCCGAGGCCGAGCGCCGTCCCGGAGCGGACACCGGCATCGAGCGGCGCTGCGCCCGCCTGCTGCGGGAGCGCCTGACCGCCGAACTCGCCGTCCACGACGCCCAGGAGGGCCTGCGGGCGGTCAGCAACATCCACAGCCCGGTCCACTCGGTCCGCGAGGTGTTCACCGTGACCCCGGCGGACACCGAGGAGGACTGGGCGGCGATCGCGGAGCGGCTGCGCGCGGTGCCCGCCGCGCTCGCCGGGTACCGGGAGTCGCTGGCGCTGGGCCTGGAGCGGAAGCTGTACGGCGGACCCCGGCCCTGCGCCGTGTTCGTCGAGCAGCTCGCCGAGTGGGCGGACCCGCACGGCACCGGCCGCGGCTGGTTCGAGGACTTCGCGGCCGACGGTCCGGAGAAGCTGCGCGGGGAGCTGGACGAGGCGGCCCGCGGCGCGACCGCGGCGCTGGTGGAGCTGCGGGACTGGATGCGCGACGTGTACGCCCCGGCCGTGGCGGGCGCCCCGGACACCGTGGGCCGTGAGCGCTACGCCCGGTGGGCCCGCTACTACAACGGCACCGACCTGGACCTCGACGAGGCGTACGCCTACGGGTGGGCCGAGTACCACCGCATCCTGGCGGAGATGCGGACGGAGGCGGAGCGCATCCTGCCGGGTGCGGCCACGCCGTGGGTGGCGCTGGCCCACCTGGACGAGCACGGCCGGCACATCGAGGGCGTCGACGAGGTCCGGGACTGGCTGCAGGGCCTGATGGACCGCGCGGTGCGGGAGCTGGACGGCACCCACTTCGACCTGGCGGAGCCGGTGAGGCGGGTGGAGTCCTGCATCGCCCCGCCCGGGAGCGCCGCCGCGCCGTACTACACCAACCCGTCGGAGGACTTCTCCCGTCCGGGCCGGACCTGGCTGCCCACCATGGGGCTGACCCGGTTCCCGGTCTACGACCTGGTCTCCACCTGGTACCACGAGGGCGTGCCGGGCCACCACCTGCAGCTCGCGCAGTGGACCTACGTGGCCAAGGACCTGTCCCGCTACCAGGCCGCGGTGGGCGGCGTCAGCGCCAACCTGGAGGGCTGGGCGCTGTACGCGGAGCGGCTGATGGACGAGCTGGGCTACCTGCGGGACGCGGAGGAGCGGCTCGGCTACCTGGACGCGCAGATGATGCGCGCCGCTCGGGTCATCGTCGACATCGGCATGCACCTGGAGCTGGAGATCCCCGCGGACTCCCCCTACCGTCCGGGCGAGCGGTGGACGCCGGAGCTGGCCGAGGAGTTCTTCGGCGCGCACAGCAGCCGGCCGGCGGACTTCGTGGCGAGTGAGATGACCCGCTACCTGTCGATGCCGGGCCAGGCCATCGGGTACAAGCTCGGTGAGCGGGCCTGGCTGCTGGGCCGGGAGAAGGCGCGGGAGCGGCACGGCGACGCCTTCGACCTGAAGGCCTGGCACATGGCCGCCCTCTCGCAGGGCTCCCTGGGCCTGGACGACCTGGTGGACGAGCTGTCCCAGCTGTGACCGGGCCGTCGCCGGGCGGCGGTGACCGGGGCTGTCCCGGTCGGGCCGCCGGGCGGCGGTGTCAGCAGCCGCAGTCGGCGCCGGTGACGGGGGCGGTGAGCGGGTCGGTCTCCCGCCGCTCACCGCCCTCGGGGCCGCCGTCGCTCTCGTAGGCGAAGCCCTCGCGCACCCAGTACTCGAAGCCGCCCAGCATCTCCTTGACCGGGTACCCGAGCCGGGCGAGGGCCAGGGCGGCCCGGGCGGCCCCGTTGCAGCCGGGGCCCCAGCAGTAGGTGACGACCGGCACGGCCGGGTCCAGCAGCCGGGCGGCCAGCCCGGGGATCTGCGCGGTCGGCAGGTGCAGGGCCCCGGGCACGTGGCCCTGGTTCCACGCCTCGGTGGAGCGCGTGTCGAGCAGCACGAAGCCGGGGTCGCCGTCCTGTCCGGCCTCGGCGAACGCGGCGGCCACGTCGGCGACGTCGGCGTGGAAGGCGAGGCCGGCCGCGAAGTACGTGGCGGCCTCCTCGGGCGCGGCGGGCGGCACGCGCAGCACGGGGTTGGCGGGTGCGGACGCGGTGGCGGGCGCCGGTGCGGTGGCGGGCGCGGTGGCGGCGGTGGCGGGCGCGGGCGCCGTAGCGGTGGCGGTGGGAGCGTGGGTGGCGGTGGGAGCGTGGGTGGCGGTCATGGATCGGGCCTCCGGTCGGGCGCTGGGTGCGGGGGTCGGGGTCGGGTCGTCGCGACGCCGAGAAATCTAGGCGCGGCACGCCGCCCCCGGAACCTGAGGTCCACGGCCTTCCGGTTGTTCCGCCGTGAAATCCCCGGCATGCTGCGCCCATGACCACGCATCTCCCGGCGTACACGCCGGACGCCACCGACCTGGCCGTGCTGGAGGTTCTGCAGCGGGACGGCCGGGCGAGTTTCACCGAGCTGGCGCGGGCCGTCTCCATGTCCCCCAGCGCCGTCACCGAGCGGGTGCGACGGCTGGAGGAGGCGGGGGTGATCCAGGGCTACTCCGCCGTCGTCGACCCGGAGCGGCTGGGGCTGCCGGTGCTGGCCTTCGTCCGCCTGCGCTACCCGACCTCGAACTACAAGCCCTTCCACGACCTGGTGGCCGTCACCCCGGAGATCGTGGAGGCGCACCACGTCACCGGGGACGACTGCTTCGTCCTGAAGGTCACCGCGCGGTCGATGCGGCACCTGGAGGAGATCTCCGGGCGGATCGCCGGGCTCGGGCCGGTGACCACCAGCGTGGTGTACTCCTCGCCCCTCCCCCGCCGGGCGATCACCGGCTGACGGCTCCGCGCTGCCGGACCGCCGACCCCTGGCGGCCCTTGACCACCTCGAGCTGGGCGTGGACGCGGCGCCTGAGGTCGGCGACATGGCTGACGATGCCCACGCTGCGGTCGCGTTCGCGCAGCGAGTCCAGGACGTCGAGGACCTCGTCCAGCGTCTGGTCGTCGAGGCTGCCGAAGCCCTCGTCGATGAAGAGGGTGTCCAGCCGGACGCCGCCCGCCTCCTCGGTGACCACGTCGGCCAGGCCCAGGGCCAGGGCGAGGGAGGCGAAGAACGTCTCGCCGCCGGAGAGGGTGGCGGTGTCCCGCTCCCGGCCGGTCCAGGCGTCGACCACGTGGAGGCCGAGGCCGCTGCGGCCCCGGCCGGAGCGGCCGTCGGAGTGGACGAGGGTGTAGCGGCCGGAGGACATCCTGAGCAGCCGGGCGGTGGCCGCGGCGGCGACCTGTTCGAGGCGGGCGGCGAGGACGTAGGACTCCAGGCGCATCCTGCGCTCGTTGTCGGCGGAGGTGCCGGCGGCCAGGCCGGCCATCCGGGCGACCTTGTCGTGCTCGGCCCGCAGCGGGGCCAGGGCGCGGGCGGCCCGGTGCGCCTCGGCGGAGAGCCGGTCCAGGTCGGCGCAGCGCCGCACGGCTGCGTCGTGGGCGGACGCGGTCCGGCGGACCCGCAGGTCGGCGGCGTCGAGCGCGGCCGTGGCGGCGGTCAGGTCCACGGGCGGGAGCTGGGCCGCGGCGGCGGTGTCCTCCTCGGCGAGGACGGCGCGGACCGCGGCGTGTTCGTGCTGCCAGGCGTCGAGCCGCCGCTGGAGGGCCCGGTGGGCGGCGGCGTCGAGCAGGGCGTCGGCGGCGGCCCGCGGGGTGTCGAAGCCGGCCCGGTAGGCGGCGTCGGCCAGGCGGGCGTCGGCGTCCTTGAGCCGGTGCGCCGCGGTCTCGGCGGCACGGGCGGCCTCGGCGGCGGCGTCGAGCAGGGCGACGGCGTTCTCCAGCTGGGCGGCGCGGGCGGCGACGCTCACGGCCGCGCCGCGCGCCTCGGTGAGCTCCCGCGCCAGGGTGGCGCGCTCCTGGTCGAGGCGTTCGCGGTGGCCGACGCGGGCGGCGGCGCGGACGGCGGCCTCCTGCCGGGCGGCGGTGCGGCGGGCGTGCTCCTGCTCGGCGCGGCGCAGTTCCTCGCGGGCGGGGTGGAGGTCGCTCGCGGCGAGGTGTTCGGCGCGGTGCCGTTCGGTCAGCTCGGCCAGCTCGCGGGCCAGGTGCGCGGCGGGCTCCTCGCCCGCCTCGGCGACGGCGGCGGCCAGGGCCTCGCGCAGGCCGGCGTGGCGCCGTTCGGCTTCGTCCGCCTGCTGCTGGCGGGTGCGGTGGTCGAGGCGGGCGGCCTCCTCGGTGGCCCGGTCGACGTGGCCGACGTCCTTGCCGGCCGGGGCGGGGTGGTCGGGGGAGCCGCAGACGGCGCAGGGTTCGCCGTCGCGGAGGGCGGCGGCGAGCTCGGCGGCGATGCCGTCCAGGCGTTGCTCGCGCAGGGTGTTCCAGTGTTCGTGCGCGGCGAGGGCGCTCTCCCGGGCGGCGGCGGCCTCGTCGCGGGCGGCCTCCGCCCGGACGGCGAGCCGGTCGCGTTCCCGGGCGGCCTCCAGCCGGCGTCGCGCGGGTTCCTGCCGGGCGGCGAGCTGTTCGGCGCGGGCGGCGGCCTCCTGGGCTGCGTCGACCCGGTCCTGGAGCGCGGCGCGGGTCTCCTCCCAGCCGGCGAGCCATTCCTCGGCCTCCTGGAGGGCTTCCTCGTCCGCCCGTTCCTGGCGGTCGAGCCGCTCCCGCTCGGCGGCCAGCGCGTGCAGCCTGCTCTCGGCGCGGCGGGCGGACTCCAGACCGCCCAGTTCCTCGGCGGCGCGGCGGGCGGCCGCGGCGAGTCCGGCCGCGCCGTCGTCGGCGAGCCCCGCGGGGAGCCGGTCGCGGGCCCGCTCCTCGGCGGCGGCCGCCCTGCGGTGCTCGGCCTCGGCGGAGCGCCGCAGGTCGAGGGCGGGGGCCACCGCCTCCGCCTTGCGGGACCGCTCCATCACCTCCTGGGCCTCGCGGTAGGCGGCGGCACCCTCCTCCAGGCGCCGGGCCTGTTCCCTCGCCTCGGCGAACCGCCGCTGCAGGCGTGCGAGTTCGCGGGCCTCGCTCGTCTCCCGCAGCACCTGCTCGCGGGACGTCTCGGCCGCGTCCAGCGCGGAGCGGGCGACGGCGAGCTGCTCCCGGGCGGTGGAACGGGCCACGGCCGCCGCGGTGAGCACGGTCTCGGCGAGTCCGGGGTCCCCGGGGGCGAGGGCGGGCAGCTCCATGGCGTCCCCGGCGGCCTGCTGCATGCGGTGCGCGCGGGCGAGGAGGTCGGCGTCGGCCTCCTTGACGCGGGCCTCGGTGCTGCGGCGGCGCTCGGCGAGGCGCTTCTCGACCTCGCCGAACCGCTCGGTGGCGAAGAGCCGGCCGAGCAGCTTGCCGCGGGCCTCGGCGTCGGCGCGCAGGAACCGGGCGAAGTCTCCCTGGGGCAGCAGCACCACCTGGCAGAACTGGTCCCGGCTCATGCCGAGGAGCTGGGTGATCTCCTCCCCTATCTCCTGGTGGGAGCGGCTGCCGGTGGTCTTCCAGAGGCCGGCGGCGGTGTCGTACTCGCGCAGCAGGCTCTGGGCCTTCTCGGGGGTGGTGCCGCTGCCGCGCTTCTTGGGGCGCAGCCAGGCGGGCTGCCGGGTGACCTCCAGGCGGCGGCCGGCCACGGTCAGCTCCAGGGTGACCCGGGTGCTGACGGCGGGGTCGGCGTGGTCGCTGCGCAGGGGGGAGCCCTGGGCGCCGCTGTGGCCGCTCTCGCGGGCTCCGGGCACCTTGCCGTAGAGGGCGTAGCAGACGGCGTCCAGCACGGAGGTCTTGCCGGCGCCGGTGGGGCCGTGCAGCAGGAACAGGCCGGCCGCGGAGAGTTCGTCGAAGTCGACGGTCTGGGTGGAGCCGAAGGGGCCGAAGGCGGTCATCTCGAGCCGGTGCAGCCTCATCGGGCGACCTCCTGGGCGGCGGCGTCGGCGCGCACGGCGTCGAAGGCGTCGCGGAGCACGGCGCGCTCCTCGTCGTCGGGTCCGGCGCCGCGGACGTGGGCCACGAAGTCCTCGGCGATCTGCTGGTCGGTGCGCCCGGCGAGGCGGCGGGCGTACGAGGCGCCGCTCTCCTCGGGTCCCCGGTCGGGGTCGAAGGCCAGGCTCAGGGTGTGCGGGAAGCGTTCGCAGAGCCGGACCATGGGGTCGGCGGGGCGTACCGGGTCGGTGAGCGTGGCCTCCACCCAGGCGTCCTCGTGCCGTGCCAGTGCCGGGTCGGCGAGGAGCTCCTCGAGCGGGCCGCGTATCCGGGCGAGGGCGCGCGGCACGGGGCAGTCGATCCGCTCGGCGTGCACGCCGCCGTGGGCGTCGAGGTCGACCAGCCACATCGTCTTGCGGTGGTCGGCCTCGGAGAAGGAGTACGGGAGCGGGGAGCCGGAGTAGCGGATCCGCTCGGTGATGGTCTGGCATCCGTGCAGGTGGCCGAGGGCGACGTAGTCCACGCCGTCGAAGACCCGGGCGGGCACCGAGGCGACGCCGCCGACGGTGATGTCGCGTTCGCTGTCGCTGCCCTTGCCGCCGGTGACGAAGGCGTGCGCGAGGACCACCGAGCGCGTCCCGTCGGGCCGGGCGGCGAGGTCGGCGCGGACCCGGTCCATGGCGGCGCCCAGCACCGCCTCGTGGGCCGCCTTGTCGACGCCGAACTCGTCCTTGACCAGGGCGGGTTCGAGGTAGGGCAGGCCGTAGAAGGCGACGTCGCCGAAGGGGTCCGCGAGGACCACCGGGGTGCCGGCCGAGGCGGCGTCGGTGCGCAGGTGGATGCCGGCGCGGCCGATCAGGCCGGCGCCGACGCCCAGCCGGCGCGCCGAGTCGTGGTTGCCGGAGATCATGACCGCCGGCACGCCGAGCTCCGCCAGCTTGTGCAGGGTGTCGTCGAACAGCTCGACCGCGGCCAGCGGGGGCACCGCGCGGTCGTACACGTCTCCCGACACGACCACCGCGTCGACCCGGTGCTCGCGCACGGCGCCGAGCAGGTGGTCGACGAACGCCGCCTGGGCCGGGAGCATGTTGACCCGGTGGAACGACCGGCCGAGATGCCAGTCCGACGTGTGCAGCAGCCTCATGCCCACCGACCTTAACGGTGACCACCGACAGCGCACCCGTTGCACACGTTTTGTCCCGTTTCGCCCCAACTGCCGGTCGCCGGGCGGTCACTGAACCGCCCCCGGACACGGCGGGGCGCCCGGCGGCCGACCGCCGGGCGCCCGACGGGCCGTCAGGGCTGGAGCGGCATGCTCCAGCAGTTGGAGGACGCCCGCCGGCCCTCGAGCCGGTCCTTCAGCCAGTCGACGGCGTCGCCCTGGTCGGTGAGCAGCGGCACCATGTGGTTGGTGAGGATCTTGTCGCCGAGGTTGGGCAGCACGATCGCCTTGTAGGTGACGTCGCCGCCCTTGCGGCACCAGTCGACGGCCATCTGGCGGGACTGCCGGTGCGGCACGATGTCGTCCTGGACACCCGTGGCGACGCGGACCGGACCGGAGGGCTTCCGGTCGCCGAGGCGCTGGTCGTCGAGGACCTCCTGGATGCGCGGCTCGCTCTCCACGATCTCCGCGAGCGAGCTGCCGTCGGTGGTCCAGGAGCTGCTGCGGCGGAACCCGTAGCCGAGGAGCGAGTCGCCCACGCACATGCCCGCGAGCTCCTCCAGCGCCTTCCTGCCCCGGTCGCTGAGGTGGGCGTCGGCGATGGGCCGCAGGTCGGGGTAGGCCTGGAGGAAGCCGTTGAGCGACCAGCCCAGGGCGCCGGCCAGCGCGCTGCCGTCGATGCCCTTGATCGTCTCGGTGAGGTCGGCGGGCGGCGCTCCGGAGTAGGTGCCGGCGAGGGTGACGTCCGGGGCGTAGGACGCGGCGAGTTCTGCCGCGGCGGCGGTGGCGCCGCCGCCCTGGCTGTAGCCGTAGAGGCCGATCCTCGACTCCGGGCGCAGCGAGGTCCCCGGGAGCGACCGGGCGGCGCGGACCGCGTCCAGCACGGCGTGCCCGCCGTCGACGCGGTTGACGTAGGTGTGCAGCCGGTCGGTGGCGCCGAGGCCCACGTAGTCGGTGACCACCACGGCGATGCCGGCCGAGAGCAGGCGGTAGATCGACAGGTCCTCGTAGCCGACCGAGACCGAGTCGTCCTCGATCAGGATCGGGTACTGCAGCCCCTTGGAGGCCGCGCACTCGTCACCCTGGCCCATGGTCCCGGGCGCCACGGCCACCAGCGGCCGCGCGCCGTCGCCCCGCCAGGCGGCGGTGGGCTCGATGTAGGCGCCGGTCACCGCGACGGGGCTGCCGCCGGAGTCGGTCGACCGGTACATCAGCCGGGTCGCCCGGCCGGGGAACGGGCCGCCCAGGGTCGGCAGGCTGATGGCCAGCGGGAGGGGTTCGCTGCGGACGATCGCGCCGTTCCGGTCGGGAAGGCTCGCGGGCGGGGTGTAGAAGTCGGACGCGGCCTCGGCGGTGGACGCGGACGAGGCGGCGGGCGCGGTGGGCGCGGCCTGGGCCACCGCGGTCTGCGCGCCCACGCAGGCCAGGGCGACCAGGGCGGCGGCGAGCAGCCTGCGGGCGGGCCTGCGGCCCGGGGCGGCGGCCGGCCGGTCGGAGATGCGGGTTCTGTGCACGCGGCTCACTCCAGGGGACGACGGAGGCCGGCGCGGGCAGGATGGCGCGACACCCGTGTTACCGGCGGTTACTTACCGGAGAGTAAGGTGAGGTCGCGGGTGGTGACAAGACACGTGCGGAGCCCTTCGTCACGGGCGTGACGCGGGGGGCGTTCGAGCCGTGCCGGCTCAGGCGTCGCCGTAGGCCTCTCCGCCGGGCGTGAACCCCGCGGTGCCCGCCGTGGCGTCCGCCAGCCAGGCCCGGAAGGACGGCACGTCCGCGTCGGGGAGGCCGATCTCGATCTCGACCCGCTCGCCGTAGCGCACGTCGCGCACCTCACGGCCGGTGGACCGCAGGTCGTTCTCGATCTTCCCGGCGCGCTGGTGGTCCACGGTCACCACGGCGATCCGGAAGCGGCGCCGGGTGAGCGTGCCGAGCGCGTCCAGCGCCTCGCCGACCACGCCGCCGTAGGCCCGGATGAGCCCGCCGGCGCCGAGTTTCACGCCGCCGTAGTACCGGGTCACGACCGCGACGACGTAGCGCATGTCGCGGCGCGTCAGCATCTGGAGCATCGGCACGCCCGCGGTGCCGCCCGGCTCGCCGTCGTCGCTCGCCTTCTGCACGGAGGCGTCGGCGCCGATCACGTACGCGTAGCAGTTGTGGGTCGCGTCCGCGTGCTCCTTGCGGACGGCGGCGACGAACGCCTGGGCCTCCTCCTCGGTGGCCGCCGGGGCGAGGCTGCACAGGAAGCGGGAGCGGTTGATCTCGGTCTCGTGCACGCCCGCGCGGGCCACTGTGCGGTACTCGTCCTGCATCCGGCCAGCCTATGCGGTGCGGCCCTGGCCGCCGTCGCCGCGTCCCGGGCCCGCCGCCCGCGTGGTGCCGCGCGGGCGGCTGGCCGGTCACGGTCGCGGCGAGAGGGCCGCCGCGACCGCGACCGGCCCGTGCCAGGCGTCGGCGCGGCTCAGGCGTCGGCGCCGGGTGCGGGCACGCCGCCGAGGGCGGGCAGCGGCGACGCGTGGTGCTCGACCGTCTCGCCGCCTCCGGCCGCCGCGGGGTCGGCGGGCGGCACGGACACGTCCGGCGCCTGACCCTGCTCCGGTGCGGCGGGGGTCGCGGGGGCCGCCGGAGCGAGGGGTTCCCGCTGCTCGCTGGGCCACTCCGGCATCTCCTCCGCACCGGGCGCCGGGGCCGCCGCCTCCGCGCCCGAAGCACCGGGGCCGGTCGCCTCCGCCGCTCCCTGCGCCCCTGACCCGGTCGCCTCCGCCGGAGCCGGCGTCCCCACCCCGGTCCCCGCCGCCCCGGTGCCCGCCGCGCCGGAGGTCCCCGCCCCGGTCCCCGCCGCGCCGGAGGTCCCCGCGCCGGCCGCCTCCGCGCCGGCCGCCTCCGACGGTCCCTGCGTCCAGCCGAAGGGATCCGTGGCCGGGTCCGGTCCCGCCGCGCCGGGGATCGAGGGCTCCCAGTCCGCCGGGCCGCCGCCCACGGGGAAGGCGCCCGCCAGGTCACCGGGCCACGGGACCGCGCCGTCGGTCCCCGCGGCTCCGGGCGCCACGGGCTCGGCGGCGTCGGGAAGGGGGCTGAACTGCGCGGATTGGCCCGCCTCCGAGCCGCCCTCCACGTCACCGCCTCCGGCGCCGGGCGCCGTCGGGTCCTCCGCCGTGGGGTCCCCCGCCGTCGGGACCTCCGCCGTGGGGTCGGCCGCGGGCCCGTCGGGCAGCGGCCCCCGCTGCGGTGAGCCGGGCGGCGCGAGCAGGTCGGCCGCGCCGGCCGCGCACCGCCGGGTCTCACATTCCCCCTGCGACCCGAAGGCCCCGGCGGCCCCGGCGGCCTGGGCGAGCGGCGTCGCGGCCACCGCCGCGAGCAGTGCGGCGGCGGCCACCGGCGGCGCCACCCGGATGCGTCGACGTCGTGCGGATCGGGTCATCTTCGTCCTCCTGGAGGTCGGCCCGGTCCACGAAGGGCCGCGGCGTCCGCGACGCCGGCGACGTCCGCGAGCGGCGGCGGCCACGGCAGGCGCACGGGGCCGGGGCCGCGGCCGGGGACCGGGGGCAGTGCCCCCCACCCCAGCACGCACCGCACCGGCCGGCGCCGCCGATCCGCCGACGGGGGTCTCTCCGGGGGACCCACGCACCCCGCACGGGTCACCACCACTGGGCCGACCGGCCGGGTGCGGGCCCGGTCCGGCCGCCCGGTGGCGACGATCAGGCCGGCACGTCGGCGGCCGGCACGTCGGCGGTCGGCGCTGCGGTGGCCGCAGTCTCACCCGTCGGCACCGTCCGCGCCGCGTCCCGCGCGATCCGGCGGCGCCGCGAGGGCAGTCCGAGGGTCGGATGGGCCACGCCCCAGGCCGCGCCCTTGCAGACGAGTTCCTTGTAGACCGCGGCCACCCGGCCGGTCAGCGCCGCGCTCCTGGCCCGGTCGTCGGCGGTGACGTACTGGATCAGGCCCTCCCTGCGCCCCAGCGAGACGCACTGGTTGAAGTAGCGCAGAGGCACCTCGGGGAGCTTCCCGCCGGTGAGCCGGGCGGCGATGGAGTCGGCGGCCTGCCACGCGGTCGGGACGCCGCTGGCGCACGACATCCGCAGCGGCCGGCCGCCGGGGCCCGTGGCCAGCGCGGCGTCGCCGACGGCGTAGACGTCCGGGTGGGAGACCGAGCGCATGGTCCCGTCGACCACGATCCGGCCCGCGCCGGCGACCTCCAGCGCGGTGGCCCGGGCGACGGGGTGCACGGCGAAGCCGGTGGTCCAGACGGTGACCGCCGCCGGGATCACCCTGCCGTCGGCGGTGGTGACGTGGTCGGCCTCGACTCCGGTGATCGCGGCGTTCTCGTGGACCGTGACGTCCAGCCCGTCGAAGACCTTCCTCAGGTGCCCGCGGCCCTTGGCGGAGAGCCAGTCACCCAGGCCGCCCCGGGCGGCGAGCGACACGGCCAACTGCGGGTGGGACTCGGCGATCTCGGTGGCGGCCTCCAGTCCGGTCAGGCCTCCCCCGACGACCACCACCGGCTGCCCGGCCTCCAGCCCCGCCAGCCGGTCCCGCAGCCGCAGGGCGCCGGCCCTGCTCGCGACCTCGTGGGCGTGCTCCCGGACGCCGGGGATCCCGTGGTCGTTCCACCCGCTGCCGAGGGCGTACACGAGGGTGTCGTAGGCGAGCTCCCGGGCGCCGTCCTCGCCCACGACCGCGACGGTCCTGCGCCCGACGTCGATCCCGGTGACCTTCGCGACCTCCAGCCGGACCCCGGTCCCGGTGAACATCTCCCGGAGGGGCCGGTGCCTCAGCTCCTGACCGACGGCGAGCTGGTGCATCCTGACGCGCTCGACGAAGTCGGGTTCGGCGTTGACGAGCGTGACGGCGACGTCCCGCGGGTGCAGACGCCTGGCGAGTCGGCCGGCCGCGGAGGCTCCCGTGTATCCGGCGCCGAGGACGATGATGCGGTGCTGCGTGGCCATGGCCTGCTCCTGTCTGCGCGGTCGTCACCCGTGTTCCGGGCGGTTACGCCTCTTGAACCGGGCAGCGCGCCGATCCCTGACGGGCAGATGATGTGACCTACGCCACACAGCACGCGTACCGGGCTGACCGCGGTCAGAACGCGTGGAACAGGGGCTCCCCGTGCTCCTCGCCCGCCCACCGCTCGGTGGCCCGCGCGAGCTTGTCCGGGTTGGCCTGGCTGCGGAACGCCCTGATGCCCTCGGACGTGACCTCCAGGCAGACCACGCCGACGACCCGCCCGTCCACGACGGCGACGACGGCGGGCTCGCCGTTGGCCGTCGTGGCGTGGATCTCCGGCGAGCCGCCCACCAGGTCGCGCTTGGCCTTCGCGGGCCTGAACAGGCCCCACATGAACCTGGCGACCGCCTGCGCGCCCTCGAACGCCTTGGTCCTGGCCGGCACCTTGCCGCCGCCGTCGCCGACCGCGAGGGCGTCGTCGGTGAGCAGGCGCAGCAGTCCGTCGTACCGGCCGCTGGTCGCGGCGGCCAGGAACTCCTCGGCGATCCGCCGCGCCGCCGTCCGGTCCACCTCGACGCGCGTCCTGCCCTGGGCGAGGTGGTGCTTGGCGCGGTGGAGGATCTGCTGGCTGGCGGACTCACCGATGTCGAGGATGTCGGCGATCTCCCGGTGCGAGTGCCCGAACGCCTCCCGCAGCACGTACACGGCGCGTTCGTTCGGGGTGAGCCGCTCCATCAGCGTCAGCACCGCGAACGACACCGATTCGCGCTGCTCCGCCGTCTCCGCGGGGCCGAGCATCGGGTCGCCCTCGAGCAGCGGCTCGGGCAGCCACTGCCCCACGTAGGTCTCCCGCCGCGCGCGGGCCGAGGTGAGCTGGTTGAGGCACAGCCGGGTGAGCACCTTGGTCAGCCACGCCTCGGGGACCTCGATGCGTTCGGGGTCCGCCGCGTGCCAGCGCAGGTACGTCTCCTGCACGACGTCCTCGGCGTCGCTCGCGGACCCGAGCATCCGGTACGCGATCGCTCCGAGCCGGGGCCTCGCGACCTCGAACCTGTCCACGTCCTCGGCGGTCAGCGGCATGGCTCGATGCTAGCCGCCCACCGGTCGCGCCGAGGCGCGGGAAGCACCTCGGCGCGGCAGGCGGGGGGAACGGCCGGCCGGGGGGAGACGGCCGGCGGGGTAAAACGGCCGGGGACGGCCGGCGGCGTCAGGCCGTCGGCACCGGCTTCGCCGGCTGCCGCGGCTCGGCGAGCAGGGCCCGCCGGGTCCGCGGGCCGAAGACCGCCAGGACGATCGCGCCGACCAGCCAGGCCCCCGCGATGAAGTAGAAGACGGCCTGGTACCCGCTGCCCTGGTAGACGGCGGCGACGATCAGCGGTCCGGCCGCGTTCGACAGGCGGCCGAGGCCGTAGGAGACGCCGGTTCCCAGGGAGCGGCCCCGGGTGTCGAAGAGCTCCGGGGAGTAGGCGTAGGCGAGCGCCGTGTAGCCGCGTTCGAACATGTTGACCAGGAAGCCGAAGACCACGATCAGGATCGGGTTGAAGGTGAGGCCGTACAGCAGGCCGCACAGGGCGATGACCGTGCCGAACACCGCGAGGGACCACTTGCGTTCGAACCGGTCCGTGACCAGGGAGGCCAGGAACGAGCCGAGCGGCGCGCCCACCGTCGTGAGGGCGACGTAGAAAACGGACTTCTCGACGCTGAAGCCCTCCTCGGCGAGCAGCGTCGGCGCCCAGCTGGAGAAGCCGAAGAAGCCGATGGTCTGGGTCACCCAGAGCACGGTGAGGAGCAGGGTGGGGTAGAGGTACTTCTTCTGCAGGAGCAGGCGCAGCGGGGCGCGGGTCACCGGGGCCTCGGCCACGGGCGGCAGGGGCTCGGGGAGCGGGCCCTTCTCGGCCTCGACGCTCTCCTCGATCTCGCGGAGGATCCGGTCGGCCTCGGCGTGCTCGCCGCGGCTCTCGTGCCAGCGCGGGGACTCCTTCAGCCGCTTGCCGAAGAGGACGAGCAGGATGCCGAGCGAGCCCCAGAGGTAGACCAGGCGCCACGACCAGTCGTTCAGGGGCACCACCGCGCTGGCGATGAGGTTGGTCGCCGGGGTGCCGCAGATGCCGATGACGATCGCGTACGCCTGGTACTTGCCGCGCACGGCGGCCGGGTACATCTCGTTGACGTAGATCACCGCGACGACGGTCATCGCGGCCAGGCCGGCCGAGGTCAGCACCCGCAGGACGCCGAGGGACACGATGTCCCAGGCGAAGGCCGAGAGGAACGAGAAGAACCCGAACCACAGCGTGGTCACCATCAGGGTCCGCTTGCGCCCCCACCGGTCGGCCAGGGCGCCGGCGCCGATGGAGCCGAGGAACATGCCCACGAAGGACAGCGAGGTGACGTAGGCGACCTGGTCGATGGTCACGCCCCACAGGCCGATGAGCTTGGGGGCGGTCGTCGCGAAGGTGTTGATGTCCGCGAACTCGAAGAAGTACGCGAAGGAGATGGCCAGGAGGGTGACCTTGTGGAACCGGCCGATCGGCAGCCGGTCGATCCGGTTCAGCGCGTTGGCGTGCGCCGGCGCCTGGGGTGACGTCATGGGAGGGATCCCTGTCGGAGGAGTCGGGAGGATGGGCGTGGGGGCGTACGGGCGTGGGGGCGTATGGGTGTGGGGGCGTACCGGAGGGGGCGGGGGGGTGCGGCGGGCGGTTGCCGGGTCAGGCGGCCTCGTCCGGCCAGTAGAGGCGCATGGGGTTGTCGACGAGCAGGCGCCGCTGCTGCTCGGCGGTGACCGCGATCAGCGGGATGTGGTCGACCAGCAGGCCGTCGTCGGGCATGTGGTCGGTGAGGTTGGGGTGCGGCCAGTCGGTGCCCCACAGCACGCGGTCGGGGAACTCCTCGACGACGCGCCGCGCGAACGGGACGACGTCGGTGTAGGCGTGGCGCTCGCCGTCCAGAGCGGCGGGGCCGCCCACGCTGAGGCGTTCGGGGCAGGTGACCTTCACCCAGACGTCGTTGGCCTCGACGAACCGCAGGAACCTGCCGAACTCGGGGCCGTCGGCGGACCGGGTCACGTCGGGCCGGCCCATGTGGTCGATGACCAGCGGAGCGGGGAGCGAGGCGAAGAAGTCCGCCAGGTCCTCGAGGTCCGCGCTCTCGAAGTAGAGGACGATGTGCCAGCCGAGCGGGGCGATCTTCTCGGCGATCACGGCGAGGGCGTCCCGGGGCGAGGCGTCGACCAGGCGCCGCACGAAGTTGAACCGCACGCCGCGCACGCCGGCCGCGTCCAGGTCCCGCAGTTCCCGCTCGGTGACGTCCGGGCGCACCGTGGCGACGCCGCGGGCCCGGCCGCCCGCCGACCGGACGGCGTCGACCATGGCCGCGTTGTCCGCGCCGTGGCAGGTGGCCTGCACGACGACGTTGCGGGCGAAGCCGAGGTGGTCGCGCAGCGCGAACAGCTGCTCCTTGCCAGCGTCGCAGGGGGTGTACTTCCGCTCCGGGGCGAACGGGAAGGCGGCCTGCGGACCGAACACGTGGCAGTGGGTGTCGACGGCGCCCGGGGGCAGCCGGAAGGCCGGGACGGACGGGTCGGCGTACCAGTCGAGCCAGCCGGGGGTCTTGGGGGCGTGGCGGGTCGGGTGGTTCATGGCGCTCCTGGTCCTGCGCGGCTTTCCTGGACGGCTGGAGCCTGGCCCGGCCCGGCGGCGCGCAGAAGCCGCCCCGACACGGATCTAACCTCGCCTTAACATTCCCGACCCGCCTCTGACGTGCTGCGATGTGCCCCACGCCACAGGTGGGCGGGCCCTCGGTGGTCTACATTCGGGGCCCGGGCGGATGCCCGGATTCCGCGCGGAGGGAGGTGGGCGAGGATGCAGATACTGCTGGCCGAGGACGACGACGGCGTCGCGGCGGCTCTGGTGGAGGTGCTGTACGACCACGGCCACGACGTCCGTCGGGTCCGTCACGGCCGGGACGTCCAGACGTACCACCGCAGCGCCGACCTCCTCCTGCTGGATCTCGGACTGCCCGACGTCGACGGCCTGGACGTGCTGCGGGCCCTGCGCGCGGTGAGCGACATGGCGGTGGTGGTGCTGACCGCCCGGGGTGACGAGCGGTCCGTCGTGCGGGGGCTGCGGCTGGGCGCCGACGACTACCTGGTCAAGCCGGTGCGGCTGGCGGAGCTGCTGGCCCGGATGGAGGCCGTCACCCGGCGGGCCGCGGCACGGGGGGCGGTGGCCCCGGCCGTCTCGCGCTCGGTGGGCGTCGGCGACGTCGAGGTCGATCTCGACGCCCGCCGGGTCCGGGTGGCCGGGGCCGACGTCGAGCTGACCGCGAAGGAGTTCGACGTGCTGGCGGTGCTGGCGGGGCGGGCCGGGACGGCGGTCAGTCGCGAGCAGGTGCTGGACGAGGTCTGGGGCGACGCCCACCGGGCCGTCTCCCGGTCGCTCGACGTCCACCTCACCCAGCTCCGCGCGAAGCTGGGGCGGCCCGAACTGATCACCACCATCCGGGGCTTCGGCTTCCGGTTCGGGGACTGAGGGCCGGCCGTGCGTTCCCGGGTCCAGACGGCGCTGCTGCTGTTCGTGGTGCTCACGGTGGCCGCGTTCGCCGTGCCGCTGCTGCTGTTCACCGCCTCGGACCGCACCCAGCAACTGGTCCTGGCCCGCGGCTCGGACCTGGACCGGTTCGGTTCGCTGATGGACCAGGCGGCCACCACCGGGGACTTCTCCGTGGTGCGTGCCGAGGCGCGCCGCCACACCGAGCTGTACGGGGAGCCGATCGTCATCACCGACGTCAGCCGCAGGCCGGTCGTCCAGACCGGCGGACTGCGCGCCGCCGACCCCGCGGTCGCCGGGCTGGTCGCCGCGGCGCTGCGCAACCAGACGACGCACCCCACCCACGCGCTCCACCCCTGGTCGCACGGGCACCGCATGTTCGCCGAACCGGCCGGCACCGGCACCCGGGTGACGGGGGCGGTGGTGATGCGGGCGTCGGTGGGCACCGCGGCCGGGGACATCGGCAGGCGCTGGGCCGCGGTGCTGGCCGGCACGGCCCTGGTCGCCGTGGCGTGCGCGGTCCTGGCCCGGGCCGCCACCCGCTGGGTGGTGCGGCCGTTGCGCCGGCTCGACCGCGCCGTGGGGCGGCTGGCCGCCGGGCTGCCGCCCGAACAGACCCGTGCCGGGGGTCCGCCGGAGCTGCGTCAGCTCGCGATCGGCTTCAACCGCATGGCCCGGAGCGTCACGACCGCGCTGGAGCAGCAGCGCCGGCTGGTCGCCGACACCTCGCACCAGATGCGCAACCCGATGGCCGCGCTCCGACTGCGGGTGGACGCCCTGCACACCCACCTGCCTCCGGCCGCCGACCGCACGTACACCGGCGTCACCACCGAACTGGACCGTCTGGAGGCCCTGCTGGACGACATGCTGGCGCTGGCCGCGGCGGAGCACCGGGCCGGTGAACTCACCGCGGGGACGGGCGCGGCGGCCTGCTGCGACGCGACCGAGGTGGCCCTGACGCAGCACCGGCTGTGGGAACCGGTGGCCCGCCGCGCCGGGGTGACGCTCACCGCGGAGCCCGTGGACGACCGGGCCGACGCCACGGTCGTCGCCGCCTGTTCGGACCACGAACTGGCCCAGGTCATCGACATCCTGCTGGACAACGCCATCAAGTACGCCGGGCAGGACGCCTCGGTCACCCTGCGCTGTGCCACCGAGGGACCCTTCGCGGTGCTCACCGTCCAGGACGACGGCCCCGGTCTGGGCGTCGACGAACTGGCCAGCGCCGGCACCCGGTTCTGGCGCTCGTCCCGCCACGCCGGCACCTCCGGCACCGGCCTGGGCCTGGCCATCGCGCGGCAGATCCTCACCGGACGCGAGGGCCGGCTGGAGCTGCGTCCGGCCCGGCCCCGGGGCCTGGAGGCCCGTGCCCTGGTGCCGCTGCCGCGGCCCGTTGTGGACCTGGGCCGGGAGGACACGTGACGACGCCGGCCGGGCCCTCCTCCCCCGGCCGCCGCGCGGTGCTGCGCGCCGCCGGCGGCGCGGGCGCCCTCGCCCTGCTCGCCGGCGGTGCGGCGGGCGACGCCCCACGGCGGCACGGCGGGCCGGGCGGCGTCCTGCGCATCGCCACCGGTGAACCCACCGCCTTCTACGCGGCGTTCGGCCGGCTGCTCGCCGGCGAGATCACCCGGGTCTGTCCCCGTCTGCGCTGCCGCGTCCGCACCACCGCGGGCGGCATCACCAACCTCAGGCTGCTGCGCGACGGTGAGGTGGACCTCGCCCTGGTGATGACGGACACCGCGCTGGCCGCGCAGGGGACCGCCTTCTTCCCGCGCCCGGTGCCGTTGCGCGCGATCGGCCGGGTCTACGAGACGTACCTGCAGTTCGCGGTGCGGGCCGACTCCTCGGTCCGGACGGTGGCGGACCTCGCCGGGCACCCGGTCTCGCTGGGCGCCGTCGGGTCGGGGGCGGCCGACCTCGGGGAGCGGCTGCTGCGCGCGGCGGGCCTGTCGGCCGCCGACGTGCCGGTGCGGCACCTGCGGCTGGCCGACGCGACCGCCGCGATGCGCGAGGGTTCCGTCGACGGCCTGCTGGTGGCGGGCGGCGTCCCCCTGCCGGCGCTGTCGCGGCTGGACGAGGAGACCGGACTGCGCTTCCTCCCGCTGGCGGACCTCCTGCCCCGCCTCGGCCGGACGGGAGATCCGGGGGCGGGCGGTCCCCCGGGAGCCGGGGCGCCCCCGGACGCCGCGGGGCACGGCGGTACGGCGGTGTCGGGAGCCCAGCTGGCCGACATGGGCCTGGAGCAGGTCACCTTTCCGCCGAGGGCCTACCGCGCGGCCGACGGCGTCGCCACCATCGGGGTGTCCAACCTCCTGGTGTGCCGCCCCGACCTGGACCCGCTCCTGGCGGACCTGCTCACCCGCCTGCTGGCCCTCCGGGCGAGCGCCCTGGTGCCCGACAACGCGGTGGGCGCCCAGTTCCTGGACATCCGCAGTCTCATCAGCACCGGCGCGACCGAGCTGCACCCCGGCGCCGCCGACGCCTACCGCGCCCTCCACGGCTGAGCGACCCGCGACGGATCCTGACGCCCGAAACATTCGGAAAGTTTCGCTCTTGTCCCGTAAGTGGCCGAATAGTTCCACCGTCCGACGCTGGAGGCCGGTCCCCCCGACCCGGTTTCCACCGTTCCGCCCGACCGGGACGGCCGGTGCGGCCGCGCCCGGGAGGGGCAGAACGGCCAACCTGGGACGGGTGACGCAGGAGCGTTGTCACCCCTCCACCCCCTTCCTACGCTGGGAGCGCTCCCAGCCGGACCGGCGGGCAGCACCGTCACCCCCCCCGGCGCGCCCGAGGTCCGCCCTGCCGCGCCCGCCCACCGGAGGTCCCATGCGCTTATCACTGCACCGCCCCTGGGCGTGGGCCGTGGCCGCGCTCGCCGCGACCGCGAGCCTGGTGCTCGCCCTCCTCGACCCCCGGGCGGACGCCGCGCCGGCGCTCCCCCTCACCGACGTCCGGACCGTCGCCGCGTCCGCCGTCGAGGACGAGGGCGCCGACTGCCCCGTGGGCGGCACACCGGCCGGCTCCACCTCCCAACTGCCCGACCCGTTCACCCGGATCGACGGCACCGGCGTCACCAGCAAGGCCGACTGGCGCTGCCGCCGGGCGGAGATCAGGGAGCTGGCCGAGCGCACCGTGTACGGCCAGAAGCCGGCGAAGCCCACGGTGACCGGCACGGTCTCCTCCACCGGCATCACCGTCGACGTCTCCGACCAGGGCCGCCGCGCCACCTTCTCCGCGAAGGTCGAACTGCCCAGCGGCAGCGGCCCGTTCCCCGCCGTGATCGTCATCGGCGGGCTGGGCGCGGACACCGCCACCATCAAGGCGGCCGGCGCCGCCGTCATCAGTTTCGATCCGCTCGCCGTCGGCCGTGAGGGCACCGCCCGGAACAACAAGCAGGGCGCCTTCTACACGCTCTACGGCAACACCAGCTCCACCGGCCTGCTGATGGCCTGGTCCTGGGGCGTCAGCCGGATCATCGACGTCGTCCAGCAGTCGGGCGGCACGGTCCTGCGGGGCGACTCCCTGGGCGTCACCGGCTGCTCCCGCTACGGCAAGGGCGCCTTCGTCGCCGGGGCCTTCGACCAGCGGATCGCGCTCACCATGCCCGTGGAGTCCGGCACCGGTGGCGCCCCGATCCTCCGCGGCGTCAACGGCGAGAGCGGGGCCCAGCCCCTGAGCAGCGCCTACGGCGAACAGCCCTGGCTGGGCGACGCGTTCACCTCGTACACCGGGAACCCCGCAGGCCTGCCGGTGGACACCCACCAGATGATCGGCATGATCGCGCCGCGCGGCCTGTTCGTCATGGAGAACCCGCACGTCGACTGGCTGGCCGCGCGCTCCGGCAGCGTGGCCGCGCTCGGCGGCGCGGAGATCTACAAGGCCCTCGGCGCGCAGAACGCGATCTCGTACTGGTCGGACGTCCAGGACGGCACCCACTGCGCCGCCCGCTCCGAGTGGCGCACGCCGATGCAGCAGAGCATCAACGCCTTCCTGAAGAACTCGGGCAGCGGCCCCGGTGTGTTCCGGGTCGCCCCCTCCAAGGCGGGCAGCCTGTCCAACTGGCGCAGCTGGACGACGCCCACCCTCGCCGACGGCGGCACGTCCGGCGGCACCACCACCGGCACGACGTCGGGCACGACCGGCGGCACGACGACCGGCGGCACGACCTCCGGCACCACCACGGGCACGACCACCGGCACCACCACCGGCACGACGGCCGGTACGACCTCCGGCTCCACCGGCGGCACGCCCGGCGCCGGCTGCTCGGCGGCCCACCGCACGGTCAACAGCTGGAACGGCGGCCACCAGGGCGAGGTGACGGTCCGCAACACCGGCACCACCGCCCTGAGCGGCTGGTCCGTCGGCCTGACCCTCGGTTCCGGCCAGACCCTCACGAGCGTCTGGAACGGCGTCAACACCGGGTCCACCGGCGCCGTGACGGTCCGCAACGCCACGTGGAACGGCGCCGTCGGGGCCGGCGCGTCCGTCACCTTCGGCTACACGGCCGACGGCGGCACCACCGCCCCGGCCGGCCTCACCTGCACGGCGAGCTGACCAGGTCCGCACCTCCGGGGCGACAACCTTCTTGAACATGTTCAATAATGGCGCCCCAGCGGGCCCGCGTTCCTCGGGACGCGGGCCCGTCGCGTGGCCCGTCGCGCGCCCCTCCGCGCGCTCCGCACTCGAGAGACGGAAACCCGATGGCACAGGACACCTCCCGGCACCGCCGGGGCAGGGCGGTCAGGATCGCGGCGGCGGCCTACCTGCTGCTGGTCACCGCGGCCTCGGTCACCCACGACCTCGCCGGACAGCCGGACGGATGGAGCGCCGCCCTGACCCTGGCGGCCTTCCCCGGCTCCACCGTGGTCACGGTCCTCCTCCTGGGCCTGTCGGCCGCCTGGCCCGACCTGTCGGGCACCGGCCTCGGCCCGCTCTCCCTCCTGGTGCCCCACGCCACCGGCGCCGTCCTCAACGTCCTGCTCGTCCGCGGCGCGTTCCTCTTCGCCCGGCACTTCGTCCGCGAGGCTCGCCGCAGCCGCACGGCCGCACGGCCGGCCCGGCCGGCCCGGCCGGCCCAGTCAGTCCGGTCGGCCCGCGTTCGCCGCGAGACGCCGCAGTGAGGCGTGGGCCGGCGGCCCCCAGGTGCGCTTCCCGCCCGGCCGCCCGTGGACGCCCGCGTCCCCCACGAAGACGCCCCCGAGTCCTTTGATCACCGCCCAGCCGCGGGCGCGGCGCAGTGTCGCCGGGTCCGCGGCGGGCCGGTAAGCGGCGTGGAAGCGGTCGACGCCGCCGTCGGGCAGCAGGATCCACGGGGCGGCGAGATCGCACGCCGGGTCGCCCGCGCACAGTTCGCCGAAGTCGATCACGCCGCAGAGGCCGCCGTCCGCGGTGAGGACGTTGGCCGGGTGGAGGTCGCCGTGGATCCACACCGGGGGCCCGTCCCAGGCGGGCGCGGCGAGGGCGTCCTCCCAGACCGCGCGGACGGCGTCCGGGGCGGGGATCAGCCCTAACTCCTCGGCCGCGTCCAGCCCTTGGGCGACTCCCTCGGCGTGGTCGGCCAGCGGCCCCCCGCGGCGGTCCCGCCCGGTCGGCGCGCCGTCGGGAGCGGGGCGGTGCAGCGCGGTCAAAAACCGGGCCAGCGCGTCGGCCTCCTGCGCGCCCCGGGTGACGGGGGCGCGGTCGGCGGGGGTCCCCGGAACCCAGGTCGTGACGATCCACGGCCGGGGGAACCGGTCGGAGGGCGTCCCGAGCCGCTGCGGGACGGGCACCGGCAGGGGAAGCCGCGGGGCCAGCGAGGGAAGCCAGGCGTGCTCCTTGAGCAGCAACTCGTCGGCGGACTCCGTCGCCCAGGGCAGCCGCACGGCCAAGTCGTCGCCGACACGCCAGAGTTGGTTGTCCCAGCCGCGCGCACCGAGCGTCACGGGCCGTTCCGCCAGGTCGGGTTGCTGCTCGCGCAGCAACTCCCGGACGAGTTCGGCGGTCAGGTCCTCACGGTCTCTCATGGACAGGCGCCTAGTCGTCGTCGCTCCCCCGCGAACCGGAACCCCGGCCGGCGCTGCGGGCCAGTTCGCTGCCGAGCAGCGTCACCCTGGCCACACCGCGCGCCCACCGCGGGGCGTCTCCCCGGGCCGCCCGGTAGACGCAGACACAGCCCCCGACGACGAGCAGGACGACGACCCCCAGTACGAGCACGATCATGCTCTTCCCCCTGTGTTCGATCATCGGTGCGTTCGTGTGCCGGTCCCCGTCATCCTCGCAGGCAAACGGCGCCCCCGGCAGCCCTTCCACGCCTTGGCCCGGACTCCGCCCGCTCAGCGGTGATGGACGCTGACCGCGTATCCGCCGCCGTCGTACGGGTCGGCGTCCCACGTGCCGAAGCGCTCGACGGGGGCGAGGCCGGCCGCGGCGCAGTGGTCGTCGTACTGCCTCAGGGTGAGCGTGGGCGCGACGGGCAGGTGCTGCTCGTCGAGGCCGAAGCCGGCGACCAGCAGCCCTCCCGGGCGCAGCGCCGCGGCCAGTCGCCGGACCACCGTGGCGGCGGTGTCCTCGGCGACCAGCTGGAGGACGTTGCCGGCGGCGACCACCAGGTCGAAGTCGGGGGCGACGCCGAGCGCCCGCGGCTCGAACTCCGCGAGGTCTACCTGGTGCCAGGGCAGGTCGGGCCGCTGCCGCCGCGCCACCGCCAGCATCGACGCGTCCAGGTCGACGCCGACGCAGTCGTACCCGAGTTCCGCGAGCCGGATCATCACCCGGCCGGTGCCGCACCCGGCGTCCAGCACCCGCGCCCCGGGCGGCACCAGGGCGGAACAGAACCGCGCCTCCCCGTGCACGTCCTTCCCGCTCCGGGCCAGCGCCGCGAACCGCGCGGCGTAGTCCTCGCCGGACGTTCCCCCGGTCAGGTCGTTCCAACGGCTCATGCGGCCCACTATAGGTTCCCGCGGCACGCCTCCCCGGACGGGTGAACGCACCGGCGCGCGGATGCGGCCGGGGGGAGCACACGCGCCGCGGAGCGCCCCGCCCTGCTCCGTGCGCACCGATCACGACCCCACTTTCGTCACTTGGAGTTAACCGTCGACCCCGTTCCGTGTGGCACGCTGATACCGGCACGGCAACGGTTCGACCGGGCGGAAGGATGCCTATGGCACGCGGATTGCTGTTCCGCTTCCTGTGGTTCGTGCCCGCCGTCGTCCTGGTCGCCCTGCAGATCCTCGGAATGGAAGCCCTCGGGGCATCCGTTCCGGCCGGTTCCGCCTCCGTGTCCGCGGAGCGTTCGTCCGCCCTGGCGGCGGGTCACGCCGAGCACCGGACGCCGGGCGGCGGGACAGGAGAAACGGTCACCCTTCGTGAGGGCAGGGGGCACGACTCCGAGCCGAGCCGGCTCCGCGGCCATGACCGGCTGCGGACGGCTCCCGCGCCCCAGGTGCCGCATCCCGTGCTCGCCTTCCCCGTGCGGGACCACCTGGCCGGACCGTCCGTCACCGAGCGGGTGACGCCGGCCTCGGTGTCCCGGGCCCCGAAGACCCCCTCACTGGCCTCCCTCCAGGTGCTGCGCTGCTGAGCGTCCCCGCGCGCCCGCACGGCCGAAGCCCGGCAACTCCACGTCACGCCACCGCCACACCCGCACGTCCGCTGCCCGAGGGCCCCGCCCCGGCCGGTCCGTCGCGTGGTGCGGCCGGTCGGCGACGGCTTCCGCCCGCCGGTCCGGACGTCTTCCGGACCCGCGGTCGTGGCGCCGTGCGCGCTCTTCCCGTGCCGACAGACATGCCGACACACCGACGCGCCCCACGGGCGCGCCAGGAGGAACCCCCACATGAACACCTTGCTCGACCATGCCCGCTGCCTTCCCGCCTCCGGTGCCGGTGCCGGCTCCGGCTCCGGCTGCCGGGTGACGCCCTCGCCGGCCACGACCGGGCGCGCGCTCCAGGCGTCCGCCGTGCTCGACATCGTTGTCCACTCCGACGTCGTCCGGGCCCGGTGAGGGGCGCGATGAGCCTGCGCACGCGATTCCCCCATCTCCGGCAGGACTTCACGGCCTCCCTGGTGGTGTTCCTGGTGGCCGTCCCGCTGTGCGTCGGCGTCGCCGTCGCCTCCGGCGTCCCCGCGGAGCTCGGTCTGGTGACCGGCATCGTGGGCGGCCTCGTCACCGGGCTGATGCGCGGCAGCAGCCTGCAGGTCTCCGGCCCCGCCGCCGGTCTGACGGTGCTGGTGTACGAAGCGGTCTCCGCCTACGGCCTCGCCATGCTCGGCGCCGTGGTTCTGGCCGCCGGGCTGCTCCAGGTCGCCATGGGGCTGCTCCGGTGGGGTCGCTGGTTCCGGGCGATCTCGGTCTCCGTCGTGGAGGGCATGCTGGCGGGCATCGGCCTGGTGATCATCGCCGGTCAGCTGTACGCGGCGGCCGGCCTGACGGCGCCCGCCTCGGGCCTCGGCAAGATCGCCGGGCTGCCCGGGGCGCTGGTGGACGCCCTCGGGTCCACCACGGCCCTGGTCTCCCTCGCCGTCGGCGCGGGCACCGTGATCGTCCTGGTCGGCTGGAGGAAACTGCCGAGCCGGCTGCACGCCGTCCCGGGGGCGCTCGCCGCGGTGGTGCTGTCGACCCTGGCCGTGCTCGTCCTCGACCTGCCCGTCGCCACCGTCGAGGTGCGAGGGCTGCTCGGCTCCGTCGACGTGCCGGGCCTCGACGAGCTCTCCGCCCTCGCCGGCGTCGGGGTGCTGGGCACGGTGCTGGCGTTCGTGCTGATCGCCTCGGCCGAGAGCCTGTTCAGCGCCGCCGCGGTGGACCGGATGCACGACGGCCCGCGCACCGAGTACGACAAGGAGCTGGTGGCCCAGGGGGTGGGCAACACGGTGTGCGGTGTCCTGGGCGCCCTGCCGATGACCGCGGTGATCGTGCGGAGCTCCGCCAACGTCCAGGCCGGCGCCCGGACCAAGGCCTCCCGCGTGCTGCACGGCGTGTGGCTGCTGCTGTTCGCGGCGCTGCTGCCGGGGGCCCTGGCGCTGATCCCGCTGCCCGCGCTCGCCGGTGTCCTGGTCCACGCGGGCTGGAAACTGATCCCCTTCCGGGGCGTGGCGGCGCTGTGGCGGGCCCACCGCGGCGAGGCGCTGATCCTGGTGGTCACGGCGGTGTCCATCGTCGCGGTCAACATGTTCGAGGGCGTGCTGATCGGGCTGGCGCTGTCCGTGGTCAAGACCGCCTGGGAGGCGTCCCACCTGCAGTTGGAGGTCGTCGACCGGGGCGAGGGCCCGGTGCTGGCCCGCCTGTCGGGCAACGCCACGTTCCTGCGGCTGCCGAAGATCCTGGACACCCTCGAGGCGCTGCCGCACGACCGGCCGGTCCAGCTGGACCTCTCCGGCCTCCACCACCTCGACCACGCCTGCCGGACCGCCCTGCAGAACTGGGCGGAACGGCACGGCCGGCCGGAGGCCTGCCCGGTCACGGTGACCATACCGGCGGTGGCGAAGGCCGGCCCCACCTGACGGGCGCCCCGCCCGACGGGCCTCGCCCGGCGGGCGCCTCGCCCGACGGGCCTCGCCCGGCGGGCGCCCCGCCCGACGGGCCTCGCCCGGCGAATGGGCCTGGCCGATCAGCCCGACCGATCGTCCTGACAGGGCTACGGGGCAGGACCCGTAGCCCTTTCGGGTGAATTGGCGGTCCATCGCACGAATGCCGGGCCGTCGGTCCCGTTAGCGTTCCACGCCCGTGGGCCACGGCTGCGTGGCACCCGTCGGCGAGGGAGGGCGGACGTGGGGACAGGGCGCAGGGTGTTCCTCAAGGGCGCGGCGGCGGCCGCGCTGGCCGGTGCGGCGGGCCCGCGGCCGGCGGCGGCCTCACCGGCGGCCGGGGGACGAGGCGCGGTGGAGGACCGCAGGCGTGCCGTGGTCGTCGGCACCGGGTTCGGCGGCGCGGTCACCGCGCTCCGGCTGGCCCGCGCGGGCGTGGACGTCCTGGTCCTGGAGCGCGGTGTCCGGTGGCCCGTGGCCCCGGACGCCGACGTGTTCCCGCGGCTGTTCCGCCAGGACCGGCGGGCCTCCTGGCTGACGCCGGGTCCCGTGTTCACCGGGTCCCCGCCGGCGGTGTGGCGGCCGTACACCGGCGTCGTCGAACGGGTCCGCGGCATCGGCATGGACGTGATCTGCGGCGCGGGGATCGGCGGCGGTTCGCTCGTCTACCACGGGATGACCGTCCGGCCGACCGAGGCCGCGTTCACGGCCTGCATGCCCGGCGTGCTCGACTACGCGGCCTTCGAGCGGGACTACTACCGGCGGGTGAGCGCGGTGCTGCGCCCCGCGCCGGTGCCGGACGACGTGCTGACCCACCCCCGTTACCGGGCGGCCCGGCAGTTCGCCGACGAGGTGACGGACGCCGGACTGACCCCGTACCGGGTGCCGCTGCCGCTCGACTGGGAGTGGGTGCGGCGTGAACTGCGGGGCGAGCTGCGGCCCTCGTACTCCACCGGGGACGTCATCCTCGGCGCGAACAACGGCGGCAAGCGCACCGTCGACGTCACCTACCTCGCCGCGGCGGAGGCGACGGGGCGGGTGGAGGTCGCGCCCCTGCACGTCGTGCGGGACGTCTCCCGTGACCCTGCCGGCCGGTGGGTGGTGCACACGGACCGGATCGCCACCGACGGGCGGGTGCGCGAGCGCAGGAGGATCGTCACCGACGCGCTGTTCCTGGCCGCCGGGTCGGCGGGCACCACCCGTCTCCTGGTCAAGGCCCGCGCCAAGGACCTGGTCCCGGACCTGCCCGACGCCGTCGGCACCCGGTGGGGCAACAACGGCGACCGCATCTTCTCCTGGACCCCGCTCGGCGACTCCCCCGGCCGGCTCCAGGGCGGCCCCGCCTGCGTGGGCGTGCGCGACAACAGCACGCCGGAGGACCCGCTCACCCTCATCCACGGCCCGATCCCGTTCCCCGTCGACCTGGGCACCACCAGTCTGATCGGCTTCGGCATCGTCGAGCCCCGCGGCCGCTTCGTGTACGACCCCCTGCGCGACGACGCCGTGCTGCACTGGAGCCAGACCTACGACGCCGACCTCATCCGCCGGATCGGCGCCCGGCTGCGGGGGATCGTCGGCGGGAGCCTCGCCGAGGACCTGCGCAATCCGCTCCTCGACACCACCCTCTTCGACACCACCACCTACCACCCCCTCGGCGGCGCCACCATCGGCACCGTGTGCGACCCGTACGGCAGGGTCCTCGGCCAGCGCGGCCTCTACGTCAACGACGGGGCCCTGATTCCCGGTTCGACCGGTGCCGCCAACCCGTCGATGACCATCGCGGCGCTCGCCGAGCGCAACATGGACGCCGTCGTCGCGCGGGACGTCGGCACGGTGTTCTGAGCGTGGTGCTCTGAGCATGGTGCTCTGAGCCGGTTCTGAGCCGGTTCTGAGCCGGGCGTTATGAGCGGACGCCTAAGCCTCGGTGGGGAGCCCCACGACCGCCTCATGCTCTGAGGGCCGTCCGCCCCGGGGGGTCAGGCCCGGGGCGGCCCGTCCCGCAGGGCGACGTGTACCCGGCGGGGGTGGGTGAGCGCCGCCCGGACGACTCGTTCGAGGAGTCCGCGGTCCACGCCGACCTGCAGCAAGGACCGGTGGCGCTCACCCGCCGCGGTCTCCCGCTGATGGGCCAGCACCAGCCGTCCGCAGCGTACGGCGGCCGCGAGTCCCTCCGCGTGCCGGACCGGATCGACGGCCACGCGCAGGACGCGCGGTACGGAGCCCGGACCTCCGCCGGGGCCGGCGGCGGGCGACGGGTCGTGCTCCGTGACGGTGATACCGACGTAGCCGTTGCCGGAGCTGTGGACGAAGAGCGTCAGTGCCTTCTCCAGGACCGTTCCCGGCCCGCGGTCGCCCCGGACGACGGCCGCGGCTCCCGGCAGGCCGTCCAGATCGACGTACAGGAACGGCAGCCGCGCCTGCCCGTCACCGTCCGGCATGGCCTCCAGCGTCACGGCGAGCAGCGGTGCGGCGTCGTGGAACGGGGGGTCGGGCACGGACGAGCGGGGGCCGTCCGCCGAGGTGACCGTCGCCTCGAAGCCCGCCGAGGAACGCCGGGGCCTTCCCCCCGGGACAGCGACCACCGGGGTCAGGAGACGGGATCGACGGTGGGTGCCGTCACGGCCGCGACCCGCCCGTCGGGGTCCAGGACATCGCTGTTCCGCAACCGGTTCTCGATGTGCTCCAGCACCACTCGCTCGACGTCGCAGACGGCGATCCCGTCGACGACCGTGTGCACGTTGTCCCGGTTGCTCGCGATGGGGGCGCCCGAACAAGCACCGAAGTACTTGCAGTTCAGGCAGTTCGCGGCCATCCGGGTCTCGGCGGCGGTCGCCGAGGCGTCGAAACGCGGTCCCGACAGCAGTTCCTCGATCGGGGTCGTGAAGATGTTGCCCAGCGAAGCGTCGGGGTCCTCGTACGGATCGCCGTAGGCGTAGACGTCCCCGGGCGTGTTCACGACCATCACCGAGAGCCACTCGCGCTGGTTGAAGTAGACACGTGGCGCGTCGGGGTTGAGGTGGCGCAGCACGATCTGGAAGTGACTGTCCAGCGGGGCGACCTGGACGGGCGTGTCGCTCTCCAGCCAGAGGTCGGCCATCTCGTTGAGGGCGGAGACGATCTCCGGGACGGTGATGTCGTACGCCGCGTGCTGGTTCTCGTAGGCGCCGTCGAAGAGCGGGAGAACCCTGAAACCGATTCCCGCCTGTGCGTAGAACGAGAAGGTGTCCTTCACCCGTCCCAGGTTCTTCCTGGTCAGCACGGTGATGCAGCCGAAGCGAACGCCTTCGGCGCGCAGCCTCTCCATGTTGGCGACCACATTCTTCTGCTGGTCCCTGCCGGCGATGTTGACACGCAGACCGCTGAAGAGGTCCACGGAGACACCGACGTGGTCGAAGCCGTCCCGGAGAAGCCGGATCCGCTCGTCGTCGAGGACGGTGAGATTGGTCTGGATGAAATTGCTCACCTGCAGCGAATCGCCGAAGATTTCACGCTGGTCGTCCAGGCTCTTCCAATAATATTCCGGTTCGATCATCAATGGTTCGCCACCGTGCCAGACGATGTGCAGGTGCGTCCGCACCCCGTCCTCCTGGTCCCTTTTCACGTAGTAGTCGCGCATGTGGACGTACATGGAACGCAGTTGGTCCAGGCTCATCCGTTCACGCTGTCCGAGCTCGGCGAACTCGTAGCAATAGGTGCATCTCAGATTGCAGAACTTGGATATCTTGATCACGAACTGGACCTGCCTGGACGCTTCCTGTGCCACTCGTGTCTCTCCTCGCACGCTTCGGAATCGTGGAACCGCGGATCACCGGATGCGGCCGGGACGTGCGGTCCGCATCCGGTCCGGAGCCGGTGGGGG
Source organism: Streptomyces sp. NPDC047130 (assembly GCF_040643475.1). NCBI lineage: Bacteria > Bacillati > Actinomycetota > Actinomycetes > Kitasatosporales > Streptomycetaceae > Streptomyces > Streptomyces sp. NPDC047130. Next base: position 14,311 of record NZ_JBEYUK010000014.1, on the reverse strand, counting down.
TGTGCGCGGGTCACCGGCGGGTGACGTCAGGACAGGTCGTCGAGGATCCGGCTCAGCGGGGCGGCGTCGGCCGTGTGCTCGGACGACCTCGGCGTGAAGCCCTGGAGATACGGCTGGCCCAGTTGCAGGTAGGGGTTGATCACCTCGTTGTAGACCCTGTTGTAGATCTCGTTGAACTGCCCGAACAGGCCGTCGGCGGACGCGGCCTGCTGGTCCGCCTCCGCCGCCTGGGCGGCCAGCGCGGCACGTGCCGAGTCGGAGACGGTGACCGTCGTGGGCTCGGCGGCCTGGGCCGCCCCTCCCGCGAACACGGGCACGCTCAGCCCTGCGGCAACAGTCGCCAGATAGGCGAGATAACGCTTGGAATCGCCCGCTCTCATAACTCCTCCTTTTCCGGGGACGCGCCCTTCGGACACGAGGAGTCGGGCCGGCGCACGGCGCTACACGTACAAGGTGCGAGCACGACTTCGCATCACGGCGGTACACGTACCTCATGGCCGAAAACCGGAGCGCCGACGCCGGAGATCACCCGGCCGGTTGGACGGGGAAAATCCACCAGGACAATGAACATTGTCGTACGCCTGACGCTGCCGGTATTGAAACGCAGCGCCTCCGGCCGGTCAACAGGAAGCGGGTCCTCCCGTTATGACTTCTTCCTGTTCCGGTGCCCGGGGCCGAATATCCGCGCAAGGATTCGGTCGATTTTCCGGAAACCGTTTCGCCGTCCGGCGCTCGGGCATTCCCAGGTGAACCCCGCCCGGGAGGCGTCGAACCCGATGCGAGCGGGATACGCGGGTGGCGAGAACGCGCTGCCGGGCCGGTGGGCTCGTCAGGGGGCCGACGGCGCCCCGGTGGGGGCCGGGACCGTCGGCCCGGCGGCGCTGCGGGCCCGCGGGACGCGCAGGACGTAGCCCCCGCCCGGTCCGGCACCGCTGTGTCGCCGAGCGGCGTCGCGATGTCGGGGCGCGCGGCCGGGCCGCACGGTGAGCAGACCGGAGGCCGCCGGCGGAACCCTGCCGGGGCAGACGACGTCCACCCGGCAGGCACCGTGCGCCTTCAACGCCCTCACGAGACGGTCGCGGGCGGCGGGGTCGGTGTGTCCGTCCGTCACGACGGTCACCCCATAACCGCAACCCGCCGCGCCGCGTGACGCCCTCTCAGACCGACCGGGTCTCTCCGCCGTCGACGCGGACGTTCTGCCCGGTCATGTAGGCCGACTCGTCGCCGGCGAGGAAGCGTACGATCCGGGCGGCCTCCGCCGTGCTCTGCGCCCGGCGCAGCGGGATGCCGCTCGTCCACTCGGCCGGGACCGCTGCGGGATCGTCCTTGGTCAGCCCGGTGAGCAGGTTGTTCATCCGGATGCCCTGCGGGCCGTACTCGGAGGCGTACAGCTTGGTGAAGGAGGCCAACGCCGCCCGCATGGTGGCCGACACCGGGAACTTCGCGCTGGGCTCGAAGACGCCGGAGGTGGAGATGTTCACGATGGCGCCGCCACCGGCATCGATCAGGTGGGGCGTCACGAGGCGGGCCATGCGCACGACGTTCAGCAGGTAGAGGTCGACACCCTCGGCCCACTCCTCGTCGGTGATCTCGAGCACCGGACCCCGGGCCGCGTGACCGCTGCTGTTGACGACCGCGTCGATGCGTCCGTATCGCGACACCGCGAGGCCGACGCACGCCCGAAGGTCCTCGACGCTGGTGTTCGAGCCGTCCACACCGGCGCCGCCGAGTGATTCGGCAAGGGCCCGGGCCCGGCCCGAGGGGGACATCGCGACCACCCGGTAGCCGTGGGCTGCGAACTCCCGCACACAGCGGCACCGATCCCGGATCCGCCTCCGACGACGACGGCGACCTTCTGGTGTGCGGACGAGGGGGTCTCAGGCATGCGCGTAGTCCTTCAGGCGGGTGGCGACCAACGATTCGAGCGCGTCGGCGGCCAGCTCCGCATAGCGGGCGAAGTCCGTGTCGTCGCCGGCGGCCGCGGCCACGCGGAAGCCGTCGGTGAGGGCCCGACCCATGACCGCCATGTCGTGCGCCAAGGCGGCCGCGACGTCGTCCGGGACCCCCGGATAGGACGTCCGCAGCCGGGAGGTGACGAACTCGAACATCTCCTGGCGGATGGCGAGGTACCGCTGCCGGGCGAGGTTGTCCTCCAGTCGCCGCTCGAACGCGAAGACCAGACCGATGCTCCAGAACGCGGCGGCCGGCTCGGCCAGGCTGGCGGAGGCAGCCGCCGACTCGCCGATGGTACGCCGCAGCAGGTCGCGCATGCCGCCGACGGAGGCGTTGGTCCGTTTCCAGACCTCGAAGGAGTACTCGAGCAGCTCGACGAAGAGCTGCTCCTTGTTCTGGAAGTGCCAGTAGACCGATCCGATCGGCAGACCGGACGCACGGGCCACGTCGGCCATGGTGGTGCCCTCGTACCCGGCCTCGACCGCCAGCGAGAGCACGGCCTCAAGAATCGCCTGCTTGGACTCCTCGGACGCCCGGTGGGCCTTCCGCCTGCCAGCCATTGTTCCCCCTCGCCGCTCGGACCGCAGTTGTACCGAATCTCGGATCGACCCCTTGACGCCGACCCCGTTCGCCGGTCACTGTACCGCCAGCCAGAACCTAGAACCTAGATTCTAGATTCGGGAAGGCGGTGGTTCAGACGCAGCCTTCCGACCCGCGGGCGGCAATGCCGCCGACCCGCGGTTCCCGACCGCAGAGAGGCCGCCCATGAAGGTCACCGACCAGGTCGCCCAAGGGAAGATGAGCGGACTGCAGGTCCGCGCCGTCGTCGTCGCGATCATGCTCGTCGTGATCGACGGATACGACGTCTCGCTGACCTCGTTCGCCGCCCCGTACATCGAGCAGGGCTTCGGTGTGACGAAGGCCCAGCTCGGACTCGTCATGTCGGGCGCCCTCATCGGCATGCTGATCGGTTCGATCGTCGTCGCGCCGCTCGCCGACCGCATCGGCCGGCGCAGGATGGGCGTCATCGCCACGACCACCATCGCGATCGGCATGCTCATCGGCCCGTTCGCCACCCCGGAGACCGGGACCGGGCCCCTGGTCATCAGCCGCATCGTCACCGGTATCGGCGTCGGCGCGCTGGTGGCCGTGACCGGCGTGATCCTGGCGGAGTACACGGGCCGGCGGGTCTACGCGCTGGTCATGGCGATATCGGCGGCCGCGATCAACGTCGGAGGGCTTCTCGGGTCGATGATCGTGGGCCCGATGCTGGGCGAGCGCGGCTGGCAGTTCGGCTGGTGGGTCGGCTTCGTGCTGAGCGCCGTCGCCGCAGTCGCCTCCTACGCCCTCCTCCCGGAGTCGCTCGCCTGGCTCTCCGAGGGACGGCGTGCCGACTCCCTGGACCGCCTCAACGCCCTCCTGGTGAAGATGCGCCGGCCGGCGCTCGCGGCCCTCCCGGAGCCCGACCCCGCCACCGCCGGCAGCAAGGGATCGCTGCGCACCGTCTTCACCGGGCGCACGGGCGGCTACACGATCCTGATGATCGTCGGTTATGTCGCCTACATGCTCAGCTTCTACTTCATGACGAACTGGGCGCCGAGCAGCGTCGCCGCCGGCAACGGCGACCCTGCGCTGGCACCGCGGCTCGTCACGGCCTTCAGCATCGGCGGCATCCTCGGCAACGTGCTCTTCGGTTTCCTCGGCGGAAGGGTGAACGTCCGCCTCCTCGCCCCCGTCTTCCTGGTGCTCGCCACCGGCGCCCTCTCGCTGTTCGGCCTGGCCGGCCCGGAGATGCCCACCGCCTGGTGGACCCTCTTCCTGGCGTCCTTCTTCGTCTGCTCGGGCACCGCCGCCTTCTACGCCATCGTCCCGACCCTCTACCCGACGCTGGCGCGTTCGACAGGCTTCGGCATCGTCATCGGCGCCGGCCGGTTCGGCGGCATCGCGGCCCCGATCGTCGGCGGCGCGGCCTTCGACGCGGGCATGGGCATGGAAACCGCCTTCACGGTCTTCGCCCTGCCGATGCTAGTCGCCGGTGTCTGCGTGCTGGTGCTCCACCGCGGCCAGGCGCGCGCCGCCTCCCCGACCGCCGGCTCCGAACCCGAGACCGTCACCGCGGCCGCCTGACCGTCGTCCGCTTCCTGGGCCGGTTACCCGGTCCGGTCCGGCCCCCCACCCCCCCGCCCGAGAAAGGGACCAGCCTTGCCGCTCGCCCTCGCAGCTCTCTCCCACGCACCGTCCTTCGGCAACGTCGACCCGGGAGGTGACACGTTCGCCGAGATCAACGCCGCCATCGACGAGGTCAGGGAATTCGTCGCCGCCTACGCCCCCGACCTGGTCGTGGTGTTCGGACCCGACCACTTCAACGGCCAGCTCTACTCCCTGATCACGCCGTGGGTGATCGGCGCCGTCGCCGAGGGCGTCGGTGACTACGGCACCACGTCGGGGCCGCTCCCGGTCGACGGCGACGCCGCGAGGACCTTCCACGCGGCGGTGCTGGCCGAGGGTGTCGACATCGGCCGCAGCGAGCGGATGAAGGTCGACCACGGCATCGTCCAGCCCCTCGACTTCGTGTTCGGGAAGGGCTTCACCCAGCCGATCGTGCCGGTGTTCGTGAACGCGATCGGCCTGCCGCTCTCCCCGATGCGGCGGGTGCGCCTGATGGGCGAGGCGTTCGGCCGGGCCGCCCGGGCGATGGACAGGAAGGTGCTGTTCCTCGCCTCGGGGGGCATCTCCCACAGCCCGCCGATCCCCCGCTGGGACGGCGCCCCCGGCACCGTGCACGAGCGCCTGGTCTCGTACGCGCCCTCGCCCGAGGAGCGGCACGAGCGGGAGCAGATGATCGTGCGGGGCATCCAGGCGATCGCCGACGGCAAGGCGCCGAGCGACCCTCTCAACGAGGAGTGGGACACGCTCGTCCTCGACGTGCTCCGCTCCGGCGACCTGGGCCCGGTCGACGACTGGGAGAACGGCTGGTTCCTGGCGGAGGGCGGCTCGGCCGCGCACGAGATGCGCAGCTGGATCGCCGCCTACGCGGCGCTGTCCACCGCCGGTTCCTACCGCATGGCCGTCGACCACTACTGGCCGGTCGAGAAGTGGGGCGCGGGCTTCGCGATCCAGGCGGCGGTGACCGCGTGAACCGGACCGACCGCGCACACTTCGCGACCTTCTGGGAGGAGATCGCGGACCTCGAGCACACCCTGCGGTACGTGGACGCCGGCGGCTACCGCACCCGGGTCCTGGACTTCCCCTCGCCCGCCCCCGACGCGCAGACCGTGGTGCTGGCCAGCGGCACCAGCGGCCACATCGAGGCATGGACGCAGAACGTCCGCGCTTTCGTCGAGGCCGGCTTCCGGGTGGTCGGCTACGACTACCCGGGCCACGGCCACACCTCGCTGGCCGACCATCCGCTGGAGATCCGCGACTACGAGGAGCACCTGCTCGCGCTGCTCGACGCGCTGTCCCTGGAGCGCGTGCACCTCGCCGGTGAGTCCCTCGGGGGCTGGCTCGCGCTGAAGTTCGCGCCGAAGCACGCCGACCGGCTGCACACGGTGATCCTGTCCGCCCCCGGCGGCCGGGTCGTCGGGGAGCCGCGGCTGGACCGGACGCAGTCGGTGAGCGCCCAGGCGGTGAGCGAGCCGACCTTCGAGAACGTGAAGAGGCGCCTGCAGGTCGTCATCCACGACCCGGAGAACATCACCGACGAACTGGTCCGCGTCCGCCAGGCGATCTACGCCCGCGAGGGCTTCAGCATGGCGAACGTCTCCGCGCTGCGGGAGCCGGAGCGGCGATGGCGCAACCGGGTCACCGACGAGGACTTCGCGGCGCTCCCGGTCCCCGCGCTCATGGTGTGGACCGACAACGAGCCGACCGGCGACGCGGCCGAGGGCGAGCGCCTGAGCCGGCTGATCCCGGACGGCGAGTTCCTGCTGGTCCGGGGCGCCGCGCACTGGCCGCAGTGGGAGGGCGCCGCGGAGTTCAACGCCGCGGCGGTCGCCTTCCTCAAGAGCCGTGCCCGACGAAACCGTCCCTGACCGAACCGTGTCCGACCGAACCGTGTCTGACGAAAGGACCGTGGTGGGCGTCCCCCAGGAGACCATTGACCGGATCGCGCGCGAGCTGTTCGAAGCCAAGCGTGATGTGTACACCGTGCCGTACGTGAGCCCCCGGCTCCCCGAGCGCGACCTCGACGCGGCCTACGCGATCTCCGCCGGGTTCGCCGCGCTGCGTGAGCGCGAGCTGGGGGTGAGGCGGGTGGGTCGCAAGGTCGGGCTGACCAATCCGCTGGTCCAGGCCCGCGTGGGCATCGACGAGCCCGACTACGGCGTCATCCACGACGACATGGTGCACGCCTCGGGGGTTCGCCTGCCGCTGTCGCGGTACAACCGGCTGCTGATCGAGGCGGAGGTCGCGTTCGTCCTGCGGAGCGACGTCCTCGACGCCACCCGGGAGAGTGTCGAGGCCGCGATCGACCACGTGACCCCCGCGTTCGAGGTCGTCGACTTCCGCTACGGCGGATCGGTGGGGCAGATCGTGGACACCATCGCCGACAACGCCGGCTGCAGTGGCGTCGTCCTCGGCGAGGAGCGGCACCCCTACGGCGAGGTCGACCTGACGCGGGCGGAGATGGTCATCACCGCAGGCGGCACCGAGATCACCCGGGGCGTCGGCAGCAACGTGCTCGGGGACCCGGTCAACGCGATCGTCTGGCTGGCCGCGACCGCCATCCGCACCGGCGAGCCGCTGCGCGCCGGCGAGGTGCTGCTCTCCGGGTCCATCGGCTACATCGAGCCGTGGCCCGCCGACGTCGAGTGCGTCGCCACCATCACAGGACTCGGTCGCGTGGTCGCGACCGCCGATTCGAAGGGCTGAGACGGACATGAGCGACTACCGTCCCGTCGACGCGGCCACCCGCGTCGAGATCGAGCAGCTCATCGCGGAGATGCTCTACCGCCTGGACCACGACCGGGCGGACACCACCTGGGAGCTCTACACCGAGGACGGCGTCTCGGTGGGGCCCATGGGTGACATGGACCGTGAGGCCATGAAGGTCTGGGGTGCCAGGCGCGCCCTGCAGACCGACGTCGTCGGCCGCCACTTCATCGGCGGGATCCGCCTGGTGCGGGACGGCGACGAGGTCGAGGGAACCGTGCAGTACCTGACCTTCCGCGACACCAACGAGCCGCAGACGCAGCCCGCCTCGGTGGGCGAGTTCCGCGAGCGCTACCGGCGGGTGGACGGCCGGTGGCTGTTCGCCCGCCGCGAGATCGTGCCGGTCTTCGGCGGCCGGGCGGCCGCCGCGCACGCCGCCCGGCTGGCCGGGCGGGAAGAGGCCGGGCGGGCACAGGAAGGACCGGCGCAGTGAAGCGGTCGGGCCTCGGCGGCGGCAACCCAATCCTCTACCACCAGTCCCTCCCCTCGTTCTCCCTGCCGGAGTGGGCCGCGGCCGCCGGCTACGACGGGGTGATCCTCGACCTCCAGCACGGGGAGCTGGGCCTGGAGGCGGCCTGCGGGATCCTCCGTTCCCTGCCGCGGGACGAGACCTACGCCTACGCGCGCGTCGGCTCACTCGACCCGGCCCCGATCCTGCGCCTGCTCGACAGCGGGGCGCGCGGCATCGTGGCGCCCACCGTGGAGTCCCGCGCCCAGGCCGAGGCACTGGTCGCCGCCACCAAGTACCCGCCGCTGGGGAACCGCAGCCTGGGCCCGTCCCGGCCGGCGCTCTACCCGGGCGAGGTGTACACCGAAGCCGGCAACGACGCGGTGTCCGCCGTCGTCCAGATCGAGACCCGGGCCGGTGTCGAGCGGGCCGAGGAGATCGTCTCCACCCCGGGCCTGGACTCGGTGTACATCGGTCCGGCCGACCTGGCCGTCACCCACGGCCTGCCCGGCCGCGGCGACTGGGAGGACGGCCCCGTCCGTGAGGCGATCACGCACCTGCGCGAGGTGACGACCGCGCACGGCGTCACCCTCGGCATCTACTCCGGCCGGCCCGAGTACGCGGCCGCCCTGTTCGCCGACGGCCTGGTCGACTACGTCGGCCTCGGCATCGACCTCGTCCTGCTGAACCGCGCGTTCAACGACACCCTCGCCGCACTGGAGTCGGCACGATCCGCCAGGAGCACCTCATGACCATCACGTGCGACGTCCTCGTCGTGGGAGCCGGCCCCGTCGGCCTGACCCTGGCCAATCTGCTCGGGCAGCAGGGCGTCGACGTCCTGGTCGTCGAGCGGGAGCGGGAACTCGTCGACTACCCGCGGGCCGTGGGCATCGACGACGAGGCGCTGCGGGTCATGCAGACCGCCGGCCTCGTCGAGGAGGTGCTCCCGCACACCATCCCCGACCAGAAGATCTACATGGTCAACGGGGACCGGACGATCCTGTCCGAGGTCAACCCGACCACCCGGGAGTTCGGCTGGCCACGCCGGAACGGCTTCGTGCAGCCGCTGGTCGACCGGGTGCTGCTGGAGGGCCTGGACCGGTTCCCGAACGCCGCCGCACGCTTCGGCGCGGAGGTCGTGGACCTGACCGAGGAGGCCGACGGCGTGGTCGCCGCCCTCGCGGACGGCGGGACGCTGCGCGCCCGGTACGTCGTCGCCGCCGAGGGCGGGGCCTCGCCCACCCGCAAGCGCCTGGGCATCTCGTTCGAGGGCGAGACCAGGCCGAGCGACGGTCTGGTGATCGATGTCGCGAACGACCCGATCGGGACGCCGCACGCGGTCTTCGGCGGCGACCCGGCCCGCAGCTACGCCTCCATCGCGCTGCCCCACGGCATCCGCCGCTGGGAGTTCACGCTCTTCGAGCACGAGAGCGCCGACCTCGCCGACGACGACGAGTTCGTCTTCGGCCTGCTGGCCCCGCACGTGCCCGACCCGGCCCGGCTGGACATCATCCGCCGTCGCGTCTACCGCCACCACGCCCGCGTCGCCGGGCGGTTCCGGCACGGGCGGATCTTCCTCGCCGGGGACGCCGCCCATGTGATGCCGGTCGTCGGCGGACAGGGCTGGAACTCCGGCATCCGTGACGCCTTCAACCTCGGCTGGAAACTGGCGGCCGTCGTCAAGGGCCTCGCCGCCGACGCCCTGCTGGACACGTACGAGACCGAACGGCTGGGCCACGTCACGCAGATGGTGGCCGTCTCCCTCGGCATGGCGAAGGAGATGACCGACCACGACCCCGTGAAGGCCGCCGAGCGCGACCGGATCGCCGCCAACCGCACCCCCGAGGAGCGGGAGGCCCAGAAGCGGCAGGCGTTCAAGCCGCAGCCCCGGTTCGACAAGGGCGTGGTGGTGCACACGCCGCTGCCGGCGTACAAGACGCTGCCCGCGCGCGACGTGCCGCGGCTGGCCGGCGCGATCTTCCCGCAGCCGCGGGCCACAGACAGCGACGGCGTGGAGATGCTGCTCGACGAGGCCACCGGGCAGGGCTGGCGGGTGATCACCTGGAACAACGACCCGCGGGTCTTCCTGTCCCCGGAGCGGCTCGCCGTGCTCGACCGCCTCGGCGCCCGCCTGGTGCAGGTGGTGCCGAAGGTGCAGCTGCCCTGGGCCCGCAAGCAGGCGTCGGCCGGCGTCACCGTCGTCGGCGACCTGGGGGGCGGGGCGGGCCTGCAGGCCTGGTTCGACGCGCGGCCGGTCGGCGCCGTCGTCCTGCGCCCCGACCATGTGATCGCCGCCGAGTGCCTCACCCAAGAACTCGACGACGTGCTCGGCGAGGTCTTCGAGGCCGCCCGCGTCGCATGACCCCGAAACGCCCCCGGGACAACCCCCGAACAGCCGAACACGATGGAGGGCCGATGACCGATTCGAGCGAGGTCGTCCAGATCGACGACGTGTACTGGCGCGACGAGTACACGCCCATCACGGAGGACGACGCCTTCCTCGAACGCGTCGTCGCGGAGGCCGACCTGCCGTCGCTGCTCACGGCACTGGCGGCGCTCACCGGGGACCACACGCTGATCCCGGCCGAGCTGCGCCCGCCGCTCCCCCCCGTCGACACGACGGCGCCGCCGCACGGCGGCATGAGCGAGACCGCGCAGGCGCGGGCACGGGACCTCGCGCTGCCCGCGCTCAAGCGGGTCCGCGACGAACGGCTCACCCGGCCCCGCCTGCTCGACCCGGCGGAGGCCCGCGTTCTCGTCGACTTCGTCACGGGCGGGGCGGACGCCGAGGACGCGGCGCTGATGATGCACGAACTCGGCCTGCTTCCCCGGCGCCCGGGGGCCCCCACCTGGCGCGTCGAGGAGGTCGCGCCGGACCGGGACTTCCAGGTCGCGGTCATCGGCACCGGCATGAGCGGCATCGCGGCGATGTACCGGCTCAAGCAGGCGGGCGTGCCGTTCGTCGCGTTCGAGAAGCACCCCGACGTCGGCGGCACCTGGCTGGCCAACACCTACCCCGGCGTCCGTCTGGACACCCCGACCTTCTGCTACAGCTTCTCCTTCGCACAGCGGGCCGACTGGCCCAACGCGTACGCCGAGGGGGCGGAGATCGAGGAGTACGCCGCCGAGATCGTCGACCGGGCCAAGCTGCGCGAACACGTCGAGTTCGACACCGAGGTCCTGTCGATGGCCTGGGACGACACCTCGGCCACCTGGGAGGTCGTCGTGCGGCGCGACGGCGTCGAGCGGCGGCGGCGGTTCCACGCCGTCGTCGCCGCGACCGGGCAGCTGGAGAAGCCGCACCTCCCCGACGTCCCCGGGCAGGACGACTTCCGCGGTGTGCGGATGCACTCCGCGCGCTGGGACCACGACGTGGACCTGACCGGCAAACGCGTCGCCGTGGTGGGCACCGGCGCCAGCGCCTACCAGATCGTCCCGACCATCGTCGACCGCGTCGCCCACCTCGACGTCTTCCAGCGGTCGGGGCCCTGGACGGTTCCGGCGCCCAACTATCACGACCCGACGCCGGCGGCGCTGGCCTGGCTCAGCGAGCACCTCCCGCACTACGGGCAGTGGTTCCGCTTCCAGGCGTTCTGGGGCGCGCGCACCGGACGCCTGCACACCGTCGAGGTCGATCCCGGGTGGGAGCGCACCGACTCGGTGTCGGCGACCAATCTGCGGGTGCGGGAGACCCTCACCGCGTTTCTGCGCGAGCAGTGGGCGGACCGCCCCGACATGCTCGACCTCGTCGTGCCGGCGTATCCCCCCGGCGGCAAGCGCATGCTCCGTGACAACGGCGTGTGGGCGCGTGCCCTCCACCGGGAACACGCCGAGCTCGTCACCTCCCCGATCGAGCGGTTCACCCGTGACGGCATCGTCACCGCCGACGGCAGGCACCATCCGGTCGACGTGGTCGTCTACGCCACCGGTTTCAAGGCCTCCGACTATCTGGACCCGATCGTGGTCACCGGACCGTCCGGGCAGACGCTCAAGGAGCATTGGAACGGTGACGCCACGGCCTGGGCCGGCATCTGCGTGCCCGGGTTCCCGAACCTCTTCCTCGTCCAGGGCCCGAACACCAATTACGTGGTGCACGGCCAGTTCCACTTCATGATCGAGTGCGGGGTCGAGTTCGCTGTCGAGGCGATCCACCAGCTGCTGCGGCGCCGGGCCGCGTCGGTCGAGGTCCGGCAGGAGACCCTGGACCGCTTCCTCGCCTGGGTCGACCGGGGCAACGCCCGGCGCGCGTGGGGGCAGCCCCAGGTGCGTACCTGGTACAAGAACGCCCGCGGCCGGGTCTCGCAGGTGTGGCCGTACAGCCACCTCGAGTACTGGAACCTGACCCGGGGCGCCGACTTCGACACCGACTTCGCTCTCCGTCCGAAGCCGGGGGCGGCGTCGTGACCGCCCGGCGTGACGTGCTCGTGGTGGGCGCCGGTCCGATCGGGCTCACCGCCGCCCTCCTGCTCGCCGACGCGGGGGTGCGGACCACGCTCGTGGAGAAGGAGACCGCTCCGGGCGATCTGCCCCGTGCGATCAGCCTCCAGGACGAGTCGTTCCGCACCCTCGAGCGGCTCGGGGTGGCCGACGCGCTCAAGGCAGAGTCCCTGCTCGACACCGGCAGCCGCTACTTCGGTCTCGGGGACCGCCTCCTGCTCGAGGCGAGGCCGGTGGCGTCCCGGTTGGGGCATCCCGCCAAGACCCAGTTCGACCAGCCGGTCCTGGAACGGCTTCTGTGGGAGCGGGCTGTCGCGCACGACGGACTCGAGTTCCTGCGCGGCGCCGAGGCGACCGCCCTTGCGCGAAACGGCGACGGTGTCGGCCTGGCGGTGACGACCGGACAGAGCACGCGGACCCTGACCGCCGACTGGCTGATCGGCGCGGACGGCGGCCGCAGCTTCGTCCGCCGGGCAGCCGGGATCGACCTGGTGGGCACCACCCAGCCGCAGCGGTGGATCGTGGTCGACCTGCTCAACGAGCCGCGAGTACGGGACCCGTTCGCCGAGTTCCACGGTGACGGGCAGCGGCCGTACGTCCTCGTGCCCGGTGTCGGGGGACGCCTGCGGATCGAGTTCATGCTCTTCGACCACGAGGACCCGGAGGAGATGACGACTCCGGAACGGATCCGTGAGCTGGTCGTGCCGCGCTTCCGCGCCGAGCTGGCACCGGACGACGTGCGCCGCGCCGTCGTGTACGTCGCCCACCAGCGCATCGCGCGGACCTACCGGGCGGGGCGCGCCTTCCTCGTCGGGGACGCCGCGCACCTGATGCCACCGTTCGCCGGGCAGGGCCTGAACGCCGGCATCCGCGACGCCACCAACCTCGCCTGGAAACTGACCGCGGCGATCACCGGTGGAGCGACCGAGCGGCTGCTGGAGTCCTACGAGGGCGAACGCCGCACCCACGGAGCCGCGATGGTGCGGGTCTCGCGCCGTGTCGGCGCGGTCGTCATGGCGACCCACCCGGTGGCCACGCGCGTGCGCGACACCGTCGTCCGGGCGGTCGGCCGCATCCCGCGCGTAAGTCATTTCCTCGCCGAGATGCGGTTCATCGCGCCGCCCGACACCACCGGCGGGGTCGCCGTACCCGCCCGCGGTGTCGCCCTTCCCTCCGTGGCCGTCGGCCGCGCCCTGAGCCAGCCGGTCGTACGTGACGCCACCGGTGCCGAAGCCGGACTCGACTCCCACCTCGGGCCCGGCTGGACGCTGCTGCAGATCGGCGGCCCACTGCCCGGTCCGGCGGTCGACCCCTACTGGGAGGCGATCGGCGCGACGCGGCTGCACGTGCTCGCCCCCGGCGGCGCACCGGCGGAGGGCGCGGTCACCGAGACCACCGCGGCGCTCACGTCCGGCGGCGGCGCCCGTCCCGTGTTCGTCGCGGTGCGCCCGGACCGTTACGTAGCCGCTGTCTTCGACTCCACCGGCGAGCCGCGAGTCGTCGACCACCTCCGCACCTTCGTCACCGCCCCCTCCCCAGCTCCGCATCCTCTCCCCTCACCGAACAGGACCATCCGATGAGCAGGTTCGTCAGCTACTACCGCACCGACGGCAGCATCGCCTGGGGCCGTCTCGACGGCGAGACCGTCTACGACGCGACCTCCACGGCGCCTTCGCTCACCGCCGCCATCGCCGCCGGCTCCCTCGACGCCCTGGCGCAGCACACCGATCACCCGGTGGCGCTCGGCGAGATACGTCTCGCCCCGGTCGTCCCGGACCCCGGCAAGATCATCTGCATCGGCGTCAACTACCGCAGCCACCAGGACGAGATCGGCAAGGCGGCCCCCGCGGCCCCGGTCGTCTTCGCCCGCTACGCCGACAGCCAGATGGGGCACGGCGCGGACGCCCTCAAGCCGACGCAGACCGCGCAGTTCGACTACGAGGGCGAAGTGGCCCTGGTCATCTCCCGGCCCGCACACAAGGTCACCAAGGCGGACGCCTACGACCATGTCGCCGGCTACGCCGTGTACAACGACTTCTCGGTACGCGACTGGCAGCGTGCCGCCGGCCAGTGGCTCCCCGGCAAGACCTGGCCGGGTACCGGTGGCTTCGGCCCCTGCCTGGTGACGGCCGACGAGGTCGGCGACGTCACCGAACTCGAACTGACGACCAGGGTCAACGGCCAGGTCCGCCAGCACGGCAGGGTCGCCGACCTGGTCAACGACATCCCGTCGATCATCGAGTACGTCACCACCTTCACCCCGCTTTCCCCCGGGGACGTCGTCGTCACCGGCACGCCGGGCGGCGTCGGGCTCTTCATGGATCCCCCTGGCTTCCTCGTCGACGGCGACGTCGTCGAGGTGGAGGTCACCGGACTGGGCACGCTGCGCAACACCGTCCGCGACGTCCCCTGACCGGCGCCGGGCGATGCCATGACGCCCGGCGGCCGTACCCCCCGAGGCCGCGCGTTACGGGCCGCCGTAGTAGACGGCCTGCTGGTAGGAGCCGAGCTGGCCCTTGGACGGCAGGTCCGACTCGGTGA